>JASLXP010000329.1 GCA_030740295.1 Planctomycetota bacterium
GAACTTCGACGGCGGCGTTGAGAGTGGCGATTCTTACCTGTCCAGGCCAGATGTTTTTGCGTCCGGGACAGGGCTCATCGCAAGCTATGATGAATATATCGATGCTGAATTCAGGGTGGCGACGGAAATCTTTGGGACACACGATGAAGAGTTTGACGAAGTGCTGCCTTCCCCCGCCGGCACATGGGAGACCTTTGCCACCGTGTGCCTGGATGACGAAGAGATCTGTTACGCGGCGCGCAATCGCGACAGGCTGGTTCATCTCGAAGACGGTATCGCAGGTTACCATTCGGAACTGGTCGTCTCCGCGCGCCTGCCCGGTGCGGCCGGCGAATGGGTGGACGTAGCGTGCGTGAATATCGACCACGGCATGAATCCCTGGATGGCGCCTTACTGCGGCAACCGGCGACGACCTCATCTTGTACCGCGCAAGAAGGGGGCCTGGCTGCTTTGGGAGGAGAAAGAAGATGTGAAGGGAATGGACCCGCCCTGGGGGAGGTTGTGCGCCGTGGAGGTCGATCCAATCGGGCTCAAATCAGAGCCCATGGTCGTACTCGATAAGGTCTCGATGGTAGTCGTCGAAGGAGACGCTGAAGGGGACAATATTCTTGTGGCGACACGGACCCGTGAGAGCGCCTGGCAGAATCGGATTCCTTATCACCTCCACCATCTCAGGTTGGATCAGCTTGACGTCAAACGGCCGACGGATCTTGAAACCAACGGCGAGCGTGAGAAGTTCGAGATTCGTGAAACCGTCGAATCCCAACCCTCAGTACAACCTCAGGGCATGAGACTCTATTTCGGCGACCCTCACATCCACAGTTGGTGGTCGCAGGATCTGGATGGCGAGCAGGACGAGCTCTACCTCTTTGGGCGCGACATCTCGAAGCTCGATTTCATCGCTTTCACCGAGAACGATTTTCACTGGTATTCTGCGGAGACGTTTTCAAAAGCCATGTGGCAGCGCAATCGCCGTAACGCGGAATTCTTCAACCGGTCGGGCGAGTTTACCGTTCTGCTCGGATGGGAGTTCACCAAGTGCGGCAACCCCAAACTGGGTGACAAGCACACATCACACAGATGCGTGCTCTATCCGGGCACCGAGGGTGCAGTTGATTGCTGGTACGAAAGCGAGACGCCTGACCCCGCCAGCCTGGTCAGAAAGCTGGCCGGCCAGCGGGTGCTGCTGCATCATCATCACCTTGGCCCTTTCGATCTGACCGACGATTCCCTTGAGCGAAACATCGAAATCTGCAGCGGCTGGTGGAACTGCATGGAAAAGCCGGACTTCGTGGACAAGCTGCATGAGATGCTCGGCCGCGGCTTGCGGACCGGATTTTTTGGCGGAAGCGATAATCATGAGCGCACACCCGGTATCGGCGGCGCACTCACCGGCGTCTGGGCCACGGAAAACACTCGTGAAGGGATCTTCGATGCATTCTGGAATCGCCGCGTCTTTGCCACCACCGGCCTGCGTCCTGACCTGCGCTTCATGGTCTCCGGCACCTTCATGGGCGGTGAAGCGTCCGTGAGCGATCCACCGGAAGTTTCGCTTCATGTTCAATGCGAATCACGCATCCGAAAGGCGGAAATACTGCGTGATGGCGAAATCGTGCACACTGAGGCAGGCGGCGATGAAGATCTCGACCTTCATTGGGTGGATAACAAGTGCGCAGCGGGAAGCCACTATTACTATGCCCACGTTCTGTTCGAAGGGCACGAGTCGAACCCACACTGGAACATCTCCAGTGCATACGGTGTGCACGCCTGGAGCAGCCCGGTGTGGATTCAGTTTGAATGAAAAGCGAATTGTCAGCGATCCTGGCAAGCCCCGGATGCCTTTACTCGCGCACGGAAACCGGCCACTTGACCTGTTACAGCCTGCGTGAAGCCGTCAGTTGATCCGGCGGCGAAACGGGCAGATCCGTTTCTTCTTCGTACGATGATTAGCGATTTGGTGAGGGACACATTGTCCAGCACTGCAATCAGGTACCCCCGGTCTTACCCAAGGAGATCAGAAATGAAAAGAACACGATTGGCCGTGGCCAGAGTTGTCTTGCTTTCAGGCTTGGTTGCCTGCTGCGTCTCTGCAGATGCAGAGACACCAGGTGTTCCCGATGTCATGAACGGATTCCTCGGCATGGTCGAGGGGACGATTGTCACGAAGGGGCCGGAAACTTTCGTGCTCCGGATTGCCAGGATAGAAAGGACATGGAAGAAGAACAGGGCAAAGAATGCGGAGAAGGCGATTGGAAAGAACGTGCCCTTCGTGGTGAACAGACATATGCGCGAGCGATACGCCAGCCTTAAGGTTGGTGATTCGATCGTAGTAGGAGGCATACACAAAGGCCGGAACCTTCAGGTTGGTGAGGTGTTGGTAAGAACCTCTGAGTTTCCTGCCCTGCAGAAGAAGTGGGCCGCCGCAAGAGCGAAACGGGACGCCGAAAGGCGCGAGCGAGAGTCGAGTAAGAAGTCTCAGAAAGATCGAGTACGGCGCGGTGTCACCAATGCCAGGTTTGTATCCCTGCAGGAGAGTGGCGCCACGGTTACCATTGAAGGCAAGACTTCGACAATGCCGGTCACTAAGAAGCTTCGTGAGCGCTTTGCCAGCCTGAAAAAGGGCCGCAAGATCCGTATCAACTGGGTCACCGAAGGTGACAGCTCACGCTGGATCACAGGTCTTGAGCTGTTCCCGGAAGGCGAATAATCTAATCGTTAACTGTCTGAGATGGGCGCATCGGGTACAAACCTGAATGCGGGATTCTGTGACGGGTCTGCAGAAGCCTGCGCTGATCGTCTGCGCTACAGAGGTCACTATGACGGACCAGAAATCCGCACGGTACGCCATCCTGCCCGAGAATATCTGGAACGGCCGGTGGTCGCGCTCCCGCAGTGGCATGGCGGTCATCGTAGAAGGGTGCAGCATTCGTGCGGTCTGCTCTGCCGAGGCCGTCCCGCGCGGTCTCAGGAAACATCGCTTCCCGGGCTGTACTGTTCTACCGGGGCTTATCGACGGGCACGTGCATTTCTGTGATTGGATGCGACCAGGCTTTCTGGCCGCGGGAGTGACGACCATTCGCGACGTTGGGAATGACCTGGACTGGGTGCTCGAACGTCGTCGACGGGCGCGGGCGAATCCGATTCTATGGCCGAACTTCCTCTGCTGCGGACCTCTGCTGGATGGCCCTGAAGCACACTGGCCAATCATGGGAAAGCCCCACCAGGACCGGGCTGCCATCGAAGCCTCGGTGAAATCGCAGATTAAGAAGGACGTCGATGCCATCAAGCTTTACGTCACGATCACCCACGAACAGATGACAGGAGCGGCGGAGGTATCTCGGCGACATGGCAAATACATCCTCGCGCACCTGGGGAAATTCAGCGCGCAAGAAGCAGCCGAAGCCGGGATCAATGAAATCGAACACCTCTGCGGCTGCGCGGCGGCATGGAAACAAAGTTCAGTCGATGAACTGAATGCCCTGTGTGACGACTTGCTGCCTTCGGGACTGGTCATGTGCCCTACCCTGGTCGTCTGGGATCGCATCGGCCGGACCAACGAGCCTGCCTTCCGGCAGGACAAGAGATTGAGGTGGGTGCACCCGGCGTTCCTTCAAGCCTGGGAAAACTATCCGAATCGGTTCGGGCTGCCGGAGGCCAGACTGAATCTCCAGCGAAGCGTGGTGGAAATGAAGAGGTGCCTGGCGCAGATGCAGAAACGAGGCATCACCATTATCGCGGGCACGGATTCGCCATTCCCATATCTCGTGCCTGGTTTCAGTTTGCACGATGAAATAATCCAAATGGTTGATGCAGGGCTGGCTCCTGTAAACGCACTCCGCGCTGCAACCAGCAATGCCGCAAAGGTCATGCAGATCAGCAAACAGGTAGGCGAAATCGCTCCCGGATTGCAGGCTGACTTTCTGATCACTGCTGGTGATCCGACAAAGGAAATCCACGATGTCGCGAAGGTGAAGCAGGTCGTCCGGCACGGCACATTTCTGAAGGCCGAACAGCTTCATCGAATGGCCGCGAGACTTCACAGGCAATCCACAGAGGATCCTGTAAGCCGTGACATTCTAGGTCACGTGTCGGCCAGGTAACGCCGAATCGCCTTGTTTCAAGCGTCACCGGAAAACACAATCTTGGGTCCAGTTTGCCTGGTGCCATTCGCCTTATCTGCGCCCGTGATCAGGACCATGACCATCCCATTCGAGGGCCGGACTTCACAGAATGGATGGAACTGCGATGGCCTTGCGGATAATGATTGGGAAGAACATGACGATAGAGTCCGAGAGCCTGGAGATTCCGTCATTCTGTCCCACCATCATCCCAACTACACATCATGAGCGATTATCAAGGCGCCCTCGGCATCATCAAAGAATCAGACGTTGACGTTCCCATGAGGGATGGTGTTCTGTTGAGATCGAATGTGTTTCGTCCCGATGCCAGTGGCACATTTCCAGGACTTTTGCTCCGCACGCCCTATGGCAAACCAGGAGCGGGTTACGAGCGTTACGTTCGGGCTGGGTATGTTGTAGTCACTCAGGACACGCGCGGCCGGTATGCTTCGGAAGGCGATTATGTGCCGTTTACGGTAGAGAATACCGGCGATGCGGAAGATGGTTACGATGCAGTCGAATGGGTGGCGAATCAGGAATGGTGCAATGGATCGGTCGGCACTATCGGCGCGTCCTACAACGCGTGGATGCAATGGCAAACGGCAAAGTTGCGTCCACCGAGTCTGGTGGCCATGTGCGCGTGGTCGATCCCCCTTGAACTGACCGAAGTAGATTGGCCGGGCGCGTTTAAGCCGGGCAGACGCATCCGCTGGTGGATGACCACCATCGCTCCCGACCTGCGTCGCCGTCATGGAATGCCCGGGCCGCACACACCGGCTGAGGCATCGGAAGTATGGGATGAAATTGAACACGGCCGCTGGCTGGGGTTCATGCCCTGGATGGACGTCAAGAATCACCTCCCGCCCGGTCTGGCCGAGTATGCCGAAGACTGGCTGCAGCATCCAAAC
>JASLXP010000330.1 GCA_030740295.1 Planctomycetota bacterium
GTCTGCCAGGGCGGAGCTCTGGAAAAGACGGCCCTCGGTCCGGTGACCCTGGACGACAATAAATGTATTGGCTGCCTCGCTTGCCTCAGCGTTTGTCCTTTCGATAATTCTCTGCATTATCAATCCACTCCGGCCCGCTTCTTCAAGTGCGACATGTGCTACGACAAAATTTCGGAGGGTCTGCAGCCCGCCTGTGTTCAGGCTTGCGAGAAGGCCAACTATGACGCACTGTCGTGCGGTCCCCTCAGTGAAATCATCGAGCAGGGCCGGCAGCGGGCGGAAGAGGTAGGCGGGATTCTTTTGTACCCTGAGGACACCAACACTCTCATCTTGTTCCAGGAAGAAGAATTCAACGAACCGTTATTGGCAAAGCGTTTTGGTTTGGGCCGGAGATACTCGCTCCAGGCCCGGGCCAAAGCCATGATCACTCGGATCGCTCACCTGGGCTGGCTCCCAATCGTGGGCGGCTTGTGCCTCCATTTGCGCAAGAGCAGGGTAAAACGTCCAACTGCTTCTGAAAAGGAAGAAGGCTGATCTTGGCCAGCAGTAAGAAAGAAGAATCACGGGAGGCCGCGAATTCACTCAATCCACCCGGATTGATTGAGATACTTGTTAGGAGGACCTTTCGAGCCAATAGCTTTTCCGGCATTTTTCACCTGGGCATGGCTACGGTCCTGCTTACCGGGATCATGCTGGCGATCGTCTACTTTAGCGGCATGGCGGGTGTCTTCGGGGGCTGGGGCTGGATCTTGACCTGGATCCACGGCCTCCTGGGACTGACAACGGCCGTCGGTTTCGCCGGTATCCTGGCCAGGTACAGATCGGACAAGCTATTCAAACCAACCGCAGGGAAGATGTTCAAGATTGACGCCGTCCTAATCGGCATCATCCTGATTACCGGCATCATCCTGGCACTGCGCATGCTGGACCTCCTGCCGGTGCTCTGGGGCTGGGAGACAACGATCCACCTTGTAGCGGTCATCGTTTGGCTGCTCGTGTCGCTGTTACGAGGGGGCTTGGTTGCTCACGCCGTCTCCAGTATCGTTTATAGCTATACCGCGCCCCGTTCCCAAGCCGCCTTCGAGGCTTTCGGCACCGTCGGCGATCTGAATCTGATACAGCTTGCCGCTCATGTTTCCGGTTCGACAATACGTCGCCCCACCCCCCTTCCCAAAGCGGAACGGGAGCTGTGGATGGATTACTCCAAATACTGGATCGGAAATATCAAGTGCCGGAGCGCCTGCCCGGTCCATACCGATGTTTCCGGATATGTCAGTGCGATCGCGGAGGGCCGTGACGAAGACGCTTACCAAATCGCCCGGGCGAACAATCCTTTTGCTTCCATTTGTGGAATGATCTGCGGTGCTCCTTGCGAGGCCAATTGCCGTCGTGGCGATCTTGACGCCCCGGTCGCTATCCGCGCTCTGAAACGCTATGTAACGGAAAAGTACGGGCCCGGAAACGGAGACGACGCTTTCTATCACAAGGCTTGCGACGAACGGATGCTGCCTCCCGACCATGGCGATTACGAGAAGGTGGCCGTCGTCGGCGCTGGTGTTGCCGGGCTGACCGTGGCCCATGATCTGCGCCGGCTCGGTTACCAGGTGACGGTCTTCGAAGCCGATTCGGTTCCTGGCGGAATGCTGGCGGTGGGCGTTCCAGTTTATCGACTCCCCCGTGAACAGGTGCAGCATGAGATCCAGGCCATCCTCTCGCTGGGGATCGAGCTCAAATACAACATGCGCCTGGGTCGTGATTTCAACATTGAAGATCTGAGAAAGCAGGGATTCAAGGCCATCTTTCTCGGTGTGGGCCTTCCCCGGAGCCGCAAGCTTCCTCTCCCCGGAACCGACCTCCCCAATGTTCACGATGGACTCGAGTTTTTGCGTGGCTTCAATGAGGGCGCTCCCCTGCCGCTCGGCCGCCGGGTCGTTGTTATCGGCGGTGGATTCGTGGCTTACGACGTGGCCCGCTCCGCTCTTCGCCTCGAAGGTGATAGAGAGGTGCACATCGTTTGCCTGGAGCAGCGCCCCGAGATGCCCGCCGATGAGCGGGAAATCACTGAGGGCGAAGAGGAAGGGATCCGGCTTCACGACGGATGGGGACCGCGGGACATCGTCCAGCAAGACAGCGGCGGAATAACACTCCGCATGGTGAAGTGCGCCTCTGTTTTCGATGAAAAGGGTCGATTCAGCCCCGACTTGGATGAATCTGTTACGGAGAGTATCGACACCGACAACATCTTGTTCGCCATCGGTCAGACTTCGGATCTTTCCTTCCTCGGCCCAGAGGATAAAGTGGAACTTGAACGGGACTTGATCAAAGTCAACGTGAAGACATGTCAAACCACGGCGCCCGATATCTTTGCCTGCGGAGATGTCGCACATGGCGCCCGGCTATTCATCGACGCC
>JASLXP010000331.1 GCA_030740295.1 Planctomycetota bacterium
CAAGCTGCGCGATAAGAACGCCAATCCGAAGCCGAAAGAATTTTGGTGGATGACTGGTTCGATCGACAAGGTTAAGAACATCATTGACCATGAGAAGAAACTTCTGGGTCGAGTGGACGACGATCGTGTTTACGTAACGGGCATAAGCATGGGCGGCTTTGGTTGCTACAACATTGTCAACCGGCATCCCAAGGTCTTTGCCGCTGCTGCGCCTATCTGCGGCCACGGCAACAGTTGGCCGAACAAGTCGAAGGTGACGCACATTCCCTTCTGGGCTTTTCACGGCGCAAAAGACAGAATTGTCAAGCTATCCGGCCATCAGAAAACGGTCGATGCGCTCAAGGCGGCCGGTGCGTCGATCAAGTTCACCATCTATCCGGACGCTGGGCACAACTCTTGGTCAAAGACTTATGCGAACCCGAAGCTCTACGAATGGCTCTTGGCCCAGAAACGAAAACCGCAGCAGCAAGCGGAACTGGCGCCATCGGAACTGGCCTGCGAGTACGCGACCAACCCGCTGGGCGTCGATACGCCCCAACCGCGCTTCGGCTGGCTGTTTAAGTCCGACCGGCGGTCACAATTGCAGTCGGCGTATCGCGTCCTGGTTGCCACAAGCGTGAAAAAACTGCAGGCAAACGTGGGCGACAAATGGGATAGCGGTAAGGTCAATTCCAACCGCTCGGTGAACGTCGAATATCGAGGAAAACCACTCGCCAGCGGCGAAAAGTGCTATTGGAAGGTTCGTGTCTGGGACCATCAGGGCCGCCCATCGACGTGGAGCCGACCGGTCAGCTTTGAAATGGGGCTCATGAAGCAAAGCGACTGGAAGGGTAAATGGATCGGGGTCGCGCTGCCGGGTCCGCCTGCTGCGCTTCTGGACGCCGCCAAGCCCGGCCGGGCCAATGTCGCACTGTTTGCAAAGCCGTCAACATCGTACGTCTCGAAGCACGAGATGCTCGACGCGGTCAATGACGGCTTCAAGCTGAAGAATTCCAAAGACAAACGCTACGGCGCATACGGTAACTGGCCCAAGAAAGGGACCCAATGGATTCAATACCAATGGCCCAAGCCGGTCAATGTCGACAGCGTCGATGTGTACTGGTTCGACGATAAAGGCGGAGTGCGTCCGCCCAGGGCGGCGCGAGTTCTGTACTGGGACGGAAAGGCTTTCACGCCGGTCAAGAATCCGGTCGGGCTCGGCGTTGAAGGCGATAAGTACAACACGACAACTTTCAAAGCGGTAACCACGTCAAAACTCAAGCTGGAATTCGACTCAAACGGGGCTTCAACCGGCATCCTCGAATTCAGGGTTTACGACGCTGGCAAATCCCCGAAGTTCCCTCCTGCTGTCAAAGTTAACCGCATTTTCGCCTCCTCCTCCGCCGCGGCCGCCCCGGCGCCGCTGCTGAGGAAGGAGTTCGCCTTGACCAAGACCGTCCGGGCAGCGCGGGTGCGCTTGAGCGGGCTGGGCTGGAGTGAACTGTACATCAACGGCAAGAAAGTCTCGGACGATGTGCTTTCGCCCAATCTGACGGACTATTCCAAGGAAGTCTCGTATCGAACCTACGACGTCACGAGTTTTCTCAAACCGGGCAAGAACGCTATTGGTATAATGCTGGGCAACGGGTGGTATAGCGCTTCGAGCATTTTGGCATGGGAAAAGGGCGGGCCCTGGGGATATGAGCCGCGAGCTATCTTGCAGATGACCGTTACCCATGATGATGGAACCGAGACGCAATTGCTGACCGACAAAACGTGGAAGACCGCCCGCGGAGCGATCGGGGCCAACCAACTCGTCGCTGGCGAAGAATACGACGCTCGGCTCGAAGAACCGAATTGGAACAGGGTCGGCTATGACGACAGCAAGTGGAGCGACGTCGCGGTTCTTCCGGCGCCAAAGGGCCGGTTGATAAGTCAAACAGTCCCGCCCATGAAGGTCCAGAACACTTTCAAGCCGATCAAGATCACCAAACACAAGAGCGGCGGATGGATGTTTGAATTCGACCGGTACTTCGGCGGCTGGGTGCGTCTGAAAACCAAGGGCAACCCCGGCGCTAAGATCACGATCCACTATGATTCGATAGCCGCAGGCTGGACGGTGGGCGAGAAGGATACCTATATCCTCAAAGGCGATTCCGAGGGTGAAACGTATGAACCGCGTTTCACGTTTCACCCTGTCCGCTATGTTCGCGTGGAGAGGCTCGAAGGAAAACCCTCGCTCGATACGCTGCAGGGTCGGGAGGTCTACACCGATGTCGACATGCACGGCCGGTTCTCCTGTTCCAACGAACTTCTGAACCGGATCCACGGAAACATTCAGCGTTCACTGAAGGTCGCCCTGAAGGGCATCATTATCGACTGCGTGCACAGGGAGCCCATCGCCTACAATGAGCCGTGCGGTATTTTCGGAACCCTTGCAATACGCAAATTCATGCCTGAGCTATTGACCAGGTTTGCCCGTGACATTCAGCTCGGGAGTTCAGACAGCGGCGACCTTTCAGATATCGTACCCATTCTGCCCGGTATGAAGCGCCAGAGCGATGTTTCCCAGAATGCCTCTTATCCAATGCTGATCTGGTATTTATACGAATGCCATGGCGACCAGCGACTGTTGGAGCAGCATTACCGGAAGGTAAAGGCCTGGGTTGATTTCATAGGACGGGAATTAGCCGATTCCACTCATATCGTAAGAAAAGGCTGGCTCGGTGAGCACATGCTGCCTAAGACCGGAAGCGTCCCTGGCTGGAGTTTCTCCACCAAAGTAACACCAAGGGAGTATATCTGGACCTGCTACTATTATCAGAATGCCAGGGTGCTCGCTGACATGAGCAGGGTGTTGGGCAAGAAGGCTCAAGAGGAACGTTACGCGAAGCTGGCCCGGAATATCCACGCCGTCATCAACAAGACCTGGCTCGATCCCAAGACGGGTCACTATGCGACAAAATCGCAAACTTCCGAAATCTTGGCGCTTGCTCTCGATATTGTTCCTCAAAAGAACGAGCAGCAGCTTATCGAGAACATCGCCAAAACTATCAGCAAAAATGGCGATAAAATGCGTGTGGGGCACGTTGGTCTGCCAGGTTTCATGGAGGCGCTGGTTGATCACGGTCTCGGCGATGTGGTCTACAAAGCGGTGAACACTACTGAATTTCCCGGATGGGGCTACATGATTTCCAAGGGCGCGACCACGGTGTGGGAAGGCTGGAGTCTAAGCACTAAGGTGGAAGAATGGATTAATCACGTCTATCACGCCGAAGAGAGCATGATTTTTCTGGCCGGCGTCAGCAGGTTTTTCTATGACAGTATCGCCGGCATACAGGAGCCCAGTTTCTATGGCACACGAGAGTCCAAGCCGGGTTACGGTCATATTCGCATCAAGCCCCACGTGCTCGGAGA
>JASLXP010000332.1 GCA_030740295.1 Planctomycetota bacterium
GAGTTTCAGTCCACCACCGAACCGGCCATGCTCGACGAATGCGGCCTTGCCGAGCAGCGTAGCGGATTGTCCACTCGGGACGGCATTCTCCGCGCTCCTCGAGTGGTCAGTTTTCTTCACCGGTGCCGTCTCATCATCGCCAATGTCATCGAGGTCAGGTTCATCATCCAACGCGTCGAAATCGACGGCCTCTTCTTTCTTGCCCTTTGCATCCAGATGGAAGAGGGCGCTCGTGCCGGCATCGTACTGGCAGGGCTCCCACCAGAGGGACCTCGAGAGGCGGGTGTATTCCGCAGACAGCTCCAGTCTGAAGCCCCCAGCCAGGATGAAGAGCAAAGATATACGGATAGTCATCGGGAAGACAGTCTGACCCAGGACAAGCGCATTCTTCCGCGTGCTATCAGGAAAGAACAGCCTGACGAAAAGCAAATCGATATCTGATGCATTCTCTGGAGCCGGCACTCCTTTCCTTCCTGGGCCGATAGGTCACTCAGTGCACCCGAAGAATTCGCCAAGCATGGTCATCGCCGGTTCGTACTTCGCCTTCTCCAGATAGAAGAGATACCCGCCATTTTCGGGAGTCATCCAGTCTTCGTGGGTCTCCACTGGTAATTCGCTGAACGGTCCAACGCTGGTCTTGTAGCCGTGATTTCCAAGGTGCTCCTGGGCGGCCTCAAGAGCTGCCAGATCCTCCAACTGAAGCACAGGCATCAGTTCTGCATTCTCTTCCATTTGTTGTCTCCTCCTTTGAAGCGGCCCTGGCGCCGCAACTGTAGCTGGTTATCCAGTCGTTGCAGCATCTCTGTCTCGATTTGTCACAGAAGCTTGCGAACCCGGCGGCTGAACTGATCATCTACGTCCTCAAACTGAGGGCAGCGTGGCCGGAAAACTTACTTTGGAGCGCGGTAGCCTATTACCGAGCACATTTGAAGACTGGAATTCCGCAGAGGCGGGACTACAAACCTGAATGGGTTGTCTGGATGGAGTAACGATCAACAGTCGTGGTGATTGCTCTTCGCTCCTGCAAATGTTATCGAGAAGCAGCTCATTCTCATAGCCCCGCCTTGAAGAGGAATCCTGGCAAGAGCTGAGACAAGTCGCAGCATTCCAAAGCACCAGACGACAGGACAATAGAACTTACCCAACATTCGGAGACATCCATGACCACTCGACTGGCCATTCATGCCGTCACTTTATCGTTTCTGACATTCAGCCTCTCTTTCGCTGAAGACACTACAGCCGCGGCGTCTCCTGCCGAATTACTCAAGGAAGGTGATGATGCATTCACCAAGAAAGAATTCTCTGTCGCGGCTGACAATTATTCAGCATTCCTTGACAAAAACGCGAAAGACAAGCAAGCGCCTTCCGTCCATCTCAGACTTTCGGATGCCCTCGTTGCGGCGGGCCTCCCTCTCCGTGCCTCTACGAATTACGAAGCACTGCTGCGTGAGCATGCGGATACAAAAGAAGCCATCAAAGGCCGGTTCCTCCTTGGCAAAACCCATGAAGCCCGGGGTGATTTTCTGAGGGCGATTGCGCAATACAAGCAGTACATCCGGCGGCATACGAAGGAGGCAAACGTCAAAGAGCTCCGGCTGCGCATTCCCGCGATCTATGAGGATGTCCTCGGCAAGTGGCGGGACGCTACCCGCGAATGGCTCGCGTTTGTGAAGCAGCATCCCAAGGATGCCAAAGCTGCTGAAGCACTCGATCATGCAGCATGGCTGACCGAATACCGGCTGCGTCGCCCGAAGGAGGCTGGTGAGCTTTACGCCAGGGTCGTCAAGGATTATCCGAATTACAAAGGCCGCCAGAAGGCGCAGGGGCGGCTTGCCTATCTTTGCGAGGACGGCGGTATTCGTGACTATCAGCGAGCGGTTCAGGAATATCGCAATTACATCAAGTGGTATCCCAAGGCGGAGGATCTTTATGAGAAGACCATGCGGCTTGCCTACATGCTGCGGCATCGTGTGAACCAGCAGGCGAATGCGGTCGAGGCTTACAAGTCAGCGCTCAAGATCAAGCCCAATCCCAGTGTCGCGTATGACCTTGCTTACGGCTATTACGCGGCCGGAGATCGCAAGGCTGCGGTGGCTGCCTGGAAGGAATTCATCGCCAAATACCCGGAGGACTATCGGGTTCATCATTCATGGCAGTACATGCGCGACCGCCTCTGGGAGCTGAAGGAAAGGGAAGAGACGCTCAAGGTCGCGGCCGAGGTCTGCCAGAAGTATCCGAAGGACGTGAGCGATCACTGGACGTATGCCTATCGCCTGCGCGACGTAAAACAGTACGCAAAGTCGAATGAGTTTTTCTATAAGTGTGAAGAGATTCAGCCCGGCTATCAGAGCGGCCATCTCTACGAGCTCATCGCAGGGAATTTTCTGTACCTCGAAGATGTCGCCGGAGCGGAGAAAGCAGTGAAGGCTTCGTTTCAGAAGCTGCCGGACAACGCGGATGTTTTCGTGCGCGGACACTGGACTCTCGGCGCGACCATCTATCCGAAGCAGGAAAAGATCCAGGAAGCCGCCAAAGCTCTCGAAGCCATCTGCGTCAAGTATCCCGATCATGCGCACTGGCCGAATCCGGATTACTCGCTGCCCCGCATCGAGAGCAATTACACCAAGCTCGAGAAACCGGCCGATGCTTATGAGGCGTTCAATCGTATCTACCAGGCGCACCCGAATTCAAAGAACGCCCGATTCGCCCGCGTGTTCGCTGCCCGTGCGCTGATTGCGGCCAAGCAGTTCGACAAGGCTATCGCTGAGGCAAAGGCCATGATGGATGAGAACATGGATGACGATCCCTGGGGTTGGGCGGCCGTCGAGTACGGCGTAGCGCTCGGTGCAAAGGGCGACACCCTCGGCCAGCTCGAAGCATTCGCCATCATGCCGGTCATCCGGGATCGCAGCGGCTTTGGATACTCGCGTCGATATGTCGATCGCTACCGTGGGCAAATCGTGAACAAACTCCTCGCCGAAGCGAAGAAAAAGCCTGATGACGCGCAGTCTCAGCTCATCGTTGGGCTTTGCCTCCATGCTAACGGCGACCTCTCCGGCGCTACCAAAGCATACGCGGCGCTGCTCGCGAAAGAAGGTCTCGACGCCAACCTCAAGGCCACAGCCGAGCGTGCGAAGGGCGAAGTCCTCGCACTGCAGAATCGCGCGGACGATGTCGAGCCAGACCTCGCCGAGCTCAAAGAGCCGCAGCTCATCGCGCTCGGAAACTCTTACGAACGGCAGAAGCGTTACCACAAGGCGCTCGATGCTTTCGAGGCGCTCCGCAAGATGACGCCGAAAGAACGTTACCCGCATCTTCGCCTTGCGCAGATCTACGATCGCAATCGGCAATTCGAGAAGGCCGTCGATGCCTACCTCGGCCTCCTCGAGAAGTGGCCGAACGAAAAAGACAACCAGCAGATCCGCCGCCGCATAAACGACGTCTGCTTTTCCGACAGCTACTGGGACAATCAGCCCAGAGGCCGTGAGCTCTGCGCGCAGCTTTTTCAGAGCCAGCCAGATCCGCACCTCGCCAGGTCGATCTATTATTCCTATACCCACCGCACGCCGGCCGATTACAAGATAGCGCTCGAATGGGCCCTCAAGTATGCCAACCATCCGGATGCCGATCCGGCCGGCTCAGGGGGACAGTTGATGGATGCCTATCACCGGATCAAGAAATACGAAGAGGCCGCGCAATACGGCCAGCAGTGGGTCGGCAAACATCGCCAGCACACTTACGCGCTAAGCATGATGTATCGTACTGCGGAAGCGTTCCGTCATACACCACAGCGTGAACGTGCCCTGCCCATTTTCCGCATGATTGTTTCGCGCTGGCCAAAGAGCAACGAAGCTCTCGAGTCCACCCTGCGCTGCTACGATATCCCCGGGCCGCATCGCATTCCCATGCTCACACAGTGGGTGCAGGCCAACCCCGATCATTACCGCGTCGCCGAATTCAAATACCGCATCGGTCTCGTCCACGATTACGAAAAGCGACCAGACGAAGCCGTCAAGGCATACAAGGACGTCTGGGTAAATCATCGCACCAAGTGGGCCGAAAACATGTACTGCTCGTGGAACATGGCCGAGATCTATCGGCGGCAGGAAAAGCACGCACAGGCCCGCAAGGTTTACGAAGAGGTCATCGATTACTGGGGCGCGAATCCGCATCACCAGATTCGCCATTCGTGGGCACGCCTCCTCCAATACTACATCGAGGAAAAACGTCCGAAGCCCGAGATTAAAGAATTCTGCGGGCGTCTCATTTCCGCACTCGCCAACACTTACGAGATCATCACACCGCTCACTTCTCTTTCGGAGATTTACGAAGAGGAAGGCGATTATCTGGAGGCCGCGATCGCCCTGCAGAAACTGATCCTTCTGTCACCCAAGAAGCACGATTCCACCTGGAACAAGATCAAGGAGCTCATCGACAAGAGGATGGAAGCCGGACGCTACGGCGAGGCGGCCATGCTCTACCGCGCCCTCGCACGGAACAACACCGGCTACAAAAAGGAACGGGTGCAGGATGTAGAAAAGGCCATGGGCACAGCGCTCGGAAAGTCGGGCGCTGGATTCGCTGCCATCGATTCAAAGCTAGAAGAAGCCGGCCTCCTCTGGGGCAACGTTTTCGCCCAGGCCGGTGAAGAGGAACTCTCCTGGCAGAAATATCTCGACAGCAAAGACCTCTTCAAAAAATACATGCACCTCATCCATCCGGAGTTCATCAAGATCGTGGTCAGCCGGATGATTTTTGAAAAGGAGATCGCCCACGCAATCGATTACTGCCGCCTCTTCATGGTGAAGCACATGGACAACAAGAATATGGCGTCCCAATCGAAGGGCGAGGTGCAGATTCTCCTCGGCGACTGCTATTTCCGCGACGAACGATTCGACATCGCACGGGACGAATACGCCACCGTGGTCAACATCTTCGATGGCACCGGCGCGGCCATTGACGCCCGTTTCAAAATCGGCCAGACACTCATGGCGCAGAAGATCTACATCAAAGGAGAAGAGATTTTTGAAACGCTCGCCACTACTTCCCGCGACGAGCAGGTCATCGCACGGGCCAACCTGATGCTAGGCATCCTTTACCACACGATGGGCGAGCCCAAAAAGGCGGAAGAGCAATTCAAGACCGTGCTGGCTCTCAATCCCAGACACGACACCGCGGACGAAATTATTTATCGCCTGGGCATCGTGTATCACCAGCGCGGCCGGTACAAAGAGGCCCTCGACACACTCAAGCTCATCGGCGCGTTCAGCGGCGAAAGCAAACGTCAGGTCGCACCCGGCTCCGAGCTGCGCATCCGCCTCAGCGATCGCAACCTTAACCTCACTCGCGGAGCGACCGACGTGCCCATCATCGTCGAGATTACCAACGAGGATGGCAGCAAGGGCGACGTCGAGAAGATCTTCCTCACCCGGTCGCAGGCCGGCGCGGGGCTCTTTGTCGGCGGGCTCTATACCGCGCTTGGCGAGCCGCAGAAGGACGACAACATCCTCCAGCTCAACGGGGCCTCCACCGTCACCTACCGCTACGACCCTGTCTTTGCGCAGGACTTCATTCTCTCTGAAGACGACCGCGATATGGAACAGGTCATCAAGGTCGCTGGTGACGCGACCCTCGAGGCATCGGCCACCGAAATCAAGGATGAAGAAACCGACGAAATCGATCCAGACATGTTCAACAGGGAAGAAGGCCGCTCAGGCTACCGTCTCTTCCGTGACGAAACGCAGCTCAAGCCAGGCAACCCGCTCTACCTCCGCGTCAAAGATGGAGACCGTGATCGCACCAATGCGGCCGATTCCATCCAGGTGATGGTCACCTCCGCCAGCGGCGATTCCGTATCGGTCAAGCTGGAAGAATCCGGCCCGCACACGGGTGAATTCCGCGGCCAGGTCGGCACGGCCCTGCGCCCGGCCGATACCCTCGCATCCGACAGCGCTGAGGGCCACGGCGCGCGTTTTGCCATCGACGGTTCAAAGGACGCTTCCAAGGCATGGGTCGGCCGCATGGACGGCCGTACGCCCAAATGGCTCGCCGCGGATCTCAAAGAGGTCTTCAAGGTCAACAAACTTTCCTTCCACCGCGGCGAAGGCTTCAAGGAAGACGAAGACCGCCGCATCCTTCGCTATGACCTGCTCGCATCGAAGAATCGTAAGGAGTGGGACCTCCTCGCTTCTCACCCGCAGGAAAACGCGCTGATGGGCGCAAAGGTCGTCTGGGATCCCGACGGGCGATACACCAACTGGGGCAACAAGATCCTTGAAGCCAACGGAGACCGTGAGTCACGCTGGCGCGGCAAAGAGGGCGTCACCGAATGGGTCATTGATATCGATCTCGGCAAGGCGTTCGACATCGCCCGCACGAATCTTCGCCCGCACAACACCTCTTACGAAACCCGGCGTTACAACCTCTACGTGGAAAAGGAATCCGGCGATTACCCCGGCCAGAAGCGCGACCTCGACGGTTGGAAGGTCGTGTATGAATCCGAGGGCCTCAGCAGCCCCAAGGACGATATTCACGAATTTGAGGAGGGTAAGGCTGTCGGACGCTACATCCGCATCGTTGTGAAAGACAAGTTCCATCGTTATCCGGAAATCGGCGAATTCGAGATCAGCCCGCGCACCAGATTTGAGCTCACCGAGACCGAAGACAAAGCCGGCGCGACCATCACGTTCCCAACCATCGAGACGCGCTTCCTCAAGCTCGTCATTCGTGAATTCACAAACGACGCGCCCGCCATCGCCGAGCTCAAGGTGTTCGGCCCGGAAGATAAGCTACTCCTGCCGCCGGACATCGACGTCCATCAACTGGCAACGAACAACATTCTCGAAATCAGCCCCGGCGACACACTGACCGCGGCCTACACGGACGAAAAGAACATCTACCCCGGCGAGCCCAACACCCTGCGCGAAAGCCTCAGCGCCACCTTCTATAACGGCACGATCAAGGCCATCCGGCATTACTTCCACGAAGACGAAAACGGCAACCGGCACAGAGAGGACTTTGATGTCTACCGCGTAGAAGCCGGCGAGCGCTTCATCGTGCAGATTACCGAATACGACGCGGACAAGACGGACGGCAGAGATCGTGTGCCGTTCACCGTGCGCACGTCGAGCGGAGCGATGCTCAGACTTGAAGCCACCGAGACCGAACCCTACACCGGTATCTTCGTCAAAGAGGTCGATACCTCCGCGGACGAGCAACCGGACACGCTCTTTCTCAAAGAAGGCGACAGTATCGTGCTCTCCTACTGGGACGAGGAAAACACCTTTCCCGGCAACCGCACTGAGCGCCAGGCCCGCCTCTATGAAAACATGCCCACACGCGGCATGGTGCTGATAGCGGACGAAGAGATCCGGTACCACCGCATCCCGAAATACGACCCGGAATCCATCGGCACGGTCAAGCTCCTCGCTCCCGAGAAGAAGCTCTACCTCGCAGTCTATGATCCCGACGCGGCTACCGACGGCAACTCCAAGGTCAAGGTCAAACTGAAGACAGACCCCGGCGGCGCGGAGGTCGAGGTCGAATGCGAATTCCGCTACCACTACTATCGCCACAATTGGGAACACGAATGGCGCCAGATGTGGGGCGGCCCGGAACACAAACTTCCCGGACTCTTCATCGGCCAAATCGACCTCGCGCTCGGCGACAAGGGCAGCCCCTCGTTCAAAATTGAAGCCTTCCAATTTGACGAATCCGCGGCGACCACATCGAAGAAGAAAAAGGAAACCACGCAGGTGCCGGTGATCAATGCGATGGGCTCGGACACCATTTCCGCGGTCTACAACGACAACGCCGTCCCTGACAACCCCCTCGCGGAGGAGCGTGAAGATCTGGCCCGCCTCATCACCGACGCGAACTTTGGTTTTTATGACAGCGAGTACGAAGAACGAGTGGAGACCGCACACCTCGGCGAAAAGCTCTACCTCTATGTCAGCGACCCGGACGGCGACACCAGCGAAGAGCGCGACGAGCTCAACGTCTTCCTCGAAACCAACAAGGGCGACAAGCTCACTGTCAAGCTTCGCGAGTCTCTCACCCACAGCGGGCAGTTCACCTTGCCCCTTTCTATCGAGCCCAACGACCCGAACCCGCAGAACGACAAGCTCGAAGCGCAGTTCGGCACGACCATCTATGCCAGTTACGAAGACATGCAGAACACCCGTGGCAAAGGCCCTGTCACGCTACTTGTCAAGATCCCCGTTGTCACCGGCACTGACGGCACGCTCATGGCCTTCAGCCGCAAATACCCGGACGGCGACATCGCAGTCGAGACCGAATTCAAGATCGGCGAATGCCACTACTACCTCGGCCGGGCCCTCATCAAGAACAAGGAAAAGAAGGGCGGCCTTCGCCACCTCTCTGAGGGCCAGGAAATCCTCACCGAACTCATCGTCCACCACCCGGAGGCCGAATACCTGGATGAGGCATCTTACCTGCTCGGAAACGTCGCCCAGGAACGTGAAAGTTATTTCGATGCCATCCGGACCTACCGCCAGGTCATCATGAAGTGGCCCGAAAGCCCGGTAGCCGCGGACGCCCAGTACAAGACGGCCATGTGCCTCGAAAAGCTCGGCCGCTTCGACGACGCATGCGAAGAGTACGTCCGCCTGGCCTACCAGTTCCCGCAGTCCGCGCTGGTCAGCGATTCCATGATCCGCATCGGCCTTTATTACTTCAATCGCCGCGAATACGATAAATCATCGAGCGTCTTCGAGCGCTTTGTCAGCAAATACCCCGATCACGAACAGGTCGAAAAGGTCGGTTTCAAGCAGGGCCTCTGCTACATCCTCTCCGGCAACTTCATCCAGGCCGGCGACCACTTTAAAGCCTTCGCCGAGGCCCACCCCACCAGCGACATGAAGCCCGCCGCCCTCTACTGGTCCGGAGACGCCTACCTCAAAGGCAACAAAGCCAAAGAAGCCTACGTACAATTCAAAACCGTCGTGTGGAGATTCCCGGAAGAAAAGTGGGCGAAGTATGCAAGAGGCAGGCTGACGGCGCCGGTGTTCGATCGGATCGCTGAGGATGATTGAGATGATCGGGTCCGATGAGGATTCCGATCTGATGCGTTATCTGAATCGCAGTGCGAACATAACTTCACAGATCCCTGATGCCATTCCATGCCGTCATGCTCACCATCCTTGCACTTCTGTTTTCAATCACATTCGCAGAGCCGTCCCGGCCTAACATCCTCTGGATTTCGTGCGAGGACATCAGCCCTCACATTGGATGTTTCGGCGATCCTCATGCCATCACGCCGAAACTGGACCGGTTGGCGAAGGAAGGGGTGCGGTACTCGAATGCATTCACCGCGGCCGGGGTCTGCGCGCCCTGTCGATCCACCATCATCACCGGCATGTATCAGACAACCCTCGGCACCCACCACATGCGCTGCAAAGCTGCTCTGCCGCCTCACGTGAAGCCCTTCCCGGCATATCTGCGCGAAGCGGGATACTTTTGCACCAACAGCTCAAAACAGGATTACCAGTTTTCAACGCCGAAAGGGACGTGGGATGCATCGTCCAGAAAAGCGCACTGGAAGAATCGCAAAGACGGCCAGCCCTTCTTCGCCGTTTTCAATTTCACCGGGTGCCACGAAAGCGGCATCGCGAGCCTGGGAAAATACAACTCCGTCACCAGGAACCTGAAACCGGAGCAACGACAGGACGCGGAAAAGCTGACCACCCTTCCGCCCTATTACCCAGACACGCCCGTCACTCGTGAAGACTGGAAACGGAATTACGAACTGATCACAGCGATGGATGCGTGGGCAGGCAGACTCATCCAGGAAATCAAAGACGCGGGTCTTTATGAAGAGACCATTATTATGTTCTGGTCGGATCACGGCGTTGGTCTGCCGAGGGCCAAACGATGGCTTTACGATTCCGGAACTCATATTCCATTCATCGTGCGAATTCCGGCCAAATTTCGCTCTGTTGGTCAGGGGAACCCGAACACGGTAACGGATGAGCTGATCAGTTCGGTAGATTTTGGTCCGACGGTCCTGAATCTCGCAGGGCTGAAAGTGCCCGAACACGTGCAGGGGCGCGCTTTCCTTGGGGCCAATCTCACGCCAGCCCGTGAGTACGTCTACGGCGCTCGTGACCGCATGGACGAACGCTACGACATCATTCGGATGGTCCGTGACAAGCGATACCGCTACATCCGAAATTACGAGCCGCTCAAGACCTATTACCAGTACATGAACACGCCCGAAAAAGGCGCCACCATGCGTGAAATCAGGCGCCTGCAGAAGGAAGGCAATCTGCCCGCCACGGCCAGGCTGTTTACCGCTCCGAGAAAGCCGGTAGAAGAGCTTTACGATCTCAAGAACGACCCGCATGAGATCGAGAACCTCGCCGAAGACAGAAAGCACTCCGAGCTGCTCCATCGGATGCGAGCCGCCCATCTCGAGTGGGTGCAGGACACCAAAGATGTCGGCCTGATACCGGAACCAGAGCTTGTGTTTCGTAAAGCTAAGGCCGGTTCGGAGTATGCCATTCTTCGTCAGCCGGGCGGTGATGAACTACAGAAGCGAGTTGCCGGCACGGCAGTGCTGGCTTCAGAGGGGAAGACAGCTTTGCCGAAACTTGTGGCGGCCATGAAGGATGAAGACGCAGCGGTCCGTTACTGGGGCGCGACCGGTATAGGCAATATCGGAACGGATGCAGTGGATGCCGAGACGCTGATGACAGATGCTCTCAAAG
>JASLXP010000333.1 GCA_030740295.1 Planctomycetota bacterium
GGAATGTGACCTGGTTATCTTTGATACCTTCTATCCAGAGAATCATCGAAATGGATGTTTTGCCGTTGAGCTTTCGAGTATCTCCCGGATCGCCTGCATAGAGATAATTTGCGAGCGAGTTCTCTGAAGTATCTCTCTGAATCAATTCCACTCGCTGGCCGACTTTCAGCCCACCCGTGCTGCTCAGCTTCAGTCCAGTATCACCACGGCTGGCCTTCGCTTCGACCTTCGCCAATGTCGCTGACTGGAAAGATCCACTGAACTGAATCATCCCTCCCGACCAGGAATAGTTGCTGGTTCGTCGTCCACCGGTGGTCTTGCCCCAATTGGGCTTGATGTCATTTAATGGTTTCGGGAAATAAAGGACTGTCTTGTCAGGGCCATCACCGCGAAGCACCGTGCCGCCCGTGGTGATTCTGAGGATTCTTGTGATCAGGTATTTCCCGGCACTTATGTGGATCACTTTGCCTTTTGCTGCCGCAATCGCATCGATGAAAGCCTGTGAATCATCGGTCTCGCCATCGCCTTTGGCTCCAAAGTCCTCCATCTTCAGGGCAGCTTCGCGATCCGGAATCGGCTGTTCGCCTGCGCGATAGCCCGCGTACGAGAAGTCAGGTAAACGCCCGCCGGGCCGCCAGAGCTCTCCATTTTCTCCCCAGAGCTTAGACGTGATTCCCTCTCCAGACAGGGAGGTCAAGACAAACAGGACGACTGAACTCATAGCGTGAATGGTTTTCATTGGACCGGTTGTCATGTCAATGGAAGGTTGGCCGGGATTAAACGATCAAATGCGGCCTTTCGCTGCCATGGCCTCTTCGAGTTGACGCAGGAGCCAACGGAGGAATCATGTTCGAAGGTTATGACGCTGCGATTTGAATCTACGATTGGGCAAAACATCCAAACTCCAGGAACTCTCTTATGAGAACTTCGATCTTTTCAGCATTTCTCTGCTTCTGTCTTCATGGATCTGCCGATGTGACGATCGTCGAAGCTGGTAAACCTAGCGCAACGATCGTCGCCGGTGAGAAACCAACACCCACAGAGAGATTTGCTGCGGAGGAGCTCCAGTGGCACATCGAAAAGATGACCGGCGCCAGACTGGATGTCGCTGAAAAACGCTCTGACGACCTCCTTCCAATTTACATAGGAAGAAGCGCATCCAGTGTAAAGATCGATGCACGGGAACTGCCCCCCGAGCACTACCGCATCGTTGTCCAGACCGATTGGATTGCCATCGCTGGACGAGACAGTTCTTCCTCAGATCGTGTGGACGATCCACTCAGTATTGAAGTCGTTCAGCCGGGCACGTTGTTCGGGGTTTATCATCTCCTCGACCAGGTGCTCGGCGTTCGATGGCTGTGGCCGGGCGAAGAGGGGACATCTGTGCCACAACGGCGGACCCTGACCATTCCAGCCATGAATGTCACTGACGGTCCGAAGCTCCTGCAACGACAATTGCGTCATCAGCGATCCAGGCGTCGCCGGCAGCGGACATTTGGAAAAACCGAAGGGATTGGTATGGCCGATGATGCAATCGCCAATCGTCTTGATAAGGAAGAACGGATCTGGCTTCGACGTCACCGAATGGGCCGCCGCGCGAGGTTTGCGTTCGGTCATGCTTTCACTCGCTGGTGGGGTAAGTACGGCAAGACGCATCCCGAGTACTTTGCCAAGCTGCCCAATCGTAAACAGCCCTTCCCCAACGCGGAACGGCCAAAGCTGTGTGTGAGTAATTCCGCGGTCACTGATCAGATCATTGCCGATTGGAAGGCGGGCGGTGGTACCTCTCATCTGGCCGCCTGCCCCAACGACAGCCGCGCTTACTGCACCTGCGCCAACTGCAGAAGCTGGGACCTGCCCGTGCAGACCACGCCTGACGATGTAGACCAGAGCGTGCTCACTTACCGCTATGTGAAATTCTGGAACGTGCTCGCAAAGCAGGTGGCCGCTATCAATCCGGACGCACTGGTCTGCGGGTACGCCTACTCCAACTACCGCAGCCCGCCTGAGGGCGTAAAACTGGAACCAAACATGATCCTTGGCTACGTGGGCAGCATGGGCGAGGAGACGGAAGAGGAATGGACGAAATGGGCCGACGCGGGCGCAAGGCTTTACTTCCGTCCCAACTGGTTTCACTCCGGTCATAATGCGTTCTACATGCCGCTCAAAGAAGCTGGACGGTTTCTCAGGTATGCGCATCAGAACAGCATGCTCGGAACGGATTTCGACAGCTTGCTCGGCCATTACTCGACGCAGGGACCGTACTACTACCTCGTGGCCCGCCTGCACGCGCGCCCGGACCTGTCCGTCGAATCCATCATTCAGGAATACTGCGACGGCTTTGGCCCCGCTTCGGAATTAATTCGTGAGTACATCGCTTACTGGGAAAAACACACCATCCGCTACCGCGAAGCCATCCGCGCAAACAGCGAGAAGTACCGTGGCGGATCGCGCTCGGCCGTACGCCTCATGCCGGAACTCTTTGATGACAGGACTCTCGGCAAAGCAGAAAAACTGTTGAAAGAAGCAGCGACGAAAATCAAAGAAGAACAACAGACCCTGATGCATCGGATCCAGTTTCTTCAAAAAGGCATCGAGCACGTCCGCCTGACCAGAGACGCGGTCCGTTACGGTCATGATGTCGGGAGCGTGCGCGGGATTCGTGAGAACGCTCTTCGTGCAGTTAACGGAGCAAAAGCTCTGCGCAACTTTCGAAAATCCATCGAAAATACTTTTGTCGATTGGACTGAATACTCCGACTACAAGGAAATCTCACTCGGGGATTTCACCGGGCTTCGCCTCGCTTCAGTGATGGGCGATCGCCAGCCGATTCATGTGCTGCCCGGCGCCTGGCGTTTCAGGTTTGACCCGGAAAAGGTAGGCGAAAATGAAAAGTGGTTCGGCCAGAATTACAGCCCTCGCCGGGAGAAGTGGGACAAAGCGGTCGTCTATCGCTGGTGGGAGCGCAACAGCGTGGGCGAAAAGTGGAAAGAGAAGCACGGTAAAGACTTCGATGGCATCGGCTGGTACCGCACCAGCTTCACTCCACCGAAGCTGCCGGAGGACAAACGCATCAAGCTTCTCTTTGGCGCGGTCGACGAAGCCTGCAAGGTATGGCTCAATGGCAAGCTCGCCGGAGAGCATCCTTACATTAATCCCGACGACTGGAAAACACCGTTCGAGTTCGACGTTACGGATTTCCTCGTGCAGGGAGAAAATCACATCACCGTCCGCGTGGAAGACAACGCCGGCATGGGCGGCATCTGGAAACTGGTCTGGCTTCTCGCTGAATGAGGTCTGCCCGCCTTGCATTGCAGCGGTACCGGCGGCCCATTAAAACAACTCTGTAGATTACCCCCTGCCGACAAGCCGACAAAGCTTGTCACTTCTCTCCCGACGTTTGCTCAGAGTCCTCTTTCTTCCGACTCCGAGGCATGCGTCATGTGCGGAATCAGCGGCTACGTTGTTCTTGATGGAGGCGCTACGCCCAACGAGAGAGCGTTGCATCGGATGAATGAAATGCTCGTCCATCGCGGCCCGGACGAGGCGGGGCATCATGCCTGCGCGCAGGTTGGGTTTGCCATGCGGCGGCTGAGCATCATCGACGTCGAGGATGGCCACCAGCCTGTCTTCTCGCTGGGCGGGGAAGTGATGGTGGTATTCAATGGCGAGATCTACAACCACCTGGAGCTTCGGCGCGATCTGGAAAAGAAGGGTCACTCATTTCAGTCGAACAGCGACTCAGAAATATTACCGGCCATGTATCTCCAGTACGGTGCGGACATGGTCGAACACCTGAACGGTATGTTTGCCATCGCACTGTGGGACTTCCGTCGTAATCGCTGTTTTCTCTGGCGGGACCGGTTTGGTCAGAAGCCACTCTACACCACAGTCTGGCGAGGAGTCTTCTACTTTGCATCGGAAATTAAATCCCTGCTTGCTCTTCCGCGCTTTCCTCGGAATTTCGATATGGAGGCGATGCGGCAGTATCTGTTTCTCGGTCAGATTCTCTGCCCGAAAACGCCCTTTCACAGGATTCAGTCAGTGCCGCCCGCGAGCTGTCAGCGAATCTCGCCAGCAGGCATCTGTGCACCGACGCCTTACTGGGATATTTCCCTGACTGAAGGAAGTGACGCGAAGAAGAAGGGCTTTGGAGAATACAAAGAGGAGTTTGACGACCGCATCCAGAAGTCTGTGAAACGACGACTTCAGAGCGATGTTCCGCTGGCGGCTACACTCAGTGGCGGGCTGGATTCATCGTCGATTCTTTTCTACGCATCAGAGCTGACGAATAAAGGTACGGAAGCTTTCTGTATTACATTTGAGAGCGATGAGTGGCAGACCGATGAACTGAATGAGGCCGGATATCAGGAAGACGTGATTCGCAGGCTGCGCGTCCCCACCCATCGTCTGAATTTCTTTGAGAAGGAAAAGGAAATCGCAGACGAAATCGATAATGCCTACTGGACATACGAATTTCCTGACAGTGTCGTGCAGCAGGAGATCGTGTTCACACTGCTCGCACGAGAGATGTACCGAAACGGCTTCAAGGTCGGCCTCGGAGGAGAAGGCGCGGACGAGATGATGCAGGGCTATGAATGGTACGATCCTCAATACGCCTACCTCCGGATGATCGGTAGTAATGGTGGTAGCCGGGACAGACTTGCCCCAAAGGCGGCGCAAATGCTGCGTGAAGAGGAATGGTTCACTGAGCGTTTCGGGTATCCGAGCATTCTCTTTCAGGAGCAGTTGGAGTGGCGGCGGATTTCCCGGCTGTTTCGGTCGGCGGCGCTTCCTGCCCCTTTTGCCGATTGCTCCAGAGGTCTGGAGGACTCCGATCTCAGCAGCCAGATACCATCCAATCGGTTCTCGGAGCTGTCCGGCGTCACGCTTCTCCAATACGCAGACATCAAACTTCGACTTCCGAATTTCATTCTCAACGTGCAGGATAAGTTCACGATGTCCGCGTCAGTAGAGATGCGGAGCCCGTTCCTCGATCACTCGTTTGCAGAGTGGCTCGTTTCGCTGCCCTCAGACGTGCATCGGTCTCGCGGCCGGGAGAAGTATCTGTTCAAACAGGTGATGAAGAACCGATTGCCCAGAAGCGTCACCCAACGGACAAAGCAGGGCTACACTGCCCCCTACCTGCAAAGCGAACACGATTACAACGCCGCCTATATCAGCAACCGGATGCGTAAATCCGCCATCGAATCAGCGGGGATTTTCAGTATGGACTTCGTTCGCAAGCTGAGCTCAATCAAGAATGAAATCAACGGCGGCCCAGTCCCCACCCGTTGGCTGGCCAGCCGTGAGACGGGCATCAGCGTGCCGGACCTTTATCTGTCGCGAATCGCAGACGTGCAGGTGTTCGCTGATGTCTTCGGCGGGAGATTTCAGGAATTCAGAAAGCAGCATCTGGCGGATACGGCACTTCGTGGGGAACCTGGCTAGAGAGAGCCGGAGAGATTCCTTTGAGTCGGCCTGACTCCGCTTCGCTCCGCGACGGCCTCAGTCTCTTCGTGGCCGGATGTACTTCTTCAGTTTTTCGTCGAGTTTTTCTCTCAGGGGCGGTTTGTCCTGAAAGCCCAGCGATATCAGCCGCTTGCCTTGCTGCTGGTAGATCTCTTGCTTTTTCAGCATACCAATTTTGAATTTCGCCGTGTCCATTCCCCAATACTCGATATAGACATCGAATTCCGGCAAATAAAAATCCGGCCGGATGGCATAGCCTTCGATGATCTGCATACGTTCGTCGTATCGGTAAGCGATATCACGACTCTTGAGGAAATCGGCAATGATGCGCTCGCCGTCTGATTGCACCAATTGTCCGCCATCGGTGGGGATGGTCTTGTTCAGCTCTACCTGCGTATCGAAATTGCGCCGCCGGAGATAGACCTCATTGAAGCATGCGTCGCAATAAACCCGTTGAAATGCCCGCATTGACCGGGCGTACTCATCGGCATCTACGATCTGGTTGCACTTGAGGCAGCTCTGCCTGGATTCCTCGATGGCGATTCGGCAGGCTTCCTGGATGGTGTCTATTGCTTTGGCTGCATCGCGGCGGTTGTAGTCTTTTTCGGACTGGTTCTCGGAAATGTCTTTCAGATCGGCCAGGGCAGACCTCGATGCTGCACCGTATGCAGAGAGCGCCTTTATAGCGTATTGGCGTACCTGGGCGTGGCTGTCGCGCAGGCGTGCCTGTAGAGGCGGGATCACATCGGCAGCGTTCGCCAGCCCCGCCAGCTTCCCCAGCGCAGACACCGCCATCCGGCGGACCTCTACTGCGGCTGATTGGTGCATGCCGATGAGCTCCGGGACCGCAGAAAGGTCTCGAGCTTCGCCGAGCGCATGGGCACGCTTTGCCAAATCCTTTACGGTTTTCTGTCCATAGGGTTTTATAATCCTTGGCCAAGCCTGACTCCGCTTCGCTCCGCGACGGCCTCGCTGCTGCCGTCGCGGAGCGAAGCGGAGTCAGGCATCATAAGTGCTCTCTCCACAGGCGTCATCCATGGCATGCCTCCCGACATTTCTGCTCGCGGCCATTGCGCAGGCTTCGGCCCAGAACATCCTTGTCAATCCCTCATGTGAAGAGGCCGGCAATGAAAAGGAGCTGATGAAAGGATGGGCACTCCAGGGCACACACCATCGCTGCAAAGTCGATGTGGTCCAGGAGGGCACGAGGTCTGGCAGACATGCTCTGCATGCGGCAGCCGGGCCCGGGGCGAATGGCCAGTCATTTAAGACGCTCGGCAGATTCTGTGTAGACGTAAAGCTCACCCGGACAGCGGCCAAATCCGGAGAGATTTACACATTGAGCGCGTGGTATCGCACGACGGGCCGCGCTTCGATTTCTATGGCTGCCGCATTTGTCGGCCAGCCGGGATTCAATCCGCAAAGCGGCGAGAATATTCGAAAGACGGCCGTCGAGGGAGATCCTTCAGAGGCATGGAATCTCGCACAGACCACGGTCATCCTGCCCGCAGGCACCGAGCGGCTGAGCAGCGTGCGAGTGTACGGTTACTTGAGAGTGCCCGGCGAAGAGGTCTGGATCGACGACCTTCGTTTCGAGCCGTCGCGGGCTCTGGCAGTGCCATCAGTCGAAAAGCCGCCGGACATTGATGGCGTCTTAGATGACGATGCGTGGAAGAGTGCGCCATCCTTTCGCCTGGCCACCCTCGACAAACAGGAAGTCCCCAGGCAGCCGACGACGGGCCTCATCCTTCGTGATGCTGCGAATCTTTACCTTGGCTTCAAATGCGAAGAGCCGGCGCTGGATGAGGTCCATTTTGAAGAGGCGAAGCGCGATGCATCCTCGGTCTGGCAGTTTGATCGTCTGGAGATGTTCCTTGCTATCAAGCAGAAACAAGGGCACCTGGTGCATCAGTTCATCACTAATCTCGCCGGCTCCCGCTACGACGAACGCGACGCGAAGAGCGCATGGAATCCGGACTGGGAAGTGAAAACTTCAAGAGGCAGGAACGAGTGGTACATCGAAGCGCGCATTCCCATTGAGGTCCTCGGTTACGGATCGTGGCCGGAGTTTGAACAGATTCGATTCAACGCTATCCGCGGCCGCAAGCTCAAGAACAGGCCGCATTCATTCTCCGCGTGGTCTCCGCCGGGAAAGGTGTTCAAGACGCCCCGGAAAATGGGGCTGCTCATCATCGGCGATCCCCTCGAATACATGCGCCGCCGCGGCCTGCTCAAATTGAAAGTCCACACCAACCGCCTCACCTACACGCGGCACGATAAGTATCTCGTGGGTTGGGTGGAGGTGCCTGTCTGGAATGCCGCGGTTCAGAAGTATCGATTCAAACTCGAGATCCGGGATGGCGACCGGGTCGCTGTCACGCGCCCACTGGCGCAAAAGCCGGAGGGCTTCCGTATCGAGGAGGGCATCAGTGATCTCAAGCCAGGCAAGTACGAATTGCGAATCGATGTAAGAAATGACAAAGGCGAGGAGACCGGCAGCGGGAGCCGAACATTTTCTGTTGGAGAGCCTTTTCAGGAACCGAAAAACGACGAGAGGCGCGTGGCTCTCCGGATGACGAAGCCTTCGCCGGTGTCCCTTGACGGCTGGAATTTTGTGGCCGGCATTCCGATGCCTCGCGGGCTTATGTATTTCCCCACCAAGGCGCGCCTGCTCGATGCCGAGGGAAAGGAAGTGCCATCTTCGATGAAGGCCATCAATCGCTGGGCTCCCTACAGAGGCGCAAGCGTGCGTTGGCTGCGCATCGATTTCAACGACGCGGTCATAAAAGACAAGACCAGCGAATACTCCCTTCACGTCGGCGGAAATAACACTCTCGCCCTCGGCATTCTGGTTACGGATAAAGACGACCGGATTGAAATCGATGCGGGGCGACTCTCGTTTGCTGTTCGCAAGAAGGGTTTCAATTTCATCGACGGCCTCGCCGTGGGTCGTCAGCGAGTGATCCCCGCCGGGCATCGCGCATCGCCCTACATGATCGATCACAACGGCATTCAGCATTCAGCCATGCTCGATCCGAATGCGAAAGTCGAGGTCGAATACGCCAGCCAGCATCGCGTCGTCATTCGTGCTTCGGGCTCTCATCTGAGTAAAGAAGGCAGACCGCTGTCACGATTCATCGTGCGCATCACCGCATTCCAGGGGCTGCCTTACCTGCATGTCTCACACACCTTCATCATTGTCGAAGATACGAGCAAAGTTCGTTACCGAGACATCGCGCTGCCGATCCCAATCGAAGGCAAGACCATTGCCGGAGATGAACAGGGCAGAAAGATCGTCATGAAATCAGGCTCGCATCTCCTGCAGCGAACCTGGGAGAACTATCACGTCCGTACCAATGCCGGCGAAGAACTGTCCGTCGGCAGAAAGGCATCTGGCTGGTTCGTCCGCGGAAAGATGGGCCTGGCCGTCCGAGATTTCTGGCAGAACTATCCTAAGGAAATCGAAGCAAAGGATGATTCGAATCTCATTGTCCACTTCTGGCCCGCGCATGGCATCGATAATCCCGATCGCAAGGTCACTCTGAAAGATTTCGCCTACCTCTGGTTCTGTCACGAAGGCCGCGAACTGGACTTCACGATCGGACCCGAGTACCGGACCGAGGAATTCACCAAACGCGCGTACAGCAAGAACTGCTACACCGTGGCTGTGAAGAGCAACGCGGCCGGTATCGCCAAGACCCACGACATGATGCTGGTATTCGATCCGAAGGCGGTCACACCGGAGAAGATGCGCGATTACAGCACGATGTTTCAGGCCGATCCGCATGTGCTGGCAGAGCCCGAGTGGAATTGCGCAAGCGAAGCTTTCGGCCGGATGCATCCCTACGATGAAAAGCGATTCAAGCCTGTCGAGGATTTTATTTCACGCTCGTTCGATGCATTCAAGAGAGTCCGCGACCACCACGACGATTACGGTATGTGGTCGTGGGGGGATACTCATACCGGGTACATGCGGCGCAATTCCAACATCTACCGCCTCAACAAGAACACACACCAGGGGCGCCCTCGCGAGTATCTCTATCACTACTTTCGCACCGGCGATCCAAAATACCTCGACTGGGCACGGCGCAATCATCGGCACGTCGCGGACGTGGATACGGTCCACGTGACCATCGATCAGCCCGGCCTGGCCAAGTACACCGGCGGCGTCTGCTACCCGGGCCTTACGCACTGGATCGGGGATGGTTATTTCGGCTTCTATATCATGCAGGATTTCATGTGGAATCTTCACCTGCTCACCGGTGACCGGCGCATGCTCGACGTGGTCCAGGAGCAGGAAAACTATCTCCGAAAACACCGCGGCGGAGTCGATGGCCGGAGCGGCGCCGGGGCCCTGGCCTCCACGATCAAGTACTACATGGAGACGCAGGACGTAAGCCTGCTGCCCTCCATTTACGCTCAGCGAAAATCCATGTTGAAGCGGCCTGGCCACGAGCAGCACGCGGCTGCATGGGGACCGTGGCTGCGGAGGCTGATCGAAGAATTTGGTGATCGAGAGTCGATGGAATTCGCCAGAGAATGGGCGGCCAGCGGCAAGCTCGACATCTTTGGGATCCCGGCCGGCCCGGACATCATCGGGTACGCAGCCCTGGCCGCGGGCAGCGACGAGTTTCTGCGGAGGCCCCGGGGCAAACTCGAACTGCTCACCGAAACCCAGTTCCTGGACCCGGAAAAGCTCTATCACGGCGACAACGGTTTCCATGATTATTACCGATACTTTGCGCAGGAGTTCGCATACCTGCTGACCGCTTTCGCCAAACTTCCGCCGAAGGGGAAACCAATCTACGATCCGCCGGGCTTCGGGGTCATCGATGGCAACAACAACGGAAGCCGTGAATTCAATTTTTTCATCAATTCCGGCAAACAGAAAGACAAGCCCATCACTATGACCTGGCGCGCAGGGGGCCACGCGGATTTCAACCTTGTTGTGACCAATTCAGAAGGACAGAGGGTCTACCAACGCACGCTCAAGACCTCCGACAATGACATGGTGCCATCGCACACTTTGCCTGCCCTCGAATCAGGACATTATCGAATACGGGTGGATGGCCCCTACAAGAACTTCCTCTATCGCTATCTGGTTCTTTCACCGGAAGACACCAGGTTTGTCGTCCACTGCAACGAGCACATCGGCATCTACCTTGCGCTCGGACGCTGGTTCTTCAGACCGAAGCTGGACGCGGAAAAGATGACGCTCCACCTGTTCCAGCGCTGGGGTTTCCAGGATCGCTTCACCACCTCCGGCGTCATCTACGATCCCGATGGTAAACGCGCTGCCCGGTTCGACCTCGCGCAACATCACAGCCTGAAGCTCGAGATCCCGGTAAAACCGGAACACGGAAACAGGCTCTTCAAAATGTTCACCCGCGGCGTCACTGTAAGGAAGGTAAAAGGCGTTGAGCCATACTTCTCGCCTGCTCCGGATGCGTTCTTCATCCCAATTCGTCCGTAGGCGGCCGAGCCTTTACCTCTCATTCGGAAGACCGGATCACGAGCACGGTCTCTGACCCCTTTGGCAGCCGAGGCGAGATGAGTCTTGTAGTTTGCCGATTATTCTCTGCCCTCGGGTGCCATCAATTCCAGCCGCACATCATCGAACCAGATCTGGCTTTTGGGTGAGCCGCCGTGGCGCAATGCGAGAATCAGATTGAAGTGGATCTTCGGGTTGCCGTTGTTGGTGCGGTTGAAAGTCATTTCGTACCTTGTCCATTTCCTGGCGGGCGGGAACTCACCTCGGATACGGCCGCCGGCTATCGAGGCGACACCGTGCCTGACTTCGTCGGTGGTCTTGTACCAGAATGACAATCGGAGTCGGCCGACAGGTACGACGACCCAGGTGATGACGCCTGAATAGTCTGTCAGGCCGCGGGCGGCGAGGCTGCTCTTGCCGGTGTGGGCGACTTCTGAATCAGTGAACACTTCTGCATTCACCATCCTGTTGTGATAGATCTTCCAGCCCTTTGCGGCTTCCGGTTTTTCAGATTTGGGATCGGCTGGCTCTTCGAATGAACTGTTTGTGAGAAGGTTTTTCAGCGCGACCTTCGGGTGGAGAAGCTGCAACTGCTGTAGCTTTGCTTCCGGTAACAGTGGCCAGTGTCTGTGGCCGAATTCCTCCCAAAATTGAGCGACCTTCTCCGGTGTCTGCAGTTTGAGTTTGAAAGCGGTGACCGCGCCGAAACTGTGGTCGAGCGCGGCCTGGTAGTTCGGCCATCTGAATTTCGGGACGTGACGATTCTTCTGGAACTTTTCGACCTTGTCCTTCTGGCGAGAAAAGATCGAATACTGGGCGCGAGGGGCGACTCTGTCGGTGAAAAAGCTCTCTGTTCCCTGACCGGTCTCGTGAAAACCGACAGCGTGTCGGAGCGTGGTTTCGGATTCTTGTTCAGAATTTACTTCGGCCTTTCCCAGTGCCTTCAGGAGATCGAACTGCAGCCAGTAACGGCGTCCCCACTCGAAAGCGGTGACTGTGAATTCGACACGCTTCTGGATCGGTTTGGCTGCTTCTGCTACGGCCTTTTCAGCTTCACCGATGGCCGTGCCCATGACCCGGTAGTCCTCGCGGGTGACGTGTTCGAACTGACCGTCCAGGGGGTTCCAGGTGGCCATGAGAAACTCATCCTTCTTTCGCCTTCGTTCGTAGATTTCTTCGGCGCGGGCAAAGTAGCAGGCCATAGCATTCGCCGCAGGGCCGTAGGCATGGCGATAGTAATCGTCCAGCAACGCATCGACATCGGCATCCACATTCCAGAGAAGATTGCACAGTACCCACATCTTCGGGCCGCCCTGGGCCCAGGCCACGTAGGCTTCGCCCTTGAAAGCAATGGCACCGATGCTCCGCATGAACAGCAGGTAATCATGCATGGCCCGCGGCCAGTGATTTGGCAAGAGATATCCCGCACCGTAGAGCCACTGGTAGACGCCGAAGTGTTTCGCCTTCCCTTTCCACCGTTGATAACTCGCCTTCGGCTCACGAAAGAGAAACACGACCACGTTGTCCTCGAGAGGAAAGCTTGGCGGCTCGGCCACGCGATTGTAAGGCAGCAGGGCCACGTATCTGGCCGGCCATTTCGCTCTGATGCCGCGGGCTACTTTACTCACGTAACGGTAATACACTTCGCTGATGGAGACCCGGCCGTCCTCCAGGCGTGTTCCTTTGAGCAGGTCTTTCTCCGAGTAGCCGAGACCGTCGTTCACGGTCAGGGAGATGGATTTCAGAGAGGGCTGGGCCCTGAACATCTCATCCGCATATTCGATAGCGCGCTGAGCGGTCGCGGGCACGCTGAAGGTCGGCTGCCATGCGCTGTGCTTTTCAGGCGGGGGAGGTGTGTGTTTTCCTTTGACTACCGGAAAGTATTCGGGATGCGTCTGGCCGAACTTCTTCGGCGGGTAGATGCGATGCATATTGTGGTGGTATTGGAAACGCTGCGAGCCGCCGAAATCAGAAAGCCAGGCCGACTGCTCCATGCCACCTGCCCCGCTCCAGATGCGAAGCCTGAAATCGGGGCCGGGGTTGAGCACGTACAGTTCTTTTGGCACTTCGAGCGGCTTCCTTTCGAACACCTCGCCCACCTCACCGGGCATGAGGACTCTCAGTCCCGCGTAATTCATGAGAAAGAACCAGACGCCGTAACGAGTCCCCACCGCGCTGCGTCCTACGATATGGAGCTCGATGCCCCAGGGCGCATCCACCGATCGCACTCTGATGAGGAATCCGTGATCATCTGCCTCGGCAAGCTCAGGAAACGATTTCTCCGGGCCATCCTCCCCCTGAGTATGAAGAGATATACGTGGGCCGGTGACATTCGATTTTCTTTGGCCGCGCATCACAAACGTAGTGACACCAGTGCACTTTTCCAGATATTGCTTGAGCGTTGTGGCAGCCGTGGCGAGCTGGCGTTGATGCCAGGCTTTCCTTGGTCCAGCTTTGGCCTCGCCAATGACAAGCAATGGCTGGATCTTCTTGCCATCCGCTTTCATCCCCGACAACGTGACCATCTCGTCAGATGCGCGCACCACCGCATCGCGAGAGAGAAAGGGCACGAATTTCCTGTCACTGGTTTCCGTTTTCTCGGCGAATGCCGGAGCCAGGCAGACAAGAAAGATCACGAGAGATTGAGGCATGCTTGAACCGGACAGGAATCGGGACGAATGGTCACTCATTCATCGCCTTTTCAATATCTGCATATGCAGGAGGCTTTGTCTTCGAGTTACAGATCCCAGTGATCGTTTATCGGCTTCTGATAAGTGTCAATGACGCCATCAAGAACGTCCTGAAAACTGACCGCTTCGCCAAGGGCTGCGGATTCGAAGCAGCAGACGCAGAGAGTTTTGGCCATGAGACCGTCGTGAGCATCCATCTCGGGTTTGCGTCCGGTGGCGATGGCGTCAATGAATTCCCACGTTTCGATGGCCATTCCGTTCGTGCTCCCGTATGGGAACAGTCGCTCCTTTTTCTCGCCGGGAAGGCTGGCCAGGTAACGCACCTGCAGCTCCTGCGACTTTATCGGCCGGGCGTTTTCGCCGGATGGAAAAACATCTCCGCCGTTCTGAAACGGGTGCAGCGGAAAACTGATATCCCGCATCGTGCCCTTTGTGCCGTAGTAGATGCCGGCCTTACCATTGTCCTCGTGGCACTGCCGGGAGTAAGACCAGTTGACGACGGTGCCGCTCTTGAAACGAATGATCGCGTTCCAGGTGTCCTCAACATCGACCTTGCCGCTGCCGATGACCGGGACCCCTTCCACTGTACTGTCGTCGAGGGTCCTCATCTCGCAATAGACGTCATCTACTTCGCCGAAGAGGTGGACCATCATGTCGGCGAAATGTGCGCCGCTGTCCATGATCATGCCGCCGCCGTTCGTAATCTTGAAGGCGCGCCATTTCATCGCGGGGTTCGAGTAATCGAATGGGCCATAGGCGATCTGTCGAACGTCCACAGTGTGGATGTCGCCGACCATCTTTTCGTGGTTCATGGCCCATTCGACGGACCGGGCGCCGACGTTTCTGCGGATCTGTTCGGCAGCGGCGACCACTTTGTCATGCCTCTTCCCCGCCTCTTCGATCTTCTTCGTGGCCTTCACCGTAATCCCAATCGGTTTCTCGATCTGGACGTGGAGCCCGCCTTCGATCAGGGCGATACCAACAATGTGATGCAGCCAGTGCGGTAAGCAAACATCGGCGGCTCCTGCGACGCCGGCCTTAATGAGATCCTGGACTTCCGTGAAAACCGCTGGCTTCGAGCCCTGAAAAGCGACGATCTCCTCAGCCCGTCCGACCGCGGCCTCTTCGTTTAAATCACAACAGGCAACAATCTCAAATTCTCTGCACCCGAGATCGAACAATTCGCGGTATCCGTTCACATGGCCCCCAGAAATCCCACCGCAGCCAACCACGGCAAGTTTGATGCTATCACTCATTTCAGGTGTACCTCCTTCAGGAAGGTGCATTCAGGTTTCAGTATCTCGATCGACACTCTTCTGACCTGAACGCTCGAACAGTGGAAACTCATCCACAATCATCGCAGTGCAGAAAGTGTGGCTTCGGCAGCGCTGCCAAGGAATAAAGTATCCGTACCGGCCACAAGCAGCGTATAGCCCCGGTCAGCGAAGGGCCTGACAGCTTCGGCATTGACGCCAAAGTAGCCAAGGGGAATGCCGGCCGCGAGGCACGTGTCAGTGACGTGGTCGATGGCTTCGATCACCGCGGGATCATCAACCTGACCCATCTTGCCCATGCTTGCCGAAAGGTCATACGGCCCGATCAGCACGGCATCGATACCTTCGACCTTGACAATCGATTCGATGTTCTCGACCGCTTGCGCATGCTCGGCCTGGACCACCACGGTCACTAGCTCGTTAGCAGAATCGATGTACTCCTTGAACCGCATCCCGTAGCCATGTGCACGACCGAGACCGACACCGCGCGAGCCTGCCGGCGAATACCTTGCCGAGCGGACAACATATTCGGCTTGTTCGGCGGTGTTTACCAGAGGCGCGATAATCCCGTCAGCTCCCAGGTCGAGAACGCGTTTGATCGGTGTTTCGTCGGCCGCGGGGACACGCACGATGCATGCGGCCT
>JASLXP010000334.1 GCA_030740295.1 Planctomycetota bacterium
AAGCCCCGGGACGTTTGCCTAGCCCAGCCCAACGGGCTGGGTTTTCGGGCAGCTCATCCTTAGGGGCAACGCCCCGGTCATTTGCCCCAATGAATGGCCTCCTTATAAATGGTCGGGGCGTTGCCCCTTTTCAAACCTCTGTACCATTCACCCCGCCCGTTGGGCTGGGCTAGGAAAACAATCCGGGGCTTCGCCCCTGAAATCCGTCAAAAGGACTCCGTCTTGGAGAACTAGAAGCTATGACTGCGAGTTCATTTTTCCCTCAGAGGCATTGAAAAGTGAAAGCGGCGACAGGTCACCGCACTCCAAACTGGCGGGCGGGACTCGAACCTCTGACTAAGCCCAGAAATAAGATTGAATGCCTGCCAAATGAGAGTTCATGATTCCGCACCAACAGAATTTGAATCTCTCCTGTTGGCACGAGAGGAGTTGGTGTAACGCCTGAATTCATTCGGGCCCTTTCAGCGGATGGAGTCCTGCCCCGGCTAAAGCCGTTACTCCAACCCCTGCTTCGACAGACCTGAAACTCTGAGATCTGTTCTCAGAAAATCGTTTTGAAAGTGAATCGTGAACTCTTATTTGTGTAGGCCCAATCTGAAAGATCAGAGGATGAACCTATGGGTCCCATTGTTCTGGAAACGGCCATCGACCGTTTGAATTTCGACGGCGACACCGGCCGTCTCGTGTCGTTTTCGCCAAAAGCTACGCCCGATGTCGAGCTCGTCGCTACGGCGGAAGACCATCCCGTTTTCGCGCTTCAGTACATCAGTAAAGACGGAGACTGTCAGTACGGGGACTCACACAGCGCTTCGGGTCCGGAAGTAACGGGCGAAGAGACGGGCGACGAGCAATCGCTGACGCTCTCCTTCGCTCGCGTGGGCGGATTGGATGTGGATGTTGAGCTCAGCGTGCGAGCCACAAAGCGCGACTCCTTTGCCCGCTGGTCCTGCAAAGTTTGTAATCGATCCGGAATTCGCCTCGTGGATTTGCAGTTTCCGTTCGTGGTGGTTCCTGACGAAGGCGCGGCCGTCGTGCCGGCCGGGCATGGGGGTCACCTCATCACGGGCGATGCGCTCCAGGGGCTTCCGGCCGATGATCCGGAGCGTTGGCAGTTCGTTCCGGATAACGGAGGCACGAACCACTATCCCGGCCGGGTCTTTGCCCAGTTTCTTGCATGGTACACCGGACGTGCCGGCGTTTACATGGCCTGCGAAGACACCCAGGGGAACGTTAAACGCCTGAACGCATTCCGCCGGGAACCGGGTATTCGCCTCGGAATGGCTCATGTCGGCGATTGGCCCACACAAGGCGAGCGGATTCTCGAATACGAAGTTGTGATGCGGAGCTTTCAGGGAGACTGGTACGATGCCGCAGACATCTACCGGAACTGGAGTCTGAAACAGAAATGGGCAACGCCGCTTACGAAACGGAAGGACATCCCCGAGTGGCTGCTGGAATCGCCGCCGCACATCACCATCCGACTTCAGGGCTACGTGGATGCAGGGCCGACCCCGGCCATTGAGGAATTCCTGCCTTACGAAAAGTGCATCCCGCTGCTGGAGGGGATTGCGCAAAGCGTGGATGCCCCGCTTGTTGCAGTGCTCATGTCCTGGGAGCGCGGTGGGCCCTGGGTGTACCCTGACTGTTTCCCTCCCGTCGGTGGGGATGAGTCACTCACACGATTTGCCGGCATGGCGCGGGAACGGGGATGGCACGTGGGCTCATTCTGCAATGGCACCCGCTGGGTCATGCAGCATCTCCACAACGGGTACGACGGCCAGGAGTACTTTGAGAAGCACGGCGGCGCGAAGAGCATCTGCCAACGCCACGACGGGGAGCTTTGGGCGGAGTCGTGGGACACGAGCTGGCGGCCCAGCTACCTCGGGTGCATGGAACAGGAGCTCACGAAAGAGTTAGCCGTGGATTTCGTGCGGCGGCTCCTGGGCTGGGGAATGGAGTCGATCCAGTTCTTCGATCAGAACGTCCACGCTGCCACGTTTCCATGCTTCGCAGACGGGCACGGTCATCCGCCGTTCCCCGGCAAGTGGATGGTGAAATCGATGGAGAAAATGATCGCCGCGTTCCGTCAGCTCGCCGAGGAAGCCGGCGAATCGGCGGCTTTACAATCTGTCGAGTGCCCGTGCAACGAATACTGCCTGCCTCTGTTCCAGCAGTGCGACGTGCGGGTGAGCCCACCGAGCAGTGGCCAGCAGGACTACATCCCGCTTTTCCACTACCTGTTCCACGAGTGCACTATTCTGCACGGGATGATGAGCACTGGCGGCGAGCCATACGCGCTGTCCATCCGCAACGCGTGGAATGGAGTGTGGGGAGAGATACCCGGCGCGGTGATGACCGGAGACGGAACGCTGCTGAACCGTGAGACTTTCAACTGGGCCGAATGGGAACCGAAGGTCGGCAGCAACAGCGACGCCCTCGAAATGATCCGCGAGGTGACCGCGCTGCGGCGCGGGCCTGGCAGGGCTTTCCTCGTTTACGGGCGCATGCAGCGCCCCGCCCGGGTGGAAGCCGAAGTCATGAAGTGGGATCACGACGGCCGCCATTACGAAGTGCCTTCGGTGGCACACGCGGCGTGGCAGGCGCCGGACGGCACGTTCGGCATAATCCTGGCCAACTGGACCACGGATGCTCAAGAGGTTGCCATAGACGACATTCGCCTGGGCGATCAGGCAATCGTCCACTTCTCCGCCCGCACCGGGGACAGCGAAAGTCGCCCTGTCAAAGAAGACTTGGCGTTGCGCCTTCCTGGATCGTCTTGTGTGCTCGTTGAGGCCAGGTAGTTTTGCTTGAGGATCCTGTCATCGCTGTTCCTTCTCATCGCCTCCTCATCGTCTTAACCTCTTGCTCCATGTCGAGGATTAAGATTCTGAGTAGAGGATTAAGACAGGAAGGTCGATGAGAAAGATTTTGCAGGAGAAGCCCTCATGACCGGAATCTCCCTTGCCCTTGCGGCAGCAATAGCCACGGCGTTCTCGCACGTGCTCGCGAAAGACTGCGTTCATCGTCAGGGCTTTACGGCCTTTCTTGTCGTCCGTACAACAGC
>JASLXP010000335.1 GCA_030740295.1 Planctomycetota bacterium
GGGGCGGCGTGGATGCCAGGAAACTCGCAGCTCAACTCTCGATTCAGTTTTGTTCAGCGGTCTGATCTTGATGAGCTTGTTATCTCCGCGTAGCACAGTCCATCTGTAGCTCAATGGCTTTCCGTTCGCATCCGTGCTGTCCTCGGCGGACACGATCATGCGTCGCCACTTCTGGTGCCCTTTGAAGGCTCTGGCAATGGCACATGGGGAATCGAAAAGTTTTTCCGTCCTGCCCGGAGCGGCGAAGTAATCAAGGCCGTTGGTAAATTCGTCTTCCTCCACCACTCTCAACCTGATGAGAGGAGGCATCGCATTGGTATTCATCTCGTGGGCCATGGTGACCATTTTCTCGATGTCCATCTGGCTGCCCGTAAAAACTGTCGGGTGTGCAGGTCCGGTGAAGTAATCCTCCTCACTCTTTACCTGCTTGCTGCTTCGCCTGAGGATGTATTGGAGCGCAGGAGCAATCATCCCCTTTTCGATCAGAGACTTCTTCACCTCCGGTCTGAAGGCGGCCAATGTTGCGGCGAGCGCACGCAGAAAAACTCTGTCTGATCCGGAGGATCCCTGGGTAGCGATCACGTACGGTGAATTGGTGGGGAAGACGTCGTGTCGTTTTTTCTGTTCGAGTTCTTTCGGATTGCGCGGGTAATCCACGTGACCGGGGTAAACATAGATTTTGTTGTGGGTGTATTGCCAGTAGAGGAAGTCGACACTTTTCTGATTCGCGTGAGCCATCCTTGGCATACTTCGCCAGAAGGGTCCGCTGGTCTGGGCAACGGATGCGTTTCCGATGACGACGCCCTGTTGAATGACTGTCGTAGCAATCCCCCAGTTCAGCTTCGCGTCTTTGGCGTTCTGTGAGTACTCAATCCAGGTCAATTGCGGAAACAGGGCGCGAGAGATGTTCGAATGGTCGCCATCTCGATTATCGTAGATGTCGCCCCAGTTGCCGGATGCTGTATTCTCCTGTTCCCACATCTTCAGCAGTTCGCCGGCCTTGCCACCGAGGGCAGTAATCGCACGGCCGGGCGGCGGGGCGGTTTCAAACCGATATCTGGCAAACAGCATTTTGAGCTCAGGGTGGATCTCGACATTGGAATCCTCGACCCACGCGGTCTGACTTTTCACATGGAACGGCGTTGCTTTGTATCCCGCTGCCGGCTCGTGCTTTTCGGCTCTCTGAACGAGTGTGGCAAATCGGAGTTCATCATGAAGGCTGTGAAGATCTGGATCGGTCTGAAGGTGGAGGACATTGTTGAATCCGCGTTCGATGGCCTGTTCAAGCATCTTGAGCGCGTCTTCCTTTTTTCCGTCAAGCGCGTGCATGCATGCGAGGTTGTAATAGCCTCCTGGGGCGAATGGTGCGACCTCGATCATTTTGCGGCAAAGGGTCGCCGCGTGCTCGCGTTTGCCGCCCCTGATGGCCTTCATGAATTCCCTTTCAATGGGCACCAGTTTTTTCCGAACGGTTGCCATCTTGGACAGCAGAGAATCCGGTATGTTGGATTCGTTCACTTCTGCAAAGAGCAGGTTGTGCACCAACAGGCATGGAAGCAGTTTGGCCAAGTTCATCAATTCACCATTTTCTTTTGGATGGAAAATCGGGAAGGCAGGCGTGTACCCACGGAGCCACGGCCGGGCTTTCTGGCTTGCCGGGGGCAGCATCCTGCTGGGAACGTCCCGCAAAGACAGGCAGAATGAACATTAAGAAACCTCGGCCCCTTCATCAAAGATATTTCATAAGAATTGCATCTCCGAATAGAGAAAGTGTGACCAGCCTGAAACTCATATGACAACCAGTGCACTGTTTCTCGTGCTCTCGGCTGGACTGATGCATGCCATTTGGAACCTGCTGGCCAAAAGGGCATCCCAACCGGTACCCACCCTTTTCGCAGGTCTGACGTTTGGTGCAATCATCAGTGTCATTCCATTTGTGTATCTGTTCGCTCAAAGCCCGATCAGTATATCGGGTTGGGGATGGATCGTTCTGACAGGTTTGCTGCATGCGATTTACTACGTGCTTTTGGGTTACGCATACCAGCGCGGGGGCGACCTGTCAGTGGTTTACCCGATCGCAAGAGGGACTTCGCCGGTTCTTGTCACCATCGCCGCTTGCGTCCTTCTGAATGAGATTCCCTCGCCGGCCGGCATAGGCGGTGTCCTTCTTGTTGTTACTGGCTTGTTCGCCATCAACCTGAGCCAAGTGTCAATGGAGGGTATACGCGCACTGCTTCGGAGCATGCGGGACGGCCCTGTAGTTCTGGCTTTCCTCACGGGCCTGACGACGGCCACTTACTCGATCGCGGACAAAGTCGCTCTCACCAGGACCGGAATGAACCCGTGGCTTTACCTGCTCGGATGCTACCTGGTCACCTCGGTGTGGCTCAGCCCAATGACATTTCGGCTCTTGAAAGCGAACCGGGAATCTATCGCCTCTCATCGGAAACATCTGATCCTGATAGGCATCCTGAGCCCACTGGCTTACGGGCTCATACTGGTCGCATTCAATACCGCGAGCAAGGTCAGCTACATTGTGGCGTCGAGGGAGTGCAGCATCCTTTACGCTGCCCTGCTCGGTACGCTTTTCCTGAAAGAAGCGGATTTTCGGAGGCGGGTGGCCGGAGCGCTGATCATCACTCTGGGCATTGGTCTCCTGGCTATTGCGAGGTGACGCCGAGGGCTCAATGATCGTTCGATGGGCTGTGCAGCCACAGGAATCTGATCCGAATGGCGCTGACTTAAGCGAGGGTGGCATGGGC
>JASLXP010000336.1 GCA_030740295.1 Planctomycetota bacterium
GCGCAGTTCGGCGAGTTCCAGGACCACTACGTCCTTTGCCTTTGTTCCGGCATTGGTCAGTTTTGCCCACCGCGCGATCTGCCCTCCCGAGCCCGGCTGAACGCTTTCCCAGCCGCGGGGAACTTTGACGCTGATGCCGAAAGCTGGGAATTCTTCCACGCCTGCGTGGAGCGAGGTGAAAACAAGGATTGAGAGGCAGATTCTGCAAATCATGGATGAAGGTGGATGGTGGAGTTGAGAAATAGCTGGAATACCTCTCTTTGTCTGTTTCGCCCGGACTTTATTTTCGGCGACGCTCGGACAATATCTGGCTTTCCAGGCGCGAATGATGCCTGCACCACCGTTCAAACTCAAAGTACATAAAAAAAGCGTGCCCATTCGGCCCGGTAAGGTGAATGGACACGCTCTGTCTATGCAGCTTCTACGACAAGTTTCCACCACATAAACGGGATAAAAGGCCGTACCCCCGTACACACTAAGCCATGGACCTTTTATCCGATTCTATCGGTCTGCCCCTGAAACAAACCGAATATTTGATTTCAAGTTTTCAAAGTCGCGCCATTTCGAGACAGTTGCCTTCGTTCAGGCGCAACGAAGGACTTACATAGAAATCCGTGTTCCAAAAGGCTGGAATGCCACCGAGATTCTCAGAATTCCGTGCGATGATTACTGTTTTCCGATCTCATCATTAATTAATGTATTTAATTCCAATGGCTTAGATTCCTGACGAGTGCAACTGAAATTGGCCAAATCGGTGGATTCGCTCATGGATGCCGTCATCATTCCTCCCAACGTCGCGCCGAAACGATACAGTTTGGTTTGTTATGACTCTTGTGCTTTAATTCGAGTCTAATAGTTGGCTCGGAGCACCTTATTGGACCTTCACCATTACTACATCGCGTCCGGATAGAGACTGCCTCGTATTACCAAGAGGGGCCACGTTTGCTGCGTAGTGCAGGCGCTCCGCGACTGCAAGAACTCGTCGCGGAGCGCCGAGACCACCTACCGCACATTACTTACTTGTTGCTCAACTCATTACTTCCCTGAAGAGGACTCCTCCCAACACCAAGGGCTGTCACCTTTCGGCACATTACTCATTACTTCATCGCGTCCCCATGCCTTTCCTGACAATCATTGACGGTCCTGGAGTTGGAAATTCCTTTGACCTGGATATCGGGGAGCAGGTTGTCGGGCGTGAGCTGACTGCGGACATCCCGCTCAACAGCCTCATGGTCTCGAGGCGTCATGCCAGGGTGTATCAGAAAGATGACCAGTTCTTTCTGCAGGATCTGGGAAGCCAGAATGGGACGTTTGTAAACGGCCTGCCCGCGGACCTGCATTCCCTCGCCGCGAACGATGAAATCGTCATTGGGGAAGTCGTGCTGAATTTTTCGGATTCCTTGATGTCCGGCACTGGGGTTCACAGCGCGCTGCAGACATCGTCTGATTCGGCGGTCTTGTCCTTGACCGAGACCATACAGAGCCCGCCCGAACACATCAGCAAGATTGTCGAGCCAGAGCAGCGCTGGCGACGTCTGCCCAAAGACATCCGCAGCCTGGCCGTTCTCAATGAGATCTCGCAGATGGTGGCCAAGACTCAGACGATGGAGCAGTTTCTCAATCGTCTGCTGGAGCTTGTGATCAACTCTACTGAGGCAGACCGCGGCGCGGCGTTGCTTTTGAATGCACGTTCCAATCAGCTCTCGGTGAGGGCATCGCGCAATCGCGCCGGCCAGGCAGAGATTCAATACAGCAGGTCGATTATCCGGTACGTCCTCAAGCGCGGTATCGGCATCCTCAGCCCAAGCCCTTACGAAGACGACCGATTCAATGCAAGCGACAGCGTCACTGACCTGGGACTGCGGTCTATCATCTGCGTGCCGATGCGGGTCCGAAACAGAACCATCGGCATCATCACGCTGGACAGCGCTGAGGGCGAAGACTTTCAGCAGCAGCATCTCTACCTCCTCAATACCGTAGCCGCGCAGGCCGCTCTCTTTATCGATAATCTGCGGCTTCAGGAGAATCAGAAGCGGGCCAATCTAGGCGTCCGCCGCAGCCTGCAGAGCGAAAATCTTGTCATCGGCAAGAGCCGGCGAATGCGCGAGATTATCGACGTCGTCAAGATTGTGGCTCCCACGGATTCGACGGTCTTGATTCGGGGCGAGAGCGGTTCGGGCAAAGAGGTCATTGCCCGAACCATCCACCGTCAAAGCGATCGCAGGGATAAGCCGATGGTCGCAGTCAATTGCGGGGCCCTCTCACCCACCGTCCTCGAGAGCGAGCTCTTCGGTCACGAAAAAGGCGCGTTTACCGGTGCGATTCAACAGCGCCTTGGCCGGTTCGAGTTGGCTGATGGTGGCACGCTTTTTCTCGATGAGATCAGCGAGATGCCACTGGAGCTTCAGGTGCGGTTGCTGCGTGTCTTGCAGGAGCAGGAATTCGAGAGGGTCGGGGGACAGAAGACGATTAAGGTGGATGTCCGCATCATCACCGCGACTAACCGGGATCTCATCAAAGCCATCCGCAACGGCAGCTTTCGTGAAGACCTGTATTTCCGCCTGAAGGTCATCGAGCTTGAAATGCCGCCCCTTCGTGAGCGCATCGATGATGTTCCGCTGCTCGCGCAGCATTTCCTTCAAAGCTACGCGGGAGAAATGGGCAGGCCAACGCCGACGCTGTCCGAGGAAGCACTGGTGGCCATGACCCGCTATCCCTGGCCGGGCAACATTCGCGAACTCAAGAACGCCATCGAAAGGGCCGTCGTGCTCACCCGGGATGACGTGATTCAACCCCATGAGCTCCCTCTCACCAGCCACATGGGCGATGACCCCGAGGATTCGGACGATGATTACACCCTCGCCGGTTCGGAAGAACGCCAGATAAGAAAAGTCCTCCGCGTCACTGAGTGGAACAAGACCCAGGCATCCAAACTCCTTGGCATCTCGAGGGCCCGCCTCGACCGCAAAATCAAAGATTACGATATCACTAAGGCATCCATGATGAAGGACACCTGATGCACGCACTCATCCTGGCCGCGGGGTACGCCACACGCATGTATCCATTGACGAGGGATACGCCCAAATCGCTTCTGCCCGTGGCCGGCAAGCCGGTCATCGATTACATCATTCCGAAGATTGAGGAAGTGGAGGGCCTCACCGGGATCACGCTGGTTTCGAATGCGCGGTTTCATGAAAAGTTCGTCAAATGGAGCGAGGGCAGCGAAGGGGGAACGCCCGTCAAGATCATCAACGATGGTTCGACGGACAACGATTCACGGCTGGGCGCGATCGGCGATCTGAATCTGTTTCTCTCAGAGCAGGGCACAGATGAAGACCTGATGGTCATTGCCGGCGACAACATTTTTGAATTCAGCCTGGCGGAATTTGCCGTCTTCTACGAATACAAAGGCAGCACAGCGGCTATCACCATTCGGGAACAGAACGACCCGGTAACGCTTCGCCGAACAGGAGTGGTGGAAGTAGATGACGAATGGCGCGTCCTCAGCTTCGAAGAGAAGCCCGAACGGCCCCGCTCAAACTACGCATGCCCTGCTTTCTACATTTACGGGAGCGACGCGCTTCGCCTGGTCAAGGATTACATCCAGCAGGGAAACAATCCCGATGCGCCCGGAAACTTCGTCGCCTGGCTCCACTCGCGCCTGCCGGTTTACGCGTATCTGTTCCATGAGATGCGCTACGACATCGGCAACATGGAATCCTACCATGAAGTGGATCGGATTTATTCTGAACGGCTTGGATAGCAGGTTTCCGTGGATGACCGAACTGAGTTTCAAGGCAGTCCAATCAGGTTTTGTCTGAGATTTCTTTTTCCGGATTGCCTCGGAGAGTGAGACCTGCCACTTGAAAAACCTGGCGTCGCGAAGTGAGATGGGCTTGGCCGTTTCTGAGATTGTCGAATTCGATGACTGAGAATCAGACCCATCGGGTTACAGTCTTTTCGGCAGCCTACACCAGTACGTAGCGGACATGCAGGCCAGCCCGGAATATTCACAAGAAACCACATGAGACCATTCCTCTTACTGCTGCTCTTCCCATGCGTGGCGCCCTCACACGCCGGTGTGACGGGCCGCTACGTCCGGCTCGAAGCTCCCGTCTCGCTGCGGATGGAGCTGCACGAAATCGAGGTCTACAGCCGCCGGAAGAATATTGCCTTCACGAACAACATCGTCTTTGCAGGGGTCGGCGGACGCGGCATCGATATCAATCATCGGCGGGCAAGCATCCGGCTCAACGACGGCCAGAAGGATACCAACACTCGCGGATTGCGGTGCGAGGCGGGTAAGCATGTCAACCCCTGGGTGGAGATCGATCTGGGTGCGACTCACCCTATCGACGAGGTGATCGTTTACCGGTCGAAACGGCCGCAATACCATGATCGTCATCTGCGTCTGTTGACGATCCTCGACGCGCAGCGCCGCATTGTCGCGTACATCAAATTCGATATCCGGCACCAGGATTTCAAGGAAGGCATCATGAAGTTCTCGGTGGAGCAGACCAAGTCTGTTTTCGCCCAATACAAGATTCCGGCAAACGCGGGCGAGTGGATTCCACTCGGCGATTTCCTGGATGTCCTTCAGCCACCGAAGCTTCCGGACTCGGCGGAGCGCATGGCAGCGTTCAAGAACCGGAACTCACCTGAAGCAGTCAAGGAACTGGCGGGACAGTTCTTTGCACGAATTGACATTACACGCCCTCAACTGGCCGATGTGCGTGCCAGGTTTGAAGCCGGAGATCATCGAGGCGCGCTGGATACGTTCCGCGATCATTTCTTCAAAAGAATCGAGGGGCTGGAAAATCTCTGGGGCCACTCGGTTGCACCCTCGATGTATGCGGCGCACGCGGAGGACCTGTTGAACGGCACTGCGGTCTCATTCCAGCAGAGCCACAATTCTGCCAGCGTGCAGGCATTCGAATTTGAACCGGGACGGATGCATTGGGCTCATATCCCCGAGGACAAAAGTAAACAACGTGATGCGCTGACCATTGCCCGGGCTAATGCCTACATCAATCATCTCCAGCGGCCGCTGCTCTGGGCCTACGCGGAAACGGGCCGCAAAAAATATCTCGACCGATGGACTGAGATCACCGACGACTGGGCCATGAACTTTGTCCGTGATGCAGAGGCGTCCCCGCATGTCATCCGTCACTACTTTGTCAAAGAAGGCCTTCAGCAGTTCTTCTATTTCTGTTTCGAGCTCGGACAGATCTCTTCAGAGAACGGAGCACTGAAAAGGCACTTCTCGTCAACGACTCTCGCCCGGCTGCTCATGCTGGTTGCTGAAGAATATCCCCCGGCCTACTGGCGCGTCTGCCGAAAGACGGTCTTTAACCACACTTACAACGCGCTTATCGCCGCCTTCCTTTGCGGGGACATCCTCGATGATTTTCACGGGGGACAACGTCTCACCCGCGAAGCCCGCCAGCACCTCGAGCGTATCTGGACCTACGGTATCAGCCGCGACGGTTCCATGATGGAGATTGGAGACGAAGGCCACCTGACCATGCATCTGCGTATCGGCCGAATCTACCGCTGGCTGCTCAAGAAGAAGCCGCCCTGGCTGACGAAATCTTTCCGGACCAGATTCGAGGACGCCTGGCGCACCACCTGCACATACGTCATCCGGCACATTACACCCGACGGCTACGGCCATCGGTTCAGCTCAAAGGACATGTTCCCGGCCATCTGGTCTCTCACCAGAGATGAGAACATCATCGGCGGCCAGAAAATCCCATCAAAGACGTGGCACGATCCAGACATCTTTTCGCAGCCGGAGGTCAAGGCTATCCTCGACACCGTGTACGGCCGCGGCCTAAAGCGTGAGAAGCTCTCCGAGAGCCGGCAGGCATCCTGGGATGAAGTCGCAGCCTGTTACCGCGGCGAATACAAAGGACCGCCCAAGATGGTCTCGGACTGGCTGCCTTACGCAGGGCTTCATTATCTGCGCAGCGGATGGGGGCCCGACGACTCCTTTGTTCACATGTTCGGGCAAAAGGCAGGCTCGGAATCTTCAAACCCGTCAGAGTGGAATACCGAGTTGCGATTCTGGTCTCACGGCAGCCCGCGGCTGAGAATCTCTCCCGTGACGATAGATGGCAAGAAGCAGCATCCCGATTACAGAAGGCAGTCGCTTTCGCCTGGCAGCAAAACTCAACGGCTGACTCAGGCCCCGCAGACACCGGTTGCCGGGCGATGGCATTCGTCAGCGATATTCGATTTTGCCGAAGCCTTTTACGACGGCGTCTATCAGAATGTGACCCGTGTCCGTTTCGGGCAATCCAATGAACAGAGCCTTCCCAGCGGGGAAGGTCTGGAGGTCAAGGGAGTCCGGGCGGTCCGGCAGGTTCTTCAGCATCGGCCCTCCAGGATCTTTATCGTTATCGACCGCGTCACTTTTCCTGAGCTCGCCGTCCATCACGTGGGATGGAGCCATGGCAACTGGCTTTCAGACAGAGAGCGCAGTAACAGCGCCAGGCCAGATGAAGAGAAGCCCCGGCTGAACATCCGATTCTTCTCCAGTACAGAGATCAAGGCTGCCGCAGGGGATGTGCTGCGCGGCCTGTCACCGGGAAGGCCTCGCGATGCGATTGAATATTCCGCTCGGACAAGAGGTGAATTCCTCCTCGTCACCGTCATGCGTTGCTCCAAGGATCAAAAGGAACAGACCTTTGAAGATCTGAGCGACGACGAGAAGATTGCCTTCACAACCCCAACACCTGGCGGCGGTGAACTGAGTTTTTCCGCGGCGAAGAAAAGCGGAAATCCAGACAACAATGATGCAGAGGTGCTCCTGAAATGGAGAAGGCCGGGAGGCAGGCTCAGCGGGCTCTGGTTTGGGAAGACCAGAAACAAAGATGAATTCGGTTACGAGTTTTCCTCGCCCGGGCTGCTGACGCTTGGTGCGATTCGGAAGCCGATTGTGCCCGTCCGGATAGAGCCCGTGACGCAGGTGTTCACCGGGAGTCTGGATGTGACTCTCACGACCCCGACAAAGGATGCCGAGATACGTTACACCCTCGACGGCAGCGACCCGACACTTGCATCCACACCATTCAGACGGCCGTTTACGATCCGTAAAAGCACTTTAGTGAAGGCCCGCGCATTCTTGAAGGGAGTCAATCAGATTCCATTCACCCTGGCTGGCACAGAGGTAAGCGCGATCAGCTACGCAGAATTCAGACAGCAGCAGCCGGCGAAAGCGCTGGATGACGTTGCTCGTGAAAAACTGAAACCCGGCATCGGATTCGAATACCTGGAAGCAAACTGGTTTCAACTCTTCAGCTATGCC
>JASLXP010000337.1 GCA_030740295.1 Planctomycetota bacterium
ATGTTCGGCCAGGGGAGACGCATCAGGAAGCAGTCTTCGAGCGTGTCCGGGTAGCCGGCGGAGACAATCTCGTAGGTGATAAATCCAAATTTCTTATAGAAGAGCTGTGCATCCATGTTCGTCTGCCTGACCTCGAGCTCGGAAGCCGAAAAGCCCTCTTTCTGCATCCGTTCAAGCACACTGGCCAACATGATTGAGGCCACACCCCGACGACGGTAGTCATTGTGGACACAGATATTGGTGATGTGCCCAATTTCCCCTTTGTGTTCGTATAGCAGATAACCCACCAGGCGAGTGCCGATTTTGGCCGCCAGCACCGTGTGCCTGGAATCCTCAATCAAGTCCTGAAACAGCGAAACCGGCCACGGGGTCGGTGATGACGCCCTCTCCATCCGCCAGACCAGGGGCATATCCGTCGGCAGCATCGGACCGAGGGCGATCTCCTCCTCTGAATACTTTCGAAGCGCACGTTGCTTCGCGTTACGGCGATGAAGGAAATTAAACATGATTGACTCGTTGCTGGAGGGGCGGCGATTGTAGCAGCGGTTTCAAAATACCCAAGCCCCAATTTTCAGGATACGAGAGGATTTCCGATTCATTGCAGAGCCAATTCATCCCGTTCGGTCATACCATTCGCTTGAAAAGACTTAAGCGCTCTGGGGTGACTTTTCATCTCCGGATGACCTCCTCAGTTCCCGGGCCTCCGCGTCTTAGCCAGAAACTTCATTCTCTGACCTAAAGTTCTGCCACGAAACCCGATACTAAGCAGGAATCAGGAGAAGGCCCTGGGAACGGGCCGAACATTTGCCCGAAACGTAAATCATGATGCCCACAGACGTTACATCCTCAGTTGCACTGGAAAACGTAGGTGCCATCGCTCAGCGCGATGCGTCGCAGTCGCAGAGCATCGGTCAAAATGCGGACGCAACATCTGGCGCATCCACGAGCAACGAAGAGACCCAGACGGCAGACATCACCCAGGTCGCAACCGCCTCGAACAGCAAAGACATCACGATCCAGCCTGCGAGCGATCCGGGCGGCAGAATAGAGAATTTTACTGTGTCAGTGCTGGTCGAAGACCTGTTCGCCGGCGCAGTTGGCAACATCGATCAGGGACAGGGCGGCGCAGCACAGGCAGCGAACGCAGATGGCGACACCGTCGAGATCTCCCGCGAGGCTCTCCTGGAAGCCGAAGAGCAGGAAGAGGCCCCGGCGGCAGACGAAGCTGATGCTGTCGAAGACTCTGAAGCTGGCGAAGAGACCGAAACATCCACCAATGGAACTCCACTCACCGATTCCCGGGCTTCAGGAGTTGTGCCGCTTCCGGACACCTCGCAGGCGACGGACGATGTTCTCGACCCGTCTCGTGAAGCCGTGACTGGTTCGAGAACTGTGCCGGAGTCTCCCGTGCCCGAACAGCCGGAGGAATCCGTTGATGAAGAAACTGAATCGGCGGAGACTCGGCCACCCGGCACCCCGGTCGAGACTCGAACGCCTGGCACCTCGCCTGCCGAACCCGCAGAGACTGAGCCAGGCCCTGAAGCCGTCACTGATTCGCGTTCCTCAGGAATCATCACACCCGAGGAAGGGGAACCGTCCACCGAAGAATCAGGAGAGACAGCAGCAGAAGAAGAATCTTCGGAAGCAGTCACCGACTCACGCCAGTTCCTCGGCGTGCCCGCGTCCGACTCAGAGGAAACAGGAGAGTCAGACGAAGTCGACGAAGGCGAGAATGCCGATGAGATAGAAACGGACGAAGAAGGCGTAACCGAGGAAGATGCTGCGACAGACCCCGAAGAAACGGCAACAGACGAAGCCACGAACGAAGAGGAGGCCACCGGTTCAGGCGATGCCGATGGGGAAGAGCTTCCGCCCGTCGAAGGTGAAGAACTTCCTGCCGACGGTGACGGGGTTCCAACGTCCGATGGGGATGAGCTTCCTGCCGATGGCGAAACCACTCCTGACGCATCTGCTCCAGGTGATGAAGATGGCGTGCAGTTGCCAGCAGATGTCGTTGACCCGGCACAGGCCATCGAAGACCTGCCGCCAACAGTCAATCCTGACGAGTTGTTAACCTCGTCCGTCGTCCCGCAGGACAATCCCACTGGTGAAGTGGATACCCCGGTCGACACCATCCCACCTGAAGCTCCTGCGGTAGAAGCAGATGCTCCCATCGATACACCAGATGGTGACCCGACCAAAGAAGGCGCAGATGACGGCACGCAGGAATTCAACCGGGCCGAAGACTTCGCTTTCGATTTCGGCACGCCAGCCGGCATCTTCAAAGCGGCATTCGAGGATAGATTTATTAACCAGCGGCTCACAGCGCCCGACGGCGGCAGAAACCGGCTCGAAGTGGCAGGCACAGACCTCCACGATCAGGTCATCGGCACCAAAGGTCTCCAGCAAGTGCCCATCACCACGGATGTTATTGTGTGAGGGGAGCACGCTGCGCGATCGCTCTGCAGAGATTCAGAACTCCGGAATCGGACGCTCCGGCTACAGCCGAGCGTCTCAGATGCGGGAAACTCGGCAGACTACTCACATTCGTTTATCCACATTTATGCGGAAAAGCAGTGATGAGCATGATGCCTGGCGCGGAGCCGCAGGACCACGTTGAGCACGTCTTCGGCCAAGCTGGATTTTTGTGGAAGACCAATTACATTCAGTCTTGTCCAGCGGAACTTTCACAATGCCGCTGAGAGTAGACCCTCAAAGTCTGAAAAGGCGTTACTCCAACTTCGTCCCCGACGCTCAGCCGTATGAAATCTTTCTGTGACTACCTCATCACATTTGCAGCCCTTTCCTCCGTCTGCGATTCGGCACCGACAGGGAAAGGCGGCCTCTTCAGATACTCGAAAGGCCAGCAGACCATCTTTCTTTCTGACAACGGTCAGGCCAAAGCCGTCATCGTCGTGCAAAAGGAAGCGCCCCCGCCGGCGAAGTTTGCCGCGGAAGAATTGAAAGAACATCTCGACCTGATGACCGGCGCCGAATTCCCCGTGACCGATTCCATCCCGGCAGGCAAATCGTCCATCGTGCTCGGCAACTTCCCTGATGCATTGAAGGCCGGGATTGACGTAAAAAAGATAGCAAGAGACGGCTACCAGATTCGTATCGTCGGACAAACCATCTTCATCGCGGGCAAAGACGACGAGACCGCAAAAAGCGAGGTGTTGTTCAGAGCCAAAACTCTCTTTGGCAAAAGGCCCAGTCGATACGCGATGGAACGTCATCTCGGTGCGGCCACGTGGGATTTTGAGCGCGGCACCCTCTATGGCGTCTATCGTTTTCTCGAGGAGCTTGGCGTGCGCTGGTTCCTGCCGGGGGACAAAGGCCGCGTCATTCCGGAAAGAAAAAATCTCAGCCTTCAAGCCGTCGATATTCACGAAGAGCCCGCCTTCATCCTCCGAAACGCGGGAAGGGCCACCTGGCAGTGGTATCAGCTTAATGGCGCACACATCCGCCGGTTCGTGGATCTACAGGAATATGAAGATCTGGAGTGGGACGGACGATCCCTCCGCCTCTGGCTGCTCCGAATGCGCCACTCATCCGAATGGTTCGCGTTCAATCATCGTCCGCCGCGCACCGAGCTCGAGCAGCGTTACGGCAAAGAACATCCAGAATACTTTGCCGTCCGGCCCAGCGGCGAACGCGACCTCCAGCCTCAGCCCGGTCGCACGGGGCATCTCTGCTATACGCATCCGGGCGCTCTCGAGATTACCAAGCGCGATGTGGACGATTACTTCGCCGGGAAAGACGGAAAGGCAATGGGATTCACAACGCATTCGCGCACGCTCAATCCGTTCAATCGGGGCTGGTCGGCCAGTGCGAATTACGGCCGCACTGTTTCGCTGCTTCCGCACGATTCCTTCAGGGGTTGTGAATGCGAAAACTGTCTCGATCTCACCAACAGAGAGGGCGAC
>JASLXP010000338.1 GCA_030740295.1 Planctomycetota bacterium
ATCCCGGCCCTCATTGCTCGCCTCCTCAGCACCCATTCTGACTCCTTGAGAGAGACGATCTGGCTACGGCAGATGAACTGCCTCTCCAAGGGATAATCTCGCAGGACGCAGACTCCGCCTTATACCTTTCCGCTGGCTGACGTGTCAAGGATTGGCAGTTCATTGCCCGACGGCTCGTAGAGACCCCTCAGCGCGGGAGTCAACCATCGGGAGGCCCGTCACGTCGCTTAGATCATCATCGGCCGTACGGATGCGCAGCGACGCCTGCCAACGACCTTCTTCCTGATTCACACGGATGCGTATCTTGTGTTCTCCTGCAGTGAGAGACACGTTGTGTTTGTACCCGGCACGGGTGACGGGACGCGTGTGGTCGTGACGGTAGATGAGCGCGCCGTCGATCCAGAGCAGCATCTGGTCGTCCGCCTGTACCTTGAGGAGGTAGTTTCCTGATGTGGGAACGTTGACACGAGTCCTGGCATAGATCGTGGTGAACTGCGGAGCGTTCAGGCTGTTTCCGATGGTCTGTAAGCCGAAATCCAGAACCCCCAAGTGATCCCAGCTCGAAAGTCTGAACTGCCTCCACTCTTTCTCAGGCGACAGGTCTGCTGACCCATCGAGGGAACCGGCATCGTCGTTGGAGAGGTAATCAAGCTGGGGCGAGACTTCCCAATCGAAGGGGCGCATCAGGGGAATCTTCGACGTTGAAATAGTTCGAGTGCCGCTTAGCAGCTCTGCTTTAAGTAAGTACTCGCGCCGGAGAAGATCGTCGAGAGCAAGCTGACTGAAATCCAGATCCGCGAAAGAGACCTCCGGCAGTTTTCGCAGATCAACGTCTCTGTTCATCAACTGAAGGTCCTCGCCTCCGGCCCCCGCACCATGGAGGACAACTCTCAGACGGGCCGTCCCTTCAGGCTGCCGCAGCTTACGCAGAACGACTCTGCATTCGGGAGGAAACTCTGGGGCAATGACGAGACTCTTGAAGTCGAAGGATAGCTGAACAGCCGGGCCTGGTCTGAGCTCCCATTCTGTTCCTTTTCCGGGGATCAGATTCCCTTGATACTTTTCATCCCCACGTTCCGATTTGGGAATGTTGACCGGGCTTAGCAGGAACTGATCGATCCGAACGCCATCTTCGTGCATGAACACGTGAAGGTAGTGGTCTCCTTCGTCGAGTCTGACCGGATTGCCATTCATGTGACTCCAATGCCAGCGGAAGGGAACTCTATTGCCCATCCCGCCGATACCAGGTCCTCCCCTGTTAACGGCGACCCTCAGAAAATTTGAGCATTCCGTTCCCGTAGTCCAGAGCCTGCCATAGACGTAATAAGTGCCTGGCTCAGGGATGCGAAAGTGGTATCGCAACACCGTCAGATCGTCGGAGGACCGCACGTTGTAGAAATCGCGGACATTGTAGATCTCCTGCCCATCCCCATTGCCCATGCCTTCCTTGCAGTGAATGAAAGCGCCTCCGCCACAGAGAGAATCAGGTCGTGTCTCCCACCCGTAATTCATCTCAGTGAAGTGTTCAGCTTCGAAGACGAACGCGCCGTCAAGCGGGCGTGGCAGTTTCTGCCCAACAGGGGGCCTCAGTTCCGCTGCCCGCACTTTCTCTGTCCTCGGCTGGAGGCCGCTGTCCCTTTGAGGAATTGGAAGATGGGCCGCCCCAGGGTTTCTTCGCCTTTTGAAGATGCCTCCAACTACCGGCCCCTCAACCTGTCGAAGAACTCGCTTCGCTGAATCGTAAATGTAGAGCAGCTCCCCTCCAGCAGCGATCTGGTCGTCTCTCAGATAGGCCGGTACCAGGAAATCCAGCGACGATGGCAAGCTGCCATTCTCCAATTCATAGCGGAGCAGCTGATCGCGCACCTGGAAAAGGTCGGCCTCAGCTCTGTCAGCCTCCAGTCGGCTGGCGCGGCCTGCACGATGATTGGCAATCAGCAAGCCGATCAGTATCGCGCCAGCGGCTGCAATCGTTCGGAGTTGACGGCTGCGCATTAGGATTATGAATTGTTCAAGGATGACGGCTAGAGGAGCGGATCTTCATTATGAATCCGAACCGTCAATGTCCGCAACCTTAGCGACGATGGGCCGCAATTCGCCGACCACGACTTCTGCTGGGCGGAGGGGCTGCAGTGATCTGTCCAAAATTTATTTGATGGTCGAGGTCCGGAGTTCTGCTTCGGGACAACAGAACGTGACGAATGCGGATGAAATATCCCTCATATCGCAAATCCTGGATTGCCAGAAACAGGGCAGGAATTTCTGAAACAGGCACTTGTGCTGGCCCCTACCGAATCCTGCAGAGAGCGAAGTTCAGAAACTCTGGAACCTGTACTGTCAGTATCCCATTCGCATACTCAAACTTTGGGGCAGCCTCATCGGTTTCTACGGTCCGCAGACGTACCTTTGAGGGCTTCTTCTTGAGGGGAAGACGGAACTTGAATGCATCGACAGGGGCGTGGCCCTGATTGAAGAAGTTCACAACGGTCTTCTTCCCTTTCTTCATGACGTTGATTTCCACATCCGGCGGGCAGCCCGATTGGATGAGGTTGGTGGTCCAACTGCATGCATCCTGCACGAAACGGAGCCGGTCGGTCTTCTCTCTCCATCTTGGCACAAGCTCATACGCGATGGTGGCGTCCACAGCGGCGCAGGCCAGGGCATGGCCATTGCCATATTTGTTAAGGATCAGGGCCGGGGACTTGTCTGCCCACTGACCAAGCACCTGCGCGCTGCTCACAGCGTACGATGGCGCGCTGACTTTCATCTCCTTCAGTTTTTTGACTCTGTACCTGAACGTCCGCAGGTTTTTTTCAAGGGGTACTTCCGGCGATCCGATGTAGGTCACTTTTGCTGAATCCATCGCCAGGAATTCTTTCAGGGGCAGGCCAACGCAGTTTATCCTGCTCCCCTTCTTGAACGACGAGAGGATCGGATGCTCCTCAACGATCTGGATGGACTTCCTCGCCTTGCTTTCTCCGAATGTAGCGCCGATCACGTCTTTCAGTCCTTCATCCTCACGCTTCGTGCCGTACTTCGTGTGGGTGGCCAGCGGGCCGGTGGCGATGAGCAATCCACCGTCACTCACCCAATCCCTGAGCATGCCGATCTCCACGTCGGACATCCAGGATGCCTCCGGAAGCACCAGGACTTTGTAACGGCTCAAGTCGTTTCGGATCATCTCCTCGTGCCCCAGAGGAGGGATCAGCACGTCGGTGGGGACATGTGCCCTCACCAGTGAATAGTAGGTCCTTTCGCAGAAGTAACCGGTGCCCCAGACACCTGCGTGCTTGGTCCAGGGCGTATCCAGGTACTTGACCCAGTACGTCTGGGGCGGGACGTAGATGGCCACCTCATTCTCCGGCTCGTAGTCCTTGAGATCGCTGTTCTCTCTGATGAAGTCGATCGCCTTCTTGATGTAGTACCAGCGTTCCTTGTAGTCCGGCATCCACGCTCTTCCCACGTGTGCGTAGGACCAGACAGATTGGCCGTCAACGCCCTGGGCAAAGGAACAGATCATGCCCTGGAACATGTCGATGGGTTTCGTCCCGTACCCGTCCCACGTGTTTATCCAGTTGTGAATGGGTTTACCCCTTGCGGCGGTCCGGACGAGGCTGGTGATGAAGGAGACCCAGTACTCGCGGTTCATCCTGATGTGAACGTATGGATCTACCTCGACCCTGTCGAACTCCTCGGTCCGAGGCTCATTCGTCCATTTCGTTCAACTGCAAATGCCCCGGTTGGAAACCGTCGGTCACGCCCCGCTCCCGGGGAACGGCAATTCCGGCAGCCACGGTAAACCTCAGGAATACCGGGGCGAATTGACGGTCGCCGCAGCCGTGCTCAAGGAATCCGATCCTGAACTGGCCGGGCAGTTGATGCATGCCTGGCGCATTGGCGGACGGCCGGTCCAGGATCAGGAACATCCGCTCCTGACCGCGACCACCCTCGACGAATCGATTCCATCCGTGACCCCCGCCTGGGAGAGCGTGCATCGCCAGGGGCTGGGAATCATCTCCAAAGCAACGAATGCGGACGGTGCGCCTGTATGGGCCTTGTTCCGGGCTGGCAGCGCAACGCACCACATGGATTTCGACCAGGGACACATTCACCTGGCAGCATGGGACACCGAGCTTCTCGGAGACCACGGCTACCATACGGAGGACAGCGAAGGCAACCCCATCCCCGCGTTCACCACGTGGGTGCACAGTACGGTGACCTATGCCAGAGACCGGAATCTCGCCTGCGGCTACACCGGTATCGAAAAGGCTCCTTCACCGCTGCTCGCACATCTCGGCGCTGACTTCGATTGGTGCGTGCACAGGATCGTCAACAACAACTATCGCGACCCCTCACAATTCACCTACCTTGACATGCTTCCGGCGCCAGAGACGGTCCATTACCGGCACTACCTGTTCGTCAAGTCGGACTACTTTGTTCTGTGGGATACATTCGAGCGGCTCGATGGCCCGGCGACGTTTCGGCTCCATCCCACAATGCCGGTCGTCCAGACAAGTGGCACGTCTTTCAGGGCGGGTGAGGCAGGCAAGCCGCATCTCCTGATCGATTTTGCTCAACCGGAGGAGCCTGTAGTGGTTGAGAACGGACAAGTCGGACCGCTGTGGTGTCTGGGAATTCAACAATCAGAGATGGGACCATTCCTCGCTGTCCTGTCGCCATGCCGCGATGCCGGCGAACTGACGGCCCAATTCGATGATCGTGAACTTCACGTCAGAGGTCCGGATTTCGATGACCGGATTTCTCTGCCGCCGCCCGGCTCGACTGATTCGCTTCCACAAATCCGGCGGAGCTAGCTGACGTCTGTTCTTGCGGGACAATTATCAGCGTTGTTCGTGAAGCGTCTCCATCATGGCCCAGAAATTCTCCATGGGAGTCTGGGACACCACCTGATTGGAACAGCCGACGATGATGCTTCCGAATTCTTTTGCCGCATCGAGGCAATCCGTCGTTTCACCGATCACGTCATCCCGGCTGCCGCAGTGCAGGACGTATGAACTGATGTTTCCTAACAGCGTGAGGCCCGGGAAGCGCCGTCGGAGCTTTCGAAGATCCATGCCCGCTTTCCGGTCGATTTCATAGAAACAGTCGACGCCCGCGGCGCCGAACAGGTCATCGGCCACGGGCCAGAGGTCGCCATCGCTGGCAAACATGTGGAACTGGCCGTTGCGGTGGACGGCCTCGGAAATCTTCTGCAATCGAGGGAGCGTCAGCTCATGAAACTTTGCGGGTGAGTAAAAAGGTCCTCTCTGCGAAGAAAAGTCACCGCCGCCCATGAGGTAGCGCAACCCCACCTCGGCTTGTGCGCCGGCGGCACGAGCCGCCTGTTCGGCCTTAACATCGAAAATCCTCGCAACGAGATCGGGACGCAGCGCGATTGCTTCCAGCCACGCCGGTTCGAGATAGTTGATGTTCAGGGCGATGCCCCCGCCGGGCACCGCACGTTTATTTTTGAAAGCCTCGAGAGCTGGTCCGTACGTCGCCACATAGCTGTCTGCAGATGGCCGATAGTTTTCCAGTGCTCGCTCAGCGTCTTCAACTTCCAACTCCAGGTCGGCCATGGTTCGTTCTCTCCGGGACGAACGTTCGGCGATCTGGTAGAGCTCCGTCTCCGGGTCGAACCTCATGACGCGCCAGTCACCTTCGGGATCGCCGTAGAGAAATGAAAAGTCGTCGATGCGTTTTGCCGGCTTCTCCCCCATCCGCCAATAAACGGGGCGGACGAGATCGAGGTCGAGCGCCTCGGCCAGATCGATTGGGTCCTGGATGGAACGTTCGAGAAACTCCTGGTGTGCATCCGGTCCGTTCCAGAGCGCGCGGGATTCGCGCCACTGCTGAATCCCCCCGCCCACGTATGCCTCTCGTCCAAGAACGGCCGAGGCCACACCCGAAGAAAGCCCTGCCTGATAGATCGGCACTTTATCCGCGGGCCGATGCTCAAATGCTGCCAGTACTCTTTCCCACGGTTTCAATGGTATGTCTCCTCACATAAAAAGTACGTAACCGTGATCGTGACAGCGTCTCGTGGCAAAGACGACGTCAGCGGCTGAGGACCTGCCGAGCCAGCCCGACGTTTTCTTCGACCATGTCGTCCTTGTCGCCGCGGTGCATACCCACGTTCACCATGTCACCGGGCTTAATGTTCTCGAACGCGAACTCGAAAGCCATGGTCGGGTCGATGCGGCCGGCGCCCATGATCTTGTAGCCGATGCAGGGCTTCCGGATGGCCCGGACGCACTCGACTGCGGCGGACAGGTCACTCAGTTTGTATCTGAGGCCCTGGCCGTTGTGCAGACTGCCGCAGTTGAAGAAGCAGACCACGTGGTAATCGACAATGTCCAGGCTATCGACCCAGAGATGGGCTTCAGGAGCATGCGCGGCCACCCCGGCCGGGATTCCGTGCGAGCGAATGTGTTCGCACCAGGCACGCAGCGTGTCCGCTTCCTGCTCGACATAGAAATTGTCCGTCAGCCCGCCGTGTATGTAGGCGGCCTTGGCGCCGATCTCCACTGCCGCGTCGATGGCGTCGAACATGCTGTCGTAGCTCCGGTGGCTGAGTTGAACGATCCACTGAAGGGGCCCGCCTTCGCCCAGATATTCCCGGACGGCCTGGAGCACGTGGGGTGTCTCGTTGTTGGTGATCATCGTGTTGATGCCTGCCACTTCGGCACGATCCCAGGTCTCTTTGATTCGCTCCACCGTGTGGTACGCCACCATCTCTTCATTGCGCTCTTTGCTCTGGTGGCTGAATCCGCCGAAGGGATTCGCTCCGAGGATCAGACGGGTGACAGTCAGATCGCACAGGTCAACAGCAGGTAACATCTCAACAGCGGGGGCCAACATCTGCATTCCTCCTTTGGGGTTCTGATCTGACTCGGACGTAAGCGATGATAGCTTTGGAACTGGTCATGCCAACTGCATCCTTGCCAGGCCATGATGGGAAGAGACCGAGGGGACGTGGCAGAACTCAGCCGGTCAGTTACAGATCGGATATCTTCACGGGTACTCCGGTTTCGTAACAGCGTCTCGCGGCGAAGACCACCTGGTGCGTTTTGATGGCGTCTTCGAAATTGCAGTGCGATTCACGGTCGTTGCGGATGCAGTCGACAAAATGATCCAGTTGGCCCTGGAAGGGATGGTGCGTTACATCGGAACTGTCGGGACAGATGGCCGTCAGCTCTACCCAGTCCTGCTGTCCGGGAAACTTGTGCGACCACACTTTGTTGTTCTTGACCGAACCTTTGTCTCCGAAAACTTCGATTGGGAATGTGTAGGGCTGGATGCACTCGAAGTTTGCTGACACCTTTCCGAGCACACCATTCGAGAAACGTACGAGGGCCATTTCGAGGCCCGGATACTCGAGCGGCTCGCCTTCGTGCCAGGTGTTGGCTACCGGGTCGTATTGGTTCGTCGAAGCTCCGCGCTTCCCTCCTTCCCAGGCAAAGACCTCGACCGGGTCGGCCGCTTCAAACTCGCCTGGCGCTGCGAACCAGCGCAGAGCATCGATGGCATGGCACCCACCGGTTAGAAGGGCACTTCCGCCCATTTCCTTTGTGCGGCCCACAGAGAAGCCTCCCCACCAATCGCCGCAATAGCTCTGGTAGTCTGTCTCGACGCAGTATATCTCGCCGAAAGTGCCGTCGGCTGTCATTTTCTTTATCGTCTGAAACAGCGGGTTCCAGCGCAGAACGAAGCTGACGATGGTTTTTACGCCGGCTACCTGAATGGCCTCCCGCATCGCATGTATTTCTGCGAGCGACTGGGCCACGGGCTTCTCGATCACGATGTGCTTGCCGGCCTGCGCAGCCTTGATCGTATTGTCCGCGTGGACGTGCTGGGGCGTGCAAACGGAAACGATGTCCACACCGGAATGGCTCAGCCCTTTTTCGTAGTCATCGAAGCACGGAACATCAAGGTCCGATTCCGCTGCTCTCTTTTCAGCGCTCGCCAGGGTCCGACTCGATATGGCTGCGACCTCAGCGTGCGGGTTATTCTTGAAAGCATTGATGTGCTGGGTTGATACCCATCCGGCGCCGTGAATGAGAACGCCAAGTTTTTCGGCTGACATCTGTAATCTCCTTATCTCTCTGGTTTACGAGTCCTCCAGAACGGAGTCGTTCTGACGGATTTCAGGGGCGAAGCCCCGGGCCGTTTGCCTAGCTAGCCCAGCCCAACGGGCTGGGTGAATGGTACAAAGATTTGAAAAGGGGCAACGCCCCGGTCATTTATAAGGAGGCCATTCATTGGGGCAAATGACCGGGGCGTTGCCCCTAACATGATCTGCCCGAAAACCCAGCCCGTTGGGCTGGGCTAGGCAAACGGCCCGGGGCTTTGCCCCTGAAAATTGTCATCCAAACCCGTAAGAGTGCCCTCGTCTCGGCCTACTGGGCGCGGCCGCGATCATACTGAAAACTACCAACGGTCTGTAGCGTGGGCTTTCAAGACTACACGGCCTCTTCATTTCGATTAACACAATGTAACGCCGACCGGCAGACCGTATTACGATGAGAACTGCAATCATTCTGACCTGAACAACTTCACGTCACCCTTATCAGTGGCCAGGAGAGCGCCCCTTCGGTGGTCTGATTCGTCGAGTGCGGTGATGCAGGTGGGCGCGCCGTTGACTCTGTCCTTGCGAATGACGTTGCCTTTGCCGTCCAGCGCCAGAACTGTGCCGTCTTCGCAGCCTGTGATGATCCACGGTGTAATTCCGGCGGGGGCAGATTCATCCGCGTGCATGACCTTCATTACTGTCGCCGGACTGGGGAGGCGCCTGGCCCAGACTTTATTGCATTGGTAGTCGAGCGCGAGGATCAAGCTGCTGGAGGTGGCGGAGATGATCTCTTTCTTGCCGTCGCCATCGAGGTCCGCGATGTCCAGGTCGCGCATGTTTTTATACGGGATGCGTTCCCCCGGTCCGAAGCTCACGTCGTGGATCGGCTCGCCTGCCGCGGTGTAGACGGTGATTCGGTTCCATGCGCCGTTCATATCGGTGATGACTTCTCTGACCCCGTCGCCGTCGAGGTCTTCGTAGAGAATGTGCTGCCGGCTCATATTCGACCAGCCGCGCATGAAGTAGTGCCCTGACGGAACCGAGAGGAAGCCGCCTTCACCGGGTGTCACATTCCGATTGTTGATGATGCGGACGGCTCCGTGCCCCGCGTATTTTTTGGCTGCGAGCAGGTTCAGGCTGCCGTCGGGTCCGTCAACGATGGTGAAGTGCGAGACCTTGCCCCAGAACTGCGGCATGCGCTTGATAAGATTTCCGCTCTCGTCGAGGATTTCGAGGGTGCATGCGCTCCCCACGAATGCCTGGCTCTTGCCATCGAGGAAGAGGCCCGTGTGAACACCGTGGATGCCCTCGTGTCCGGGAGCGGATTTGAACCAGTACGTCTTCGCAGCCCGGAAGACGGCAGGATCCATTTCGGATGTGAAGACCCACTTGCGCTTGCCCGCGCGGTCGAAAGCGATCACCTGTTCATCGGCACAGCCAGCGAGGAGTAGTTCGTGCTCTGCCCACCAGCGAAGCATCCTGATGTTGCCGTCGGCTTCGAGCGTTCCCATCGGTTCACCGTTCGGCGCGAGCCGGTGGATGGTCTTGCCTTCGACGGCGCAGATGACGCGGCCGCCAGCTTCCGGGATGGTGATGAGATCCACGACCGGGCCTCCGACGTCAGCCGTGAAATCAGTCCGTAGAGGGGGAACGGCAACTGAAGGTTCTGCGGTGGCGGAAGAGTCAGTCTTGTTCCGCGCAACCTGAGCTGATCTTAGAAGAGCCTGCAGGCGCGCCTTGGTGTCCTGAAGCGTCTGGGCCACAGGAAAAACGTCTTCGATCTTGTGCCGACCGGGGGTGATTGTGATGGCAATAAGGCCGTTTTCCTCAGCAGCGATCTCTCGCCCGTCAACGCGGATATCTTGAGGGACAGCGGCCAACTCGATGGTGGTATCCTTCTCCGCGAGCAGTTCGATCCGGCCCGAGGCGAAGTCCCAGTCGATATCAACCGGAGTTTCAGAGCGGGCAAGCGTTGCAGCGACGCCGGCCTTTTTCAGCCCTTTGCCGAACAGGTGCGTTGCCGCGAGCACGGCCAGATCTGCCTCAATGCCTTCATACTCTCCAGCCACGGCGATCGCTGCTTCGGGGAGAGCCAGCGCGGCAGCGTTGGGAGCAATCCTTGAACACGCAGCCTGTCTTGCCGGGTCCTTCGGGTTCGGGGCGATGGCCGTAAAAAATATCTGCTGCTTACTTTTCTGACCGGGACCGTGCCATTCCATGGTCGTGATGGCGTGGCGTGAAGTGGTCTCGACCGGATCGGAAAGGCACACATCCCACGTGTCATCGCGATGCACGTCTTCGGCGGTAAAGGCGTCGGATTTGATACTCACTCCCCCGAGCGGCACGTAGCATTTCTCGCGCGGAGGCGTCGTGGCAATCGTCTCAACGCGGAGCCGGTGCTCACCGGCCGCGAGGTCGAACTGTCCCAGGTCCACGCGCAGCTTCTTCACCCCGCTCTCGTAAAGGTCGTAGCTTTTTTCACCCACGTGTTTGCCGTCGAGGGTTAGCCGGACGACTCCGCGGTCTCCGTACTTCAGGAGATCGACAAACACTTGGCCCGCCGCCTTTTTCGGCAGTATGAACGGCAATTCCAGCCACTGGCCAGGTTGCCTGCTTCTCATCAGCATAATGTCGTAGCCGTGCAGCCTGACTGTCGCGTCGCTCGTCTGCATGTTCGTCTCGCAGTCGGCCAGTACGGCGCG
>JASLXP010000339.1 GCA_030740295.1 Planctomycetota bacterium
TGTGACGGGATTGATATCCCACGGGTCGTAGGTTTCGTAGATGGTGAACTCACCTGCTTCAGAGACATCGAAGCTCAGCGGAATGTCGAGGTAAGCCTTCACCTCGTGGGCAATCTTATAGTTGGTGTCGCCTGGGCTGTAATCAGCGGGCAGGTTTGGAGGCAAAGTGTATTCAAAATCAAAAGCGTGCTCGCCGGGCCCGAGAAACTCGTAGTGCTCCTTCGTGAAAATACCTTTCATTGCGTCTGCCAGCAGTTCCATTCGTGACAGAGCAGGATGGCCGAAGAGCGTGAGCTCGTGGTGATAAAAGTCTGCAGTCTGGGTGTGCGTGGTCCTGTTCTTTCCGCTGCCCGTACTCCAGTAGGATTTTTCATAGCCATAAAATTCGATGCGTACGCCCCTGGTCGGGATGTTCTCCGTCAGTGAAAGGACCACGCGTCCGCGGATCGTCTCACCACCGGTGTAGTCCGTCTTTTCAGTCTGTATTTGGATGCTGCTCATTCTGATCGAATCCGCTCGATGGCTTCAGAGATTGCGGTGCTCAGAACATCGTCTGCCCCCGCTTGCGCATCGGTAAGTGCGGCTACAGAGGATTTCGCTCCAGGTCCGATGGCACCGAGGGCCCAGGCGGCCATCCATTGCAGGCGTGGAATGTCTGATCCCAGCGACTTCGTCAGAGACTCCACACTTGCGGGGTCACCAATAGAGCCCAATGCCCAAGCCGCCGCTGCTCGCGTTTCAATGGCGCCTTCAGTGAGTGCTTCCTTCAGAGCTGAAACTGATCCCGCCGAACGGATCGATCCGAGCGCCCATGCGGCAGTCTTCTGCACGCCAATATCTTTGTCTTTGAGAAGGGCCTCGATCGACGTGCCTGCGCTTGCAGCGCGCTCGCCTCTTCTGCCAATAGCCATGAGGATTTGCCTTCGGGTAACCGCATTCTTATGGCCGAAATTCTCGACAAGATCATTCAAGGGGCCGTCTGAAGAAAGGCCAAATTCGTTGAGCGGATCCTGTTCGAGCCGAATTTCACCCGGATTCCCTTCACCCTCCGCGACAGGATTTGGCGTCTTCGTTATCCCTGTGCTCTGGCTGGCGGCCTTTCTGATAGCAGCGATGGCATTCTGGATCGCCACTCTGTCACTCTTGGACTCTTCCTCTTCCATTCGAATCAACATCGGTAAATCTTCCTGTGCCGCGTCCCCAATACTGCCCATGGCACGGACAGCGGCAAGGAACACGGCCTGATAACGCGATTGGAGGTATGGACGGATTCCCGGCAGCATCTGCGCCGCTGCCGGGCCCATCGCGGCCAATGCGTTCAGTGCAGTTCGCTGAACTTCCAGTTCTGCGATGCTCTTGCCTGCATTCGCCTCCAGGACCTCTTTGATAGCGGGAAGACATTCTTTCGTGGGCTGAATTTTTGCCAGCGCCACAAGGAAGTCGTCTTGATATCTGACGCCCACATTCAGCATGGTTTGAGAGAGTCTGGGCAAGGCGGCTTTTGCTTCTATGCCATGCCGGGATAGATACCGTGCTGACAGGGAGTCCACATGTGCTCCGTAGCTTTGGAGAATTTCAGTGACAGGAGAGATAAGATCTGCCATCGGCTTTGCGTTGCGATGATTGAGTCCGTCCAGCAACGAGGTAATCTGCATGGGGTTTTCACTGGCCAGAATGCGCTTGGTTTCGCGCAAGGCTGCGGGAGACTCGCCGGAGAATGCGCCGAAACCGTATGCAGCGGCCTGCTGCATGTCCTTCTGCAGCTTCTTCTGCATTTTGGCAAAAATGCTGACCGCCGTGGCTGGCGAAGTATTAACGGATACGAGTGCGGCCGCGACATCTCTTGCCACGAATGCCTGGTGCCTGTTGAGCGCACTGACGAGCAGCTTGTCGATTCCCTGGGTGTCTTTGATCGTATTGCGCGCAATGGCTCTCATCCCTGCCGAGGCCAATGTGGGGTTCTTATGGCTCAGCAACTGAACAGCGGCGTCAAGTGCGTCATCAGCATGTGGTATCCGCCGTTCAATGATGCTCGCATACACAAAAACCAGCTTATCACGTTGCTCGCGTTTCATTTCTCTGATCAGCAATTCAAAGTGTTCCTTCTGAAGTTCCAGCTTTGACAGGACGTCGGCTGCGTACTTCGCGTTTTCAGGGGCCGATCTTGCCGCCTCGATCATGGGCTCAGCGATAGAAACATCTTCTGGTGTAACCAGAAATTGGATGCACAGAATGGCCGTCCTGCCGGATGAACCGCCCGATGTTCCGGCGATCGACGCCAGCTCCGAAAGGGCTGTCCTGGACGTTGCTGTTGGAATCCTGTTGCGGAACGCTTTGTAGACCTCTGCCTGGGCTTCCTTATTACCATGCCGCAGTTTCTTAAGGAGCTTGACGACTTCCGGCGCGAGGGCCTCCCCAGAGACATCGGCGCTGAAGAATAATGCAAGAAATACAAGCTGTTTCATTTGGCCATTACCTTCGCAGAAGATCTGGGAGACTGGAAGTTATCCATCGGGTCACGATGCCTGTCAACGCCGGAGCACCCGCACTTCCAGGGTCTGGTTGGCGGGTGATCATTCCGCTGGCCTGGGCGACTTCAGCAGACCGAGAATCCCACGGGGGTTGGTGATTTTCTCAATGAGAGTTCGTGCCTTCTGCACGGCTTCAATGCACTCGGGTTCTATTCGACGGATCTGGTGCCACAGCCTTTTTGCTTCGGCCCGGTTTCCTCTGCCCCCGAGCTCCTGATACGCATCAGCCAATTGCATCATGATCGTGACTGTGGAGGAAGGCTCGTGGCGCTGCACTTCCTGCTCGTGACCCGGCGGACCGAGCCATGCTCCTTTGCGCTGCTTCAACCTGAACAGGCAGCGGGAATAGAGCCCGACGGCTTCATCCATGCATTGCTTCCAACTTTTTGGCTTCTGCTCCCTGTAGCCGGGCTCGGCCACCCGAGCTTCCAGCGCAATTCCATAGCGATACATGATGATGATGTTGTCGTTGATCATTTTGTGATGAATCTCATGGAACGCCTTCACTGCTTTGACAAAATCGCGCTCCAGGAAGTGATGGATTCCGATGTTGTTCCGCCTGATCCACGGCAGATCCTCCATCCCCCCTTGCGACCGTAATTTAAACCCCTCAACCAGCCTGTCCTCGACTGCCAGGTTCACCGGCTCGCCGCCATAGAACATCTCCAGGAGATCGGCAAAGCCCGATTCCAGGATCGAGTTCCTGACTCCGTAAACAGAGTAATCCTGAGTTTCCATGCTCGCATCGGCCGATGCCGGCTTATTCTCAGAGGTCGCCAGGAGTCGGCCGGGATTAGTGATGCGCAGCGCTTCGGCAGAATCTGGAATGTAGTTCCGCACGCCATACAACGAACCAAGTTGAAAGACCCGGTGGCCAACAACAAACGGTATATGAAGCGCTTTCTGAAAGTTCTTTTCAGCCGCCTTAGCCCTGTCCGGATTGGTCAGGAGCTCATATGCATCCGTGAATATCTTTGATTTCCGCTCAGCTTCCTCCTGAGTTGGTTTGCCATGGTGAAGGTCAGGGTGATATTCCTTCATCAGCCTCAGATAGGCTATCCTGGCCTCTCCGGACTGAGCGGCGCATCCTATTCCCAGAACGGCCTGCGCATTGATGATCTGGGGCGCACGCCTTTTGTTCGCTCCGAAATAGCCAAACTCCGAATAAGCCATTACCTCGCCCCTTTCTACAAAGGCGTCACATGTCCCTG
>JASLXP010000340.1 GCA_030740295.1 Planctomycetota bacterium
ACGAGTGCAATCACGAGCAAAAGGGAGCGGGCAAGGTCTTGATTGCATGGCGTGCGAAGCTGGAACAGGAACCGACCCGTTTGCAGCCGTTCCAAATCGACGAGATCGTGCGAGCGGTCAGACTACGGCTCGGCGTTAACAGCTAATTACACAGATAATAAGGGCTCACTCATATCCGGCGTCTGTGCAGCTTCGATCTCTTCCTGCGTTCTCGTGGGAACAGATCGTAACCAATCGGGGGTGTCGATCAGTCGCTGCTGCGTTCTCCACTCCGTACCCGTATCGAACTGAACTCGGTTACAATGCAGTTCAGCATTTCATCGCCTTCTAGTGACCGAGGAAGTAATGGCAAAAGTCGATCAAGCCGCCCCGAAGAAAGATGAACCCGTGGCGGTATCGAACCACACGGAGAAGATCAAGTCACAGGTGTTGGAGAAAGTCGGCAGGCCGCCCCGTCTGGATCGTGTAGAGGTGTGTCGGCACCACGACGGCAACTACCGGGTCAACATTTGGGAGCAGTTGGAGCCAGTGGGGGACTTCGCTTTATCAATGGGTCTCCACATTCGGTCGTCCTATTATTTGAAGGTATCGGATACAGGTGAGATCATTCGCAGCAACCCGCCGCTGACCAAACTCGGTTTCTCGACTTGAACTTGCCCACTCTCGTCGTCCTTGGCCTGACCGTCCACCATGCCCTCGCTCGTGTAACTGGTCGTTGAGAAAGCGAAAAGCGAACCTTGTCAGTTGCCTGACTGGCGGGAGGAGGGAGAAGGGCGCAGCCAGAATAGCCGGGCGAAGAATTTCACGTCGAAGTCTGCAACCGACTCACGCCATCACCCGAGCATAATTCGCCCTGATGTACTCATCGGCAACGTCGATGGCGGTGAAGACTTCGGCGTCGGTGATCGTCGCTGACCACCCTTGGCCGGTCCAAACTTGGAACACCTCGTCGAGGGGCTTTTTGTCTGGGGCACGGTTGCTCGGGAGTTCGCCAGCAACACGATCCGACGTGATGATGAATTTCTCGCCGGATTTGCGTGGCATTACACCCATGAAGTTCCCCTTGCTGCTGAATCGCTCTCTCTTCCCAACATCGACCTGATGCGTCGGACAGAATGAACATTAAACTGGTGGCGTGAACTTCCGTGCCAACCGCATCCAGATCGAACACTGTGCCACGCAATTCGATGGCGAACTCAGCCGCTCGTGGCCCATGCTCAGGATCAGTCACTTCATTCTGTCGCCGTGAGTCGTGGAGGACCGCAAAGAGTTGCACGACCTCGACATTGGCTCCCGTCTCGTCAGCCAACCTAAGTCCGCTTTCCAGCACCCGAGCCCAGTGGACAACGCCATGATCGCCGCCTAGCGGTAGTGCGTAGTCTTCAAGAACGGTCTTTAGGACGAGCGGAATGTTGAGTTTCATGACAGCTAATTTGCCTTAGCCGCATCGCTAAGAATAGCTTGACGTGGCCGGTGATACTCATTGGCAAGGGTGTTCACCTTCTTTTTTGTCCGTTTTTGCTTTCAGAATGTGACGTACACGCCCTTGCCTTCACGAACAGCCTGCTCCAAGAGCCCGACAAACTCGGTGAACTCATCACGGTTCCGTGAACGAAGAATGGCAAGCGAACCTTTACAAGTTTCCGGCGACTGGAAGTACGCACCCATCCTACCGGGATCAAAAAGCTGCATTGTCGGGCTGAATGGATCGCCTAACAGAGCCGAGCTATCTGAAGCTTCTAACTCATTCTCAATTTGCACCCAAAGATCGCCCAATCCGGCGTCAGCAGTCGGATCATAGAACTTTGTAAGTACATAATCAGCAACTTCCTGAATGTCGCCGTTTTCCATTTGTTCGGCCCAGTTCTCGTCAAGCGGTTCGCCTTCGTAGGGGTCTTTCAGATCATCGAGATGATCGTTGGCGTAAGCGACCAGACTGGCCGGATCATCGCTTTCGAGGCACGATCCCAACAGTGCGGCCAGTTCTTGCTGAAATCTATTCCAGTCGAACAGGAAAGCTTTATGTGACATCGACACTCGTAGTCACCCCCTGCCGTCTCTCTTGGTTTTTACCATTCCAGCCAAGTACAGTATGCGATGAAAGATACTTTGAGCCTACACGCTGTGGGCGTGAGGGGCGCTGGATGGCCGACAATATGATCACCGTTGAGCGGTAGAGCGTAATCTTCGAGTACGGTCTTCAGGACTAACGGGATGTTCACGTCCATGGTTTCATCCGTCGTCTTCACCGGGCTTCCGGGCCACGATCATTGCGCCTTCGGTGAATGGTGAGGTATGGTAGCCAGTCCAGCCATGAAATTCGGCCTCGACAAAGCCAGCGTCAGCGAGCATCTCAAGGAGCGACCGCTCCTTCACAGCACCGAGAATTCAGTCCGACCATGTGCCCTTGTCGGCTACATCCTTTTGTGTCACGTCGTCATGGAGCAGAATGTCAGCCATCTGGAGAGGGCCACCGGGGCGCAGGACACGGTGTAGCTCAGCCAGAACCTTTGGCTTATCGAGGCAGAGGTTGAACACGCCGTTGGTGATGACAACATCGACGGTCTCGTCTTCAACGGGCAGTTCGTCGGCATCGCCAAGTCGGAAGTCGATGTTGCTGACATCTGCGGCCACTGCATTCCGCTTTGCCTTGTCCAGCATCTCGGTCGTCATGTCGATGCCGATGACTTTGCCTGTTGGCCCCACACGCCGGGCGGCGAGAATGCTATCCAAACCAGCGCCGCTGCCGAGATCCAAGACGGTTTGGCTGGGGGCAAGTTCTCCCAGCGAAAGCGGGTTGCCAACGCCACTGAAAGACTCGGTGACTTCAGCGGGCAAGCCGTCGATTTCGTCAGCATCGTAGCCAAGCTGCTTGGCGCTATCGGGACCGACTGGAAACACGTGCTCGCTTTCAGGCGACCGGGCGACATTCGCAAACCGACCCCTGATCTGTCGCTTAATTTCGGAGTCTTGTAGGGTCATCCGATCTCTCCTTTGGGCACTGCCCAAAGACTACTTTGCTTCTGCCTTCACGTAAATCTCTTCGGGCGCTTCATCAAAGTACCGGAACAGGGCCGGGCACAGCCATCCCTCCGCTTCGGGCTCGTCGCTGGAATACCACCAGCCATCGAACTCCTCACGCAACCGGGTCAGCTTGCGCTGGTATCCGGGGAATGGCGATGCTGAGAACAGCAATCGAAAGCCCTGCCGTGCGTCGGGAATGTCGGCCACGAGTTCGTCCATCATCTCAGGCACGCCACTGACGAACGGTTCCTGCACCAGATCGACAGCCTCGTCGTCAAACACC
>JASLXP010000341.1 GCA_030740295.1 Planctomycetota bacterium
CTGGCTGGCGAGCACGATGATCACACCGGTCGTCGCGGAGGAGCTCTGGATCAGCCCTGTAAAGGCCGCGCTCACCAGGATTCCCATCACCGGGTTATCCATCTTCTGCATCAGGTCAATGAACGGCTGAAAAGATCGGAGCGGCTTCGTCGCATCGCTCATCATCTGCATTCCGAAAAAGATCAGCCCGAGCCCCATGAGCATGTGCCCATAGTGCTGCACTTTTTCGTTTTTGAAAAAGAAGAGCATGGCAAAGCCGATCGCTACCAGAATCAGAGCGTAGTGGGTCACCTTGAAAGCAATAATCTGAGCGGTAATCGTCGTGCCGATGTTCGCACCCATGATGATGCCAATGGATTGCGACAGGCTGAGCAGTCCCGCGGAAATAAAACCCACGACAAGAACAGTCGTCACCGAGCTTGATTGAATAACAGCCGTGACCAGCGCACCGGCAAAAGCCGCCTTGAAACGGTTGGTTGTCAGCTTGTGCAACAGTTTCTTCATCCCTTGTCCTGCCACCATCTTCAGCGCGTCCGTCATCTGCTCCATTCCGTAAAGGAACAGCGCAAGACCACCGAACAGGCCCATGAAGATGGTGCCAAGCGGCAACGAATCGAGATTGGAATGCATGAAAATCTGGTCCTTAGAGGATCGGTGGTTTCAAGGCCCGTGTGGTAGAGCTGACCGACAATGCGATTACCCGCTGAGACACAATCTTCAACCTGTGCGAATCAGATTGGCACAACAAACCGTCGAGATCTTTCCAACTCAGTGCACTACTCGGGCTCTTCAGTGTCCTCTTCGGCACCCGCAAGAACCTCATCCTGCTGCTGCACATCCGGGCTGTTATCTCCATTCTCTTCTTCCTCTTCATCTTCATCCAATGCAGAGAGGTGATATGTATCCTCATGTTTGTCTGAACGTTTTTTGAGATAAAACCTGGCGAAGAAATTGATACCGATGGCGATGATAATGCCGACCGTGGAGAGGCGGTACACGATGGTCGCAATCGTGCCGGTTGCCACGATGGCAATGATTGGGGCGATGACCCAGCAGGAGACCACCCAGATGGCCCTGCCAAGCTTCAGGTCAGCATCACCGCGTACAAATACACGGTCAGAAAGTCCCGTGCCCAGGATTGCGGCAAAGGCCACGTAGGTTGTCGAGACCGGCAGCCCCCGCCCTGAAGCGAACGCGATGACACTGCCGCTGACGGCTGTGATCACTGAGGCTCGAATACTGTCGTAGTGGACCTTCTTTCCTGCCGAATTCAGATGCGCTTCCTGCGCCAGCGATGGCCCGGCAGGCCTGAACCGGATGAACGCCCTCGCGATCTTCCGGCACCACTCTGGTGCGTAGAGAGCGACGGAGTCATATTCACTTCCCGTATTTACTGCAGCACGGGTGACTCGCTGTGCGTAGGTGGTAAACATCCCCGAAGCCATCAGTATTCCGCAGCCGGCCAGGGCCCACATTCCAGGGCGTAGCTCGATATCTGCATCGACGATCTGTGACATTGGAATTTCGCTGACGATGTCGGCCGACGCGCTCACGTCTGCCGTATGTTTCCAGATCTCCAATCCTGCCAGACCGGGGGATGCTGCATTCGCCAGATCGTTCTGGCCGAATGCAAAGGCCATGCAGATCATGCCAAGCACGGCAGTGGCGTGAAACAGGTATTTCGCATAGCGCCGATGGGTAATGACCAGGAGCATATGCACGAGGAAGGTGAAGCCGGCCCACAAAACCAGCAGCACCAGGCCTTCGCCGTAGGTCTGAAAAACCTTGGTCTTCACATCTGCCACCAGAGTGACGTTTTTCAGTCCTTTGAAGACCATGAACCAGGTCAGCCAGGTCAGGATGACTCCCGCGATCCACGGCCCATGCAGGAGAAGCGTCGCCGTATCTTCGGACTTGTCTCTGATCGCCCCACGGAAGACTCGCATGACGAGGAATGAAGCAATGCCGCTGACAACGATGGAAACAAAGATGCCCAGGACAACGGTCCCCACTTTCGGCCAGTTCACATTCTCGGGGCCGGCCACGAACAGAGAAGCGCCTACCAGCTCGAACACCAGGCAGGCTGTGGTACTGACTGGCATTCCGAACCCTGAAAAGCCATAGAGCAGAATCGTATCAACAAAGTAAACGCTGATGTAGATCGAAAGAGCCATCCCAACGGTCAACACCATGGGATCAAAGATGCCCTTTCGCGTGGTCTCCATGACCGGTGAAGAAAACGCAGCCCCAAGGATGACCGCTATTCCGGCAATGACGATAGCTTTCCGCCGGCTGAGTACACGTGCGCCAAATACGGCGTTCACCAGATTCGTCGCGTCATTTCGTCCCACCTCCACACAGTCCCAGATCAGGAAGGCGAGGCCGATGACAGCGGCAATTGCGATGAAAGACATCTATTTGCTCCTTCTTATCAATGTTTAAAGTCACAGATTTCATGTGCCGGCAGATCAGCTCAGGGCCGGGGCCTGGATGCACCCATCCGCCCATCGGTCAGCAGCAATGAATAACAATCGCTGTGGCTGGAATTTCCGGCGCGTTCGTCTGCCGTTGAATATAGGAGATGGTCTTCCGATGAGTATTGAACGGCTAAACCCCATTCACAATGAAACAGGCAATGATTTCGTATTCTCAATGGCTCCTTTCCGCTTGCTGCAGAGTTTTCATCAAATATGAAGACACTGTGAAGTCAGCGGAATAGCATTCGTGGTGCCGTTTCGCGTGCTCCGCTGAAACCTGAACCGTTCAGGTACAGAGACACTCCTTGATACATGGACGTGGCCGCAAGCTTCGTTGGGCACGTACCTTGCGGTTATCCACCGTATTCAAAAGGAACGCAACAGATGTCCGTTTCTCACCTCAGAAACTTGATCCTGCCTGATGTTAAGGACCTGATTGATAACGGAGACTGGCATCCCCTCGTGAGCCTTGTGTCGCTCCTCCATCCAAGCGACAGCGCGGAGCTCCTTGGCGAGCTTGGTACCTCCCCCCTGGTTGAGCTTATTCGCCGGCTGCCGTATCCGGTGAACGTGGAGTTTTTTTCCAAGCTGGAAGAATTCGACCAGATCGAGCTGCTCGAGCAGGTGGGCCGCACCGCGGTCATTCAGCTTGTCGAAAACATGCCGCCCGATGACCGCTCGGCCCTCCTGAGGCAACTGCCCCCGGCCACGGTGGATGCCATCCTGCCCTACATCGCCCAGGTGGAACGCAACGATATCCGCCGCCTGCTGGATTATGAGGATGACACGGCCGGCGCCATCATGACGACGGAGTACGCCACGGTCAGCCCGGATATGACCGTCGGTGAAGCCCTTCAGAAACTACGCCAGGTGGCACCGGAAAGGGAGACGATCTACATCGTATACGTGGTCGGTGAGTTTAATCGTCTGAAGGGAGTGGTCTCGCTGCGAGATCTGGTAACGGCCAGGCCGGATTTGCACATTTCTGAGATCATGGTCGAGAACGTCATCTCTACAAGCGTTCACACGGATCAGGAAGAGGTGGCGGAGGCAGTCAAAAAGTATGACTTCCTGGCCATGCCGGTCTTGGACGATCAGGGACGGCTGGTTGGCATCGTCACTCACGACGACATCGTGGACATCCTTGAAGAGGAGTATACCGAAGACGTGCATCGTCTCGGCGCTGTCGAGCCCCTCGATATGCCTTATTTCTCGACCGGCCTTTGGGGGCTGGTCCGGCGGAGGGGGCTGTGGCTGGCGGTGCTCTTTCTTGGAGAGATGTTCACCGGAACGGCCCTCCGCTTTTACGAAGGGTCCCTCGAGAAGGCAATCATACTGATGGCCTTCGTGCCCTTGATCATCTCATCCGGTGGTAACTCGGGCGCGCAGAGCGTGGCCTTGATCACAAGAGCCCTCGGCGTGGGCGAGATCAGCTTGAAGGACTGGGTGCGTGTGTTCTGGCGTGAATCCGCCATGGGAATCTCGCTGGGCCTCCTGCTTGGAACGATGGGTTTTTTCAGGGCCCTCATGTGGAACTTCACTTACATGCAGGCAGCGTGTGTCAGCATCGCTCTCATTGGCGTTGTCACCATCGGCACCCTCCTGGGGTCTATGCTGCCCCTCTTTTTTGAGAGAATCGGGCTCGACCCGGCAGTCACTTCTTCACCCTTCGTGGCATCCATCGTTGATGTCATGGGTATCGTCCTCTACTTCAGTGTGGCAAAGCTGCTGCTTGGGATCTGACTGGAATCGTGGAGGGGGGCCAGCGAGGCCGGGCACTGGATTCTGGATTCTGGATTCTGGATGCTGGATTCAGGATTCAGGATTCAGGATTCAGGATTCACCATTCACCATTCACCAATCACAATTCACAATTCACAATTCACAATTCACAGTTCACCATTCACTCTTAATTCCAACCGCCCATTGGCCCTCTGTGTGCAAATAGCCTGGAACTGACAACCAGGACTGGTTACAGCGAAAAGCTGCAGTGATCTGCCGTGGTGTTCCGGCAGAGATACGAAAGCTGCAGATTCTTTCTTCAAAGGAGGGCGTCATGGATACACACAGATTAATCGAAAAAGACGATCCGTCTGTAAGACAACTGAATCGCAGACGTAAGAAAATGAAGTGTCTGGGGTGCGGAAAGGAGTTCCTGACTGACCGGTGTCATCGTATCTGCCGCATGTGCAGAAGGCGGAACAATCGGAATGGAAACTTCATCCCAGGAATCATGCTCACATCATCTGGTGTGTGACCCAAGTCTGTGGCAAGAATCAGGACGGGCATCTGGAGTTCAGTGATCGGGGGCGCGGAATCCCAATGAAAAGGTGGCACTACGGACCGCGGCACTACATCCCAACACGCTGTTATCGCTTTCACGCACACCGCAAAAGCTGCAGCGCACCCCGGCCCCTTCATCAGCTATCCCAACTGATGCTGCTAAGTTCAGTCTCGTGTCGGCCGGCTTCGCTCAGCCTGCCCGAGGAGTCTCAGGAACCCGCTGAAGGGCAACTACAAACCACCACACTGCAGACCATCACTCGATTACACCATCCTTCCATCGCTTCCGGCATGGTGCTCCGAGCACAGAGAACCGAGTCTCATGCATCCCGGCATTGACTTTGCATTTCCGTACTGGCGCAAAATCTCCTGCAAATCCTGCATACGGAGGACGGTGCCATGCAAGCAATTCACAGGATACTCGTCACGACCGATCTTTCTGAAGGCTCAGAAATCGCGCTTCCCTGGGCTGAGATTCTTGGCAAAAAGTTCGGGGCGCGAGTCAAACTGCTTTGCGTCATTCATCCTGATATCGTCGGCCACTATCCGTATTTCGGATTGCCTGAAACGCTCGACGTAGCTGTGGCCCGAAGCGATGCCCGCAAACGCATGGAGCGAATGGTCCAGGAACGCAGCCTGGATCATAAAATCGAAATCGAAGTCGAAGCCGATCCCTCTGCAAGCCGCGGCATTATCAAGACCGCGGAGAAAGAACTGTTTGACCTCATCGTAATGAGCACTCATGGGCGTTCAGGGCTGGGACACTTTGTACTGGGCAGCGTGGTCGAACGTGTTGTCCAGCACTCGAAGGTCCCCGTACTTGCCGTCCGCGAGGGTGCCGATCCTTATCTCACAGGGGATCGCATTGGTCGTGTGCTCTGCCCGACTGACCTTTCCGAACACTCACTGCGAGGCATTCGGGCCGGCATCATGCTCGCCCGGCCATTCCAGGCACAGGTGGACATCCTGCATGTCGCGGCGGGTGAGCCAGGCGAGCACGGAGGTGTCAGTTACATGCATTCGGATGAGCCCAGCCTCTGGGATTTGCGGGACCAGCTTGATGCACTTGTTCCTCCGTCTGAATTCCCAGGCGCTAACATTCAACACCACGTGATGCGCGGCCAGCCGACAAAATGCATCAACCAGTTCGCGGACGAAAACAACTGCGCGCTTATCGCCCTTTCCACGCACGGGCACGATGCTATTTCTGATTTCCTTCTTGGCAGCACGACGGAACGCGTGCTCCGGCACAGTAACCAACCGGTCTTCATCGTGCCTTCCCATGTGAGTGAATACCGGGCCGATGCACCGGCCGTCGCAGCAACCACCGCAACCTGAAAACATGTCACAGACCGTCCTGATCGTCGATGACGAAGAGAACATCCGGCAGGGGCTGGCCGAGATCCTGGCCGATGAAGGATTCCACGTGGAAACAGCATCCGATGGCCGTGAGGCGCTTGTGCGCTCCGCAGAGACTGCCCCCGATATTGTACTCACAGATGTCAGAATGCCTGGCATGGACGGGATGGAGCTGCTCGCACATGTAAGGAGCCAAAATGATGAATTGCCCGTGATCATCATGACCGCGTTCGGCTCAGTCACATCTGCCGTGGATGCAATGAAATCCGGCGCCGCAGATTATCTGACCAAGCCGATTAACGTGGAAGAGTTAAGCGTTGTCATCAGGAACACTCTTCTCCGAAAGAATCTCCAGCAGGAGGTCCGCCTGCTGCGCGACAGGGTTGGCTCGGAAGACCAGCCGAAGAAACTGATCGGTGACAGCCATGAAATGCGCAGAGTTTCCGAGGCCATCGATCAGGTCGCCCCCACAAACGTCACCGTTCTTATCCTGGGCGAGACCGGCACTGGCAAGGAACTGGTTGCGGAGGCCATCCACAAGCGCAGCCCGCGTAAAGAAGGCCCATTCATCAAGCTCAATTGCAGCACGCTCTCTGAAAACCTTCTCGAAAGCGAGCTGTTCGGCCACGAGAAGGGTGCATTTACAGGCGCGTCGGAACAGAGAAGAGGCAAGTTTGAAGATGCACACAAGGGCACACTCTTCCTGGATGAGGTAGGCGAGATCAGCGGCCCCACCCAAGTCAAGCTGCTCCGGTTCCTGCAGGAACAGGCGTTCGAACGCGTTGGAGGCAATGACACCATCCATGTCGATGTACGTCTGCTCGCTGCGACGAATCAGAATCTGGATGCCCAGATTGAGGCCGGCGATTTCCGCCAGGACCTCTACTACAGGCTCAACGTCATCACCATCGAGCTACCACCTCTGAGAGAGAGGAAGGGAGACATCCCGCCCCTCGTTCAGTTCTTTGTGGACAGGTACACCAGGAAAAACAGCAAGCCTGTTCGCTGGATTCATCCGTCGGTGATCCGCGCTCTGTCACAATACAATTGGCCTGGAAATATCCGGGAACTGGAAAACGTCATCGAAAGGTCTGTCGTCCTCGCAGAGGGCGGTGTCCTCGAGACCAGCCATCTCCCCGACCAGTTCCATGCTAGCGAAGAGTCCGAGGTCATCCGTTTCCCGGGCTCGAGCCTTAAACAGATCGAGCGCTACGCCATCGAAAAGACCCTCGATCACACGGGGGGAAACAGAACCCGTACCGCCCGCGTCCTCGGAATCAGTGTGAGGAAACTACAATACAAGCTGAAGGAATACGCGGCGAAAGACAAGGCCGAACTGGGCGAATCGAGAGGCGGACTCGAAGCAGCGCTTCCCCCCCCTGGTCGCCCTTCATGACGCAAATCCCGGAGCCTGGTGCATTCTCAATGCGCTTGAATTAGATCCGCTTGCCTCCACTCGCATCCTCCCACACCCTCCGGCTCACTCATCCTTCTGAGAGCGTAGCGCTTCGTCGAGCATCTCCGCGACATCCGTGCCCTCTTTCTTCATTTCTTCCAGCAGTTCATCGTCGATAGTGCCGACATCGACGACCTCCAGGTTGCCAAACCCCAAGCCGGACATCTGACCGTCAGTCTCTGTTCGGACGCAGGTGGGACAGACGTAGCCATATCCTTCTTTCTGTGCCAGGCCGCCATCTATGTCCTTCTGCTCCATCAGGTTGCCGCAGCGGATGCAGAGAAGATCATCTTCATATTCAAATCCGGGGACGGGTTCGAGAATCGCAAGGGATGATTCCTCTTCCCCGTCGTCCGCGCTCTCTACGGTTTTTCTGAATTCAACCGTAATGCGATCTCCCGCGGGTTTCTCCTCCTCTTCCTCCTCCTTTTCCATGCCTGGCACTTCCTCTAATTCAGGCATCGGTTCACTTTGAGGGATCTGAAAGTCCTGAGGGATAGGATCAAATGCCTCGGAGACGGGTGGCGGAGGTGCTTCTTCAAGATCCGGAATTTCCACTTTATCCTCCACTTCCTCTTCGGCTTCAGGCTCGACCTTCTTGCGAAGCTCTTCCGGCTCTTCATCAGGAATGGCATCAAGGGCTTCCATGAATTCATCAGGCGGCACGTCCCTCGTTTTGCCGGGCTCAACCATCATCAGTCCCGCGTCTTCGGTCACCGTGTCCGGAGATTTCATTGGCTCAGAATCGAGCTTTGGATCGGGGATCTCTTTGCCGTATTCCGGGTAAGAAGTCTTTACTTCGATGACCGGCTCAGGTACGACAGGAGCGGGACTCGACATAGGCTCGATGACCGGGATGCTCGGCAGCTCCGCAGATTCATTGGAGTACGGCTGGACCGGCTCGGACGCTTCATCACTCTCTTCAGCTTCAGTCTCTGATGTGCCTGTGCTTTCGTCGGTGACAGCGGACAGCGCCGAATCCTCCGATTCAGTTTCGTCATCCGATTCAACAGTTCCGGATGTTCGTTCTTCAGGTCCTGCATCCACGGCCTCGACGGCCTCTTTGCCTGAGCTGACAACTTCGATGGGTGGTAATTCTTCCAGGTCCGCCTCTTCAGCTTTGCCGGATTCGACCACCTCAACGGGAGGCAAATCATCAGACTCTTTACTGGATTCGACCACCTCAACGGGAGGCAGACCATCGGACTCCGGGGACTTCTCCGGGGCTGAACCGGATTCGACCACTTCGACCGGCGGGAGCTCTTCGTCCTCGACAGCGGGTTCGGCCTCTTTGCCAGAGGCTATCACGGTTATCGGAGGAAGATCTTCCTCTTCCCCCTCTTCATCCATGGCTTCGATATTGGAGACCAGGTTTTCGAATTCACCCAGCGTGTATCCTTTGGTTTCCGGTTTGGGGCCATCGCGACGAATGACTGTCTTCTTCCTGTCCTCGTCCTCCAGGCGATCGGGATTCTGAATAATGCCTGTTTTGGCGACGCCGGATTTCTCGACCGCTACAACAGGCTCTTCGGCCATGTGGTCATCGATGGGCCCTGCCACTCCGCGGATTTCGAAAATGGTGGTGCCTATCTTGAAGCGATCCCCGCTGTGGACACTGACCTGCTTGATGGGTTCGTCGTCTTTGTATGTGCCGTTGCTGCTGTCCAGATCCTTGAGGATAAACTGAGTACCGTGGTTCGTGATCTCGCAGTGAATCCGCGACGACATGGAATCCACAATGACAACATCCGCGGCCGAGCCACGTCCAATCTTGACGCTCTTACCTTCGGCTACTGGATATTTGCGGCCCTTCAGGCGACCGTTGAGGACGCTTATGAGGATATTCATGTCGTGTGACCGAAACCGATTGCCAGAATGACTTGAATCACTGTGCGCGGGACCGGTAAGAATTCTAGGCACTGTTGGCCATCGCTTCAAGGACATGGCGCCGAGAAGAGGAAGGAACTCACTGGCGATCGGCTCGCAATCTTGCGGTGTACCTGTGTGCCCGACACCAGCAACATCATGCTCTCCCCATCTGCCTGTCCCTCGTCGCCATGGCTCACACGAACCACTCGTCACCCCGAACGAGATAGAGCCAGCCACTGTCGCAGCCGATCAGCAGGTCTGGTCTTGCCGACCCGGACCAATTCACCGCGCACGCGGAGACGGAATAAGTACTGAGGCTCAAGGGGCCATCTAATGTCTTGACGATCCGTGGCACGAACACCGGGCTTTCATTCGAGCCGGTATTCTCCAGGAGCAGGATACTTGGCCTACTGCCGAACTCAGCGCCGCCGAAAAGGTTATTGAGAATGTGCGCGTTGTGCTGCGTCACACCCACCAGGATGTCTACGTCACCGTCGCAGTCAAAATCGCACGCGGACAGATTGGCCCTGCCGGAGTTGGCATACGAACCATCGAGTTGAAGAGGACGTCCGAGATGGTCCAGCAGACGGCGGCCCGGCTTGACCGAAAAGTTGCCATCACGCTGATGCAGATTGAGGAAACCGTAATTGTCGAGGGCCAGGAGATCCGGCCTGCCATCGCCCGTCCAGTCCACACACGCGGGTTTGACTCTCCATAGGGTTTCGAGCGGCTTGCCCACTTTTTCGACAGGGATCTCTTCACTGAATTGCGGATGGCTCGCCGTGCCTGAATTTGGAAGGACGCGGATGCGGCCGGAAAAATCGTTGAGCACGAGATCGAATTTTCCGTCGCCGGTCCAATCGACAATCTCTGGACACGCGTACCCGTAACCGGCATCCAACGGACCAAGGATGGTGCCCTGTTCGCCTGTCTGAGATCGGTAAGGCTTGCCATCCAGATCAAATGGCCTGGGAAGCGAAAAATCCGGTTCAGCGTTTGTTCCCTTGTTTTCCACCAGGTCGATGGTGCCGTCCCCTTTGCCCACGAGCAGATCCAGGACGCCGCTGCCGTTCCAATCGACAGCGACGGGTACAGGCGCTTCGCCGAGATGCATGACGCGGGCAAATGAATGGAGCGCGCTCGGAGCGCTGAATCTCGTTCCGCCTATGGAATCGTCCTCTGTCACAATGGCCGCTATCTCGCCGTCTCTTGTGCCGACGACCAGGTCATTGCGATGGATGCGCTCCAAATCCAGCGCGGCAATGACCGGAGAACGATGCGGTACCGGCAAATCGGAATCACCTGAGAAAGGGATGTTGTGGGTGGACTCAATCTGTCTCAGGCCGAATTCCAGCGAGATTTGTCGCTGCGAAAGGTAGCCGCCGGCCTCCGGCGCAATCAGATCCGGGATACCGTCGTCATTCCATTCGATGCTCACCGGCGAAGGCACACAACCGAAATCAATCGGCCGCCCGTCCTGCAGCAGAGGCCCGGCCAGTGAGAAATCAGGATCGTGATGGCTCCGATGATTCTTGAGCCAGATGGCGTAACCGTGAAGCGTCCCCCCTTTCCACTGACCATCTTCATCGAGAGCGATGTTCTTGCCTGCGGCATCGACACCGACGCTGCACGCGCCCCAGCCTGCGACCTCGCCGGGAAAATAATCCTTAAACGAGAGCACACCAAGCAGCAGGTCCAACACCCCGCTTCTATCCACGTCGACCGGACAAAGCCTGGTGATCTCGCCAAGAGCAGTGATTTCAGCCGGCAACGCATAACAGGCCGGGCTGCCAAACCAGGGCGAATCGTGCGAGCCAATGTTGGGGTACTTCCAGAGGCATCCATCGTACACGCAGATGATATCAAAGCGTGATGGATAACCGTTCGGCCAGGCGGTCACCGCAGTAGCCGGCCCGAAATGCTCGATGAACATACCCTCGTCATAAACAGGCAACCCAGCCTTGTCGCGCTCGGCGACTTGGAACAGGCTGACGCCCCTGCCCTGCAAGCCACCAGTGTGTGCAATCAAAAGGTCTGGCTCGCCTTCGTCATGCCAGTCGACCGGTGTAGGACGCGCATTGAAGCCGATTCTCAGCGGCAGAGCTTTGTAGCGATCCAGTGAATAACAGAGAGGTAAGATGGGCACTTTTTGCGAATTCCTGTTGCCATAAAGCCTGCGATTATCCCTCGTTTTGCCCGCAATGTGGAAGGTATCCGTACGATTCAGTTTCACCACCGACTATGGTGTCTGGTCGGTCTATCAGCCGGCCTCTGCCAGCTCACTGTTTGCCCCCGATGGGTAGGATACTGGGCTGCCTTTCCCAGCATGCTGCTTGCATCTGACCTCACGAATTCCTAACTTGCTTTCTGAAGTCTCCTGACGCGGCGAAGCCACAGCCTGGGCCTCCATATACAAGACTTCAGTCATCACACCCAGCTTGTGATGACTGATGGAAGCGATTCATGAGCATCACTATTCGAGAGTTCCTGGCAGAAAACACCTTGACCAGGGAGGTCGTGGATCGATTCCTCGATCCGGACGCGAATAACTGGGCAACCTTTGATCCGGACCTGGGTTTTGTGCGAAAGAACAGCATTGTGCGGGATGGGCTCGGCTGGTGTTACACCCGGTGCACCTATCGGCCCACGGGCGAACGGACGACGGTGAACTACGCCGACCGAAATTGCCGCATCAACAGTTATGGCGACAGCTTCACCCATTGCGACCAGGTGAGTGATGGGGAGACCTGGCAGGAATACCTGGCCGCGCATCTGGGCGAGCCCATCCGTAATTTTGGTGTCGGGAGCTATGGCTTTTACCAGGCATACCGGCGCATGCTCAAGGAGGAACAGACCGAATCCTCCGCCGAATACATCATCCTCAATATCTTTGATGAGGACCATTGCAGGAGTCTTTACCAGTGGCGGGCCCTGCATATGAAACCGCACTTCTGGCCAGGCGTCCGGGAAAGCGTCGCCAGCCCGGATGTGTTTCTCTTTCACGGCAACCCGTGGGCATACCTGCGGCTGAACCCGGATACCGGGCAGTTCGAAGAGCGCGAAAATGAATGGTCGACACCCGATTCTCTCTATCAGCTTTGCGACCAGGAATACGTCTACGAAACATTTAAAGACAATTTCGACATTCAGGTTTTCCTTGCGCAGCAACTGGCCGCTGATGTTGATTTCAAAATGCTGGCCAGGCATGCAGAAGCGCTGGAAGTTCCCCCTGAATTCAGCACGCCGGCGGAATCCGCCCGGACCGCAGAAGTCTTACTAAATACGTGTGCGCTGGACGCTTCGATCTCTGTGCTCGATAAGGCCCGGGCCTTCGCCAGCCAGGAAGGAAAACAGTTGATGATCCTCCTGACCTATTCCATACCGACTGTCATCGCGGGCTGCGAGGGCCGGGACCGTTTCGATCAGAAGATCGTGGACTACCTGATTGAGAACGAGTTTCTCTTCGTAGACATGCTCGGCAAGCATGTTGAAGATTTTCAGGCCTTCCGCTGCACACCCGAAGAATATGTCAAGCGTTATTACGTGGGGCATTACGGCCCCCTGGGAAACCACTTTCTGGCTTTTTCCTTAAAAGATGCCATGAGGCGATGGCTCGATCCGGAACCGCCGGCATACAATGGGTTCTGATTCCCAAACACCGAACCGGCGAAAGGCAACTCGTGCAGCATGGTCCTCGAACGCCATTTTCACTCACGATTGCCTGAAATTGCACCCTCAGTAAACTGCTGCGGCCTTGCGATCCAGACCCAACGATTAGAGAAGAATCATGCCGAATATCTATGTCACCCGCGAGATCCCGCAGCCAGCGCTGGAATTCCTCCAGGAAGAAGCGGAAGTTGTCGATGTAAATCCTCACGATCGAATTCTCGAACACGAAGAGTTTCTCGAAAGCATCGCGGGCAGAGATGGGGTCCTGTGCACACTCAATAACAAGGTCGATGCCGCGACTCTGGATGCCGCACCGAGCGTGAAGGTCTTTGCCAACTTTGCGGTCGGCTTCAACAACTTTGACGTTACCGCCGCCACTGAGCGCGGCGTTGTCATCACCAACACTCCCGGTGTGCTGACCGACGCGACCGCTGACCTCTCGTGGGCTCTTCTCTTTGCCACCGCGCGGCGAGTGGTCGAGGCAGATGAGTTTCTCCGGGCCGGGCGCTTCAAAGGATGGGCGCCCATGATGTATCTGGGCGCAGATATCACCGGCAGCACGCTCGGTATCATCGGCGCCGGCCGCATCGGCACCGCGATGGGGCTGCGTGCATCCGCGTTTCGGATGAACGTGCTTTACTGCAACTCAAGCAGCAACTCCCCGGAGCTCGACGGGAAGGGCGCTCGACGGGTGGAGTTGGATGAACTGCTCAGCGAGTCCGATTTCGTTTCGATTCATGCACCTCTGAATGAGAAGACTCATCATCTCATCGGACGAGACGAACTCGCCCGGATGAAATCCTCCGCACATCTCATCAATACTGCCCGCGGCCCGATCGTGGATGAGGCAGCGCTGGTCGAAGCACTGCAAAACGGCACCATCGCCGGCGCCGGTCTGGATGTCTTCGAAGATGAGCCGGCGTTAAAGCCCGGCCTGGCAGAGCTGAAAAATGTCGCCATCCTGCCGCACATCGGCAGCGCAACCACCGGCACGCGAACGAAAATGGCGCTGATGGCCGCCGGGAACATCATGGCAGTACTCAACGGCGAACGACCCGAGAACCCGGTGAATCCAGAAGTATTGAAGTAGGGACGCTATCGCAGTACGACTTCCTGTTCGCCGAACAATCTGCCGAAGTTGGGATTGAGGGTGCTGAGCTTGATGGTGAACTTACCACGGCCTTTGACGGCTTGGGGTCCGCTGCCTGCCGAACACGGGCGGGCTTGCCATGAGGCGCCGCCGTGTCAGCCACCGCCGGGCGCTGACCAGGCCATTCCTGCGGCTGACACGCGTTTGCCGCTGCTGTCGTAGATGGCGATATCGTAGCGGCTGGGCTTCGGCTGGAACCCGTAGTATTCTTCGCCGCCAACGCCAAGAATTCGCGGCACGAGAAGGTTGAACTTGTTCCCGCCGATGGCCTTCGTATTGAAATCGATGCGGCATGGCGGCCCCCAATCGACCTTGACAGTCTTACCGGCGGCAACCTGGATGGGCTTCATGTTTCCCTTCTGAATGAATGCTCTCATTTTACCTTTTTCAACATATCCGAAAGCGAATTTATATGAGCCTGCCGGGACAGGCGTGCCTTTGCTGCCTGCTACCTGAAAAGAGGTCTTGTCGCCGGTCACCACAACGGATCTGAGGATGCTGCGGTGCTCGAAGCGGATACGGGCAGGCTTGCCTGTGAATGGACGCACGCTGGCAGTCGTTCCAGACGGGCTGGCCTTGAACTCGTAGAGCCGATTGCCGATTGGGATGACCCGGCTCATGTACGCCCCATAGTTAGTGCTGCCAATAACAGCGGCATCTGCAAGGTAGTCGTCGTACCGGCCATTGTTGTTGTCGTCGAGAAGAACAATCTTTTTGCCGAGGATTTCACCGGACATGGCGCCGGCCCTGCGAAGCTGAATGTTGCGGCCCCGGACGGCAACGTGCGCGGCATAGCTCCACTTGTCCTGCCCAAGCGTCAGCTTGAGGTTCACGACACCCTCCCTGAGGATCACCCGGTCGTCATCAAGCCTGCCGTTCTGATTGACGTCGATACGCAGTGACTGGCCGTCTGCCGCGGCAAGGATTCCTTTGCCGTTTTTCGTTGGAAAGGGCAGAAAGCCTCTTCCGTTTGGCAATGCAACGATGCGGTGGACCACGGTGAATTTGCCCGGCGTGAGGTACTGACTGCCCTTGAGCGATATGAATTTCAATTTGAATGCCTTCCATTCCACGGGGCGCTGTTCGGCAACAGTCTCTCTGTCCAGGCCCTCGAGCAGGTCACTCAAGCCGCGGAGGTGCTGCGCCTCGGGAGAATCGGGTAGCCTGGCTATGCTCTCGTTGGCGGCTTCACGGTTTCCTTCAAACAACTGGAAGGCGGGAAGGGACATGCCGTTCAATGTCGCCACCTCCTCTGGCCTGCCCGCCAACTGCAAAATCTCTTTCTCGGCAAGTGTCTCGAAGCGACGGCCTACCTCGCCTGCTCCGATCTTGAGGGTGATGCGTTCCTCGTCCACGCTAGTGACCTCACCGGCCATACTGCCGGTACCGAACTGCCTTCCGATTTGGTCCGCTGCCCTGGCCTTGGCTCGCTGGAATAATGACTGAGCAGCGTTGATGACTTCGCGGTCTTTATTGAGAAGCGGCTTCAGCGTGGGGTTGCCTGTCTTTTCAGACGCCCCGGCAACGGCCTGAAGTGATTCGCCATAGCGTCTCTTCTTGAGCGGGTCGACCAGTTCCTTCCAGAGCTTTTGCCGAAGACTGGTGGCTTGCTGGAGAAGTCTGCTCTCTTCTTCGCCGTCGGGCGGCTCCGGTTTTTTGTCAACCGTAGCCGTCTTCGTGACCGGAACGGTTACCTGAACAGGGACAGTTTCCGGTGGCTTCTGGTCCACCTCCTGGGACGGAGGTTCTTTCTCCGGCAGCGGAACTTCGGGCTCGGGGGGCTCTGCCACCTGGCCGCCGGCCTCCTTGCTCTTGGTCATCGCGGCAGACGTCTCGGAGCCGGGCTGCTTCGTTTTGTCCGCCGATGGCTCGTCCTTCCCTCGAATGAGGAAGACGATAAGAACGACGGCCAGAACGGCCGTTGCCCCTGCAACGGCCGGCAGGGGTGACCGGCGCGAGGTGGGCCGCTCACGGCGAGCCCGTGTGGACGAAACCGCGGATGGCATGGGTCGGGCAATGGCTGGGGATTCTCCTGCTGTCGCCAGTTCCAGGTCTTTTACGACCTCGCCCCAGTCGCTGTAGCGGCCGTCCCGCTCCGTGCGAGTCATGCGCTGAAAAATCAGGGACAGGTTCTCCGAGATTTCAGGATTCGTTTCACGGATGTCCGGGAGTTCTTCCGAAAGGTGTTTGCTGAGAACGGTGCCGTAGCTTTCGCCGAAGTAAGGGGGGCGGCCGGTCAGGAGGTGAAACAGGCATACGCCGAGCGAATAGATGTCAGTGCGACAATCGAGGTCCTGCTCGCCGCGAATCTGCTCCGGTGACATGTAATGAGGGCTGCCGACGGCAGCGCCTGCCTGGGTGATAGTCTTCTCTTCATTGGTGGTCTGCTTTGCCAGGCCGAGGTCTGCCAGCTTCACCGTGCCATCCATCGTAAGGAGAATATTGCCGGGCTTAATGTCGCGATGGATCAGGCTCGCCTCCCTGCCAGCGTATTCAAGAGCGCGGGCAAGATAGATGGCGATGTTCAGAGCCTGGTCTTCGGGCAGAGCTTTCTCCCGTTTGAGCCGGGCCTGCAAGTCTTCACCCTCGACGTACTCCATCGCCAGGTAGTGATAGCCATTGGATTCGCCCACGTCGTAAGCCATGACGATGTTGGGGTGCTGCAGTTTCGCCATTGACTGTGCTTCACGGTAGAAGCGGTCGAGAAAAGTCTGGTTAGAGGCAAATTTGGGCGGCAGGATTTTAAGGGCAACTTCCCGGTTCATGCCCTCCTGCCGGGCTTTGTAGACCGCGCCCATGCCGCCGGCCCCGATCTTGGTAAGAAGGTGATATCCCTCGATCTTGTGCGACTGCCCGGCTGCGGCCCTTTCAAGCTTGTTCGCCTGGTCCTGAGAAAGCACACCGCGCTGGACCATGATGTCCAGCAGACGCCCCTGCACGCCGAGTTTCGCTGCCGCATCCTGGGCTTCGCGGCACTCGTTGAGCTGTTCCGGCGTAATCCAGTTTTTCTCAATGGCAAGACTGCCAATCTCAGAATCATGCGAAGTCATGATTGCTCGCCTTCTGTCATTTGCCCTTGGATTGTCATCTCAGCCCGAGGTTCCTGTAACCGGGCTCTTTCCCTTTCAGATGCCAGATGGAAACAAGACGCTTGAAATCTTCGCCAGTTCTTCCCATCAGGACGTAGGAATAACAACTCGGCAGCCAAAGTCCAAAATCCAGGCTCAAATTCCCGCAAAAAATCTCGATTTCAGATCGGGGGCGACATGCATCGTGTTCCCGTCCGATGTCATGCTTGTCATTGTCAAGTATACAGAGTGAGTATTCTCACTGCCGAATTGCAGGATGAACTGTTAGGATCGTCCTCGCTCTGCCGAAGATATCCCCCTCGGGAGTCTTTATTCAGCATTATCTGGTCCTGGAATGAAACGGGTGAAACAGAATGGATCCTGAAACAGAAATTCTTGTTATCGGAGGCGGGGCGGTAGGCATCTGCTCAGCCCACTATCTGTGCGAGCTCGGCTGCAACGTAACAGTCGTTGAGATGGGAGAAATCTGTTCGGGCAGCTCTTACGGCAATGCGGGTCTGATTGTTCCCAGCCACAGCGTGCCGTTGGCTGCACCGGGCGTGATCTCGAAGGCGCTCAAGTGGATGTTCAACCCGGACAGCCCGTTCTACATCAAGCCCCGGCTGAATTGGGATATCATCTCCTGGCTCTGGAAATTCCGGGGAGCATGCAAAGCACGCCACGTGCATCAGGCCTTGCCTCTCATACGCGATCTCAGCCTGAACAGTGTCGAGCTGTTTGACGAGCTGGCCGTCCTGGACGGCATCGACTTCTGCTATGAAAAGAAGGGAATGCTGTCGGTCTACAAAACGCAAGAAGGATTCGAAGAGGGTCTGGAAGAGGCACGGCTCCTGAAAGATATCGGCATTGAAGTGGATGAGCTGAAGGGTGAGGAAGTCCATGGCTTTGAAGCCTCGGTGCGTCCCGACGTAACAGGGGGCGTCTTCTATCCACAGGATGCCCATCTCTTGCCAGATCGCTTTGTAGGCGAGCTTGCCCGTCACATTGAAGGCAAGGGAGTGACGATTCTTCCATCCACCGAAGCGCTTGGTTTCGAGACTTCCGATGGAAAGATCGAACGCGTGCATACGACCCGCGGCACTTTCAAAGTGGAGCAGGTCGTCCTGTCATCGGGATCGTGGGCGCCTGGCATCGCAAGAGAGCTTCAGATCAAGCTGCCCATCCAGCCGGCCAAGGGATACAGTGTGACCTTCAAACGGCCCTCAGATGGATGCCCCGGGAGACCGGTCGTGCTGGCCGAGTCCAAGGTTGCTACGACTCCCATGGGCGATTGCCTGCGTTTTGCAGGAACTCTCGAAATGGCGGGCCTCGACCTTTCCATCAACCAGCGACGTGTCAAGGCCATCTTGAATGCCGTCCCCCGGTACCTCACCGGAGTCGATCCCAACGAGCTTGAATTACTTGAAATCTGGCGGGGGCTCCGGCCGTGCACACCGGACGGTCTGCCGTTCCTCGGCCGCGCCCAACGGTATAAGAATCTTATCCTCGCTGCCGGTCACGCGATGATCGGCATCTCCATGTCTCCCATTACGGGAAAGCTCGTCGCCCAGATCGCCACCGGCACCGAGCCATCTTTCGATATCAGCGCCCTCCGTGTGGAGCGTTTCAACTGATCCGGCATTGCTAATCGCAGTCATGGCAAAGCCGAAAGGTCTTTCAATTCGATACTCATCGATTTTGCCGGAATCATTTCGTTGACGTAGACGAGCTTTTCGCGCAAGACGAGGTAGAGGCGATTGAAGCGGATGGGGAATTCCAGTTGGTTTGTGGTGCTGTTGTCTCCCTGGCATCGCCAGTGGCGGAAGCCCGGACTGTAATAGCCGGACCCATAGTGGAAGGGCAGGCCTACCGAGATAAATCGCCAGCCGTCGAAGTTGATGGCGGTCTCGGCTTCCCAGTCAGACATGTCCCAACTGTTCGGCGCTTCCTCCCATCCGTTGGATGTCCACCGGCGCCCTTTGGCATCGATGATCTCGAAATAAATGCGGCCCCAGTTTGAGTTGCCGTTTATTGAGACGCCGATGCGTCTCGGCCTGCCAGGGATCTTGATGGGCCCCCGCGCCGGCTCGTAGATAGCGTAACGGCCGACGAGGTCCGGGATGTCCGGTTGTGAAACGAGGGTGATCTGCATTCCCCCATCGCTGCCTTTCTGCTTCAACGTCTTTCCCTTTGCCATCGGCTTGTAAGCGCAGTAGTTCTGGAACGCGCTGTCTCCTTCTTCAATGAGCTTCCATCCGTCCGGATTGTCGAGCTTGTCGAGGATGACCGCGTCTGAAGGAATCTTGTCTGGAGCTGAAAGCGCCGCGGCACTGATGGATGCGAGCTGGACTGAAGATGAGAGGAAGCCGGGTGACTCGCTGGCCGTCAACGATGCTGTGCCGTTGCGAACGGACCCATCGGCGTTCCGACCCATGAGGTCGCAGATGCGATACTGGCCATCGTCTCTGGCAAAGCGGATTTCGACTTTGCGCTGGCCCCGGGTGGCCCACAGGGCATAGACGAATCCATCCTTCCTTTTGAATTCCAGGCAGTAGAGCCCGGTCGAACCGGTATCCAGCCATCGCAGGTATTCAGCCTGATCCAGCTCGCGAGTGAGGGTAGAGAGCGCGACGTAGCTGGGCTTTGGCAACATGTCCGGCGCACGGAAGCAGACGCCTGTCGCGCCCCAACGGCTGCTGTAGTAGGAGCTGTTGCAGTCCATGATGAGCGCGACATTGATGTTGGGCATGCGGTAGGCCAAGCAGTGCAGGACGTCCCTCGCATACCAATCCGCCTGCTGCTTCAGCGAAAGCGCACCGGGCGCCGTAGACCGGTAATCGAATTCGTAACAGGAAGTAATGGGCATATCTTCGTACCCGTAAATCTCGCGCATCCGTTTTGCGATCCACATCGACTGCAGATTCCAACCAGTCGGCTGCCCTTCCGGATGAAAGAGCTGAATGGCCATCTCCAGGCCGATAGCGTCCCAGTGTTTGCGCGGGAGCTTCGTGCGCAGCCAGTGAACGTTGAAATTCGTGCCCCCGTTGCCAAGGATGATCTTCGTGTTCGGCGCCAGCTTCCGAATGGCTGAGGAATGTCGCTCAGCATGTTCGACGAGCGTCTTGTAGCGCTCCTGATCTTTGCCTTCGAGTTTCAGCGGCGGACGCCCAAAGAGTTCCGGCGGGATTTCGAGTCCCAGACCGCCGAGATGGGTTTCATGGAAGATCATGGCGTAGCCCGTGGCCGGCCAGTCCGTCATGAACTTTTGCACCTGTTCCTCGAGCGAGCCGCCTTTCTTCTTGCCCTCCCTGATGCGCCGCATCATGCTGGGAGTCATCTTATGACGGGCGTAGTTGGCAGGAGTGACATTCTTTCGTTCGTCCTTCTTCGGTGGTGTGACGTGCCGGAATCCCATCTTCTGAATCAGCGGCAACACCAGATTCGCATCGCTCTCCGAATAATGGCTGCCCTCAAACCACCAAGTGCCATACGGCGATTCGCTGCCGGCCTTGCGAGTGTCCGGCGGGAGGAGCGCGAATACGGTTGACTGATTCCAGATGGTCCGGCCTGTTTCATCTTTGAAGGTGAACTCCGCCTCATGCCATCCAAGTTCGCGTCCGGCCAGGTTGATCGGCAGCTTCGTCGTGCCCGGCTTTACGCTGATTTCTTGGGATGAGTCTTCGGTCTTCTCTTTGAAATCCTTGAACGCCGTAGTCAGCTCCAGCTTTATCGGACGCTTCGACGGGTTCACGATTTCGAGCCTGAGCCGCGGGTTCTTGTCCTTATAGAAGACGTTGCCCACTTCATCAGATTGAAAGGACACCTGAACCGGTGTCTTCTCGAGGGTAGCTCCGAAGATGTGCACGCCACTCTCCGGCCCCAAAGGAAGCCTTTCGAAAACGCCGTAGTTGCGGGACGCACGAACGCCCAGCTCCCGGCAGAATTCAAGGTAGAAGTAATCGGTGCGCTCGTAGTTGGAGTCCCAGTCATCCCTGCCGAGTAAGTCTGCCAACTCACCTGTTTTCAGAGGAATCGTGAGCAGGTAAAGAGGCAACGGCCTGCTTCGAAGCCCCAACTTTGCACGAACGGTTCCAACCTGGCGGATGGACTCACAGCCTTCCGGTCGTTCAGGATCGACACGAATCGTCGTATCGGCCTGAGTCGCGCCGGTGCCATCCCACGATTGGCGATATCGCGCCAGACGGACACTCATGGTCGGGCTTTTGTGCTTTGAAGGATCAACCGCGCAGAGCACATGCACAGCGTTGTAGTGACGATTCGGCACACTGAAAATGATCGATTCAGGAACAGCGTCCCAACAGCTCCGTTTGCTGTAGGGCGAATAGAAAGACATGGAATCCTGAGACTGCCGGAGCCATCGGGAGAGGCCAACATCCACCGAACCGGATTTGACCAAACGGATGGGCAGGTTCAGTCCGGCTGAAACCGTACCCCCCTTGAATTCCAAATCGCCTCGATGCGACTGATCGGAAATGTCCAGCGGTACAAAGCGATCAGTCTCCGCTGCTTTTGCGTGGTGGACGCTCCGCACTTCGCCTTTGCCGGTCAGTTGAATACCGATCTCCCTCCAGGCCTTCTCCATTGGGAAACTCGTAAAGAATCTTCCATCCATCCAGAGCTGAATCCGTCCTTCAAGCCTCGTCACTCGCAACGCGAATTCATGCTCCGAAGCGCCCGGCAGGCTGGGCCATTTTTCCAGGGCCTTTTTGTAATCATCGCCGTAATAAAAGTGCAGATCGGGCCGGATGAAATAGTGCTTTCTATATCTCCGTTTCCACGAGACCACCCCAGAGACCTCCATCAACAGCGCCGCATCCTTCAGCCCCTTCGGCACTTTCGTCGTGCCCCAGTGGTGATTGAGATTGGGCATGTCCACACATTCGATTCTGATGACGGTGGCTTTGCTCTCGCCGAGCTGAATTCTCAATCCCCCACCCACCTCAACGGCCTTCGCCCTGATGCTGTAGCCCTCGCCATCGGCGGGGAGAGGGAGCGCGACATGAGCCGGTGAATGAAAATCGCCGCTGATGCGTTGATTAGTCTGGGCAACTTCTGAGAT
>JASLXP010000342.1 GCA_030740295.1 Planctomycetota bacterium
ACCAGCCGACCATCTGGCCTTTTTCTTTTGTTGGAATTGGCACTATGCGCTTGTCGAATCTCAGCCGCAGCCCCTGCGCGAAAAATTCTTTGAGCGGCAGCTCAAACTCGGCACCGAGCACTTCGGATTCGATATCGACCAGTGCTTTCAGCTGATACTCGAAACGCAGCTCGTTCTTTTCACGAGTGACGCTCTGCTGAATCTCGAACAGCTTGCTGCGTTTGAGATCCTTGAGTGTGTTCGAAAACTTCAGCCCCGGTATATCCTCTGAGGAGGCCTCGAATGCGTCATCATTCGAGGTCCTCCTCATTTGAGTCCCCCATCGCAGCCAGCCCTTCTCGCGGAACGTGATACCTCCACTCAACAGGTCCTTTCCCCGCCAAGTCAGTAACCATGCGCCGCTGGTGGCAAATGTCATTGTGTTGTGGCCAGTCGCCAGATACGGAAGCCTGCCGTCTTCCATTACGAAGCCGCCGTTCGACTGTGCCGTGCCCCTTCCGAGCGCGCAGCAGACCAACAACACTGATATCTTCAGATTCGTTCTACCTCTGGCTCTGGTCATTCTCCCGGCCCCCCCTCACTGGAAAGCCGATCCATGACGAGTAACGCGCTGTCCCTCAGGCTGTCCTCTTCGAGGTGATCCGTGAGCAGTGTCAGCAAGAGCTGTTTTGCCACCTTGGGCTGTTCTTTCATCAGGGCTTCCGCCACTTTGAGCTGTCCATGGCTGACCTCGGTTCGAGCAGGATGAGCTTTTTCGAAACGGCTGAGGACTTCACGGGCCTGTTGATTCTTGCCGGTCCGGATCAGGCATATGATCTCGTTCAGATAAGACCAGGCGGATGCCGTTTCCGAAAGGCCAGCCTTGCGGGCCCTGGAGAAGTGGTTCACGGCATCGGAACAGTTGCCCTGATACACGAGAGCATTGGCGAGCAGGTAATGATCTTCAGGCTGCATGTTGTCCGGATGCTGTTGAGCCAAGTGGCGCATCGTCACCGCGAACGAGCCAAAGTTCCCGCTGTTTAAGAACTCTCTGGCTCGCGCCCTCAGGGCAGCCGATGAAGCGTTCGCCAGATTCCGAAGCGGACCGCCGATTCTTATGTGGGCCCCATCTGCCGGTTGCGCCTTGATCGCTTCGATCTGTTTCAGGTAGATCTTCTGGTCCGGAATGTCAGCGATGGCCGATGCCCAGCACCAGGCAAGCTGCAGGGCGTGCTCCTGTTGGAGGTTGGAAAACGAGAGCCGGACAAATCTGTTCAATCGCCGTCTGGCATTGGTCGATTCGCGGTGGAGCAGGCCGAAAATGGCGGAGGGTACTTTACCTTCGGCCCAGTGGGCGAAGGCCAGGATACTGGCTTCGACTTTGAGATACTCCTCCTCCCCCGTTCCGTCTTCCTCGACCTTCTTCAACGCTTTCTGAGCGGCCACGACTTTGCCAGCCAACTGGTTTCTGAAATTGCCGGGCCTGTAAGTTTCTTCCTCAACCCACTCAGGCAGTTTGATGAGATCCCCGAGACGGTCGATGAAGAGGCCGGAGATGACCGCGTTCGGGCTGGCGAGGGTGTCGATGTGGATGGTGATCTTTCGATGACCTTTGAGAGCGAATCGCTTGTACTTGCCGCCAAAAAAGTGGCCGGCCGTGGTGGTCAGGATGAGTTTCTTCGGCTCACGGGAAAGCAGGCGCAGCTTGTAGTCCCGATGCTGGGGCCAATCGATCTCAAAGAAATAGAGTGTCAGCAGGCAGAGCCCTTCCGGCAGATTGAGGTCGATAAACAGGCCGGGCGCTTTCTCTCCAGGTTTCCTTATCTCGCCGTGGTCGTCCCAAACGGATGCGATCCGGGCCTTGCCGTCCGGGGTCTGAAGCGCACGGTCGTCGGCCACCGTGTTCATGCGAGACAGCCAGGCGCGGTGCGAATCTTTTGGGTCGCCCGTATAGCCGCGCAGGTGAACGGGCCACCCCGGCCCGCCGAAGGTTGATTTAGGGGACTCCGCGCCTAAGAGCGCGTAAGCATAGCCGCCGTACTGGCCGACCCAGTTGCCGCGAGTCCAGGTATCGTCGGCCAGCATGCCGGCGAACCGCTGGGCGGATGCGGAAGGTGTGAGGAGGAGGAGGACGAGGGCCGCGAGGAAGGGCCTCTTGCTCTTGATCTTTATCGTAATCCTACTCGTAATTCTGATCCTGGATTCTTCGCTCTTCGTAAAATGTCTAGGTGCATCGAGGAACGGAAGGGCCTCAAGCTTAGAAGAGGAAGAGAGATTAAGAGTAAGGATTGAGGCGCTCGTTTTCGCTCCGGATTCAGAATCACGCCACCGGGTAATCCCGGAACAGCCCCACGAGCACTCCCTTGATATCGAGTTCGAATTTCTTTCCCTCGAACTGGTACCTGCCGCCCTTCTGTTTGACCATGATAAGTGTATGGAGCTGGGGATCGTTCTGTTTCGCCGGCTGCAGGATGACGGCCTCCTCGGTTTCGAGGAAGGTGCGAACCATGCAGATGGATGAGTCGGGGCCGGCGACCTCGCAGCAGACGATGGCGCCATGCAGGGGCTTGATTCCAGGTTCAAAGATGCAGTAGTCATCGATCTGTATTTCCAATTCCATGCTGTCGTCACCGGCCTGCAGAGCGAAGCGTTTCTCTCCGTAGATTCGTTTCGGGACTTCCAGTGACTGCCTTGGAATGAGGGAAGCAGGCCATTCGAATCTGCTCAGGCCCACAGCTCCCATTAAAGGGATCACGAAGCCCTCCAGAGCGACCGGGTCGATCACGCTCGGAAGAGCCACGGGATCCTCCGTCATTAAATCTTCAAAAGAGCATTCCAGGATTTCCGCGATGCGGCGGATGGCGTCCTGCTTCGGCTGAGTTTTTCCGGATTCCAACTCAGAAATCGCTCGTTGGCTGAGGCTGAGTGCCTTAGCGAGGTCTGATTGTGTGAGCCGTCTGGCTTTCCTGAGTTGCCGGACTTTGTCTCCAAAGGCCATGAGTCTACATCTCCGTTAGAGGTTTTCAATATAAATATGGGATATACGAAAAACATACCAAACAATTCGCTTGAATATGCGTATAAAAAGTATAAAGTAGCGTATACGTTTTATATACGCCTCGCTCGCTCCTGTTAGGAGGGTCCCATGTCTATTTCATTTCGCAATCCTCGATGGCTTCTATCATCGCTGCTGCTGCTTGCGATTCCTTTTCTTACGTTTGACTTCAATCCGGTCTTTGCGGAGGAAGAGGTCGAAGAGCCGGCAGAGAATCCTGTCCCCGAGGAAGGGACTGAGGATCCATTGACGGCAGCTCCGAAAACGGAACTGGCCCCTGGCCAGGTTTCACCGTCCTTTCTAAAAGCCCGGCGGAACTCGAGCCGTACGCTCCTGGCCTCAGACAGAGAGGCATGGGCCGTCTGGCGCTTTCAGGACTACGTGGTCTTTGCCGAGGCATCACTTCTCAAAGAAAAGGATGCCGGGGATCGGGTCAGGGCTGTCGTGGCTCTGATGGTCCAGCAGAAGGATGCCAAAAGCAACCGGATGCTGGTGATTGAAAAGACCCAGCCAGAGCTTAGAGCCGCATGGCTGAAAGATTCCGAGGCTGCGCAAATGGCTGAGAAGTATGCGAAGCTTATCAAGAACGCAATCCCGCTGAACTGAATGGTTCTTGCCGTGGGAGGTGCTCTATCGGGCCTGGAGGGCCTGATTGACCACGCGGGGCAGGTATCGAAGCTGGATCGGCTTCGATACCGCCATATCGGCCTGGCTGAGCTCAGCGGCTTGAGACCACTCTGACCAGGACGTCAGAAGAATGACCGCTGGTGCGTCCGGCAGCGCTTTGGCCAATTCTGTCAACGACTGGATTTGGCTGAGAGAGAAGCCACCATCCACCATCAACAGATCCCAATTCTCTTTTAAGCGCGATTCCGCTTCGTCCGGGGCATTGATGTGCGTGACTTCGTGTCCATGACGCACAAGAGTCTGCACCATGATGCCCGCAGAAGCGGATGAATCATCTACCAGCAGAATCCGAGCCTTTTGAACGGGCCGACCACTGGAGCTTTCCGGTTTCTGAGTCGCGTTCGGCAGTTCCACGCGCACTTCGGTCAGGCCGGCCTGGCTTACCCAGGTGAGCATGCCTCCGAGCGGTTTGAGAATCGCTTGGGCAACGGTAAGTCCCATACCTTTGGCATTTCGCTTCGTGGAAAAAAATGGCTCGTCTGCCCTGCTTTGGGATTCTTCGGTAAAACCGGTGCCATTATCCGTAACCGTCACCCAGGCATTGCTACCTGCTATTCCGCCGGCGACCTGTATCCGCCGATCCTTCTTGCCCTGGGTTGCTTCCCACGCGTTCCGCAAAACTTCTTCGATGGCCTTCTGCAGCTCCAGCGGGCCGCATTCAACCTGGACAGGCCTGACATCCGGCTTGACTGGATGATCTTTAAGACCGTTCACGTGCCCGATTGCGGCCTCAACAACATGGCCGAGCTCACAGAGCTGGAGTTGTTCCTTCTGCGGAGAGTAATTCAGGGCCTCGACCGCATTTGAAATCTCGAGTCCCCGCCGCAGCGAGTTCTGCAACTCCCGGAAGTGGTTTGCGGCCCCGTTGACGTGCAGCCAGTGGCTGGCCTGTATCTGGCCTGTAAGGCTGGTGAGGGTTCTGCGAAACTGCTGATTCAATGCCTGCGATATGTCTTCGGTCTGTCGCACGTCCGATGTGGCAGGTGATTCCTGGGACGCGCTTTCGAGGGCTGCTCCGGCATGGAGCGCGAGAACTTCGAGCATGTCGCAATCTCTCTGAGAGAAGCGGCCGATTTCGGAACGGTTATCCAGATAGATGACTCCCAACACTCCGCTGCGAAAGGTCATGAGCGGTGCGCAGACCGCGGAGAGTAGTTCGAGCCGCCGGATGCTCTGGCTATCGGCAAAATGCGGATCATCGAGGGCATCACAGACCAGAAGGGCGCGGCGTCGCCGGATGGCTTCATCGACGAGGCTCGTGCTGATCTCGTCTTTTGGCGCATCGATGGTCGAGCCTTCGAGGGTCTGCGCGAATTTGTAAACGTGCCTGTCATTTTCGAAAAGGATCAAAAATCCCCGTTCAGCTTCCAGATCTAAAATGAACCGGCTGATGAGGAATTTGAGGAGCGGCTCGACTTCATCGAAATCGTGCAGAGCCCTGCTGAACGCGAGAGTTTTATCGAGATCGCTGACGGTTTCAGGTGTCATAATGCGACTTGGGCGATGGCGGAGGACAGGAGAGGCAGCCGACTTGTGGCGGTTACGTAATTCTCCCAATCCAGTTCGTTTTCAAACTGGTGGCGCATGGAGTCAAGCAGTCGTCGGCCTTCCAACTGGTAGAGATAGGCATAACGATTTCGCCCCAGCGCCTGCTGGCACGCGGAGAGCATGGCGTCTGCCTGCCAGCAAAGGTCTTTCATGCCGCCTTTCCTCGCCCTTTCGACGCATGGGTTGAGGTACTGGATTGCGGTTTCGAACATTTTCCTTTCATGGCAGATCATGCCCAGGACCAGGCGGGCCTCTGTTTGAAGGACCCCATGGTGAATGCCGGCAGCGATGTCCAGAGCTATCTCAGCCTCCTTCAATGCGGCCGGCTGAGTAAACGAAAGCTGCCGCGCCAGTTCCAGACGGAGATACGATTCTTCGTACCTGAGATCATCCTGGACAGCCCTGGAGATACACCGGCCCAGTAGCTGGCGCGCTGCCCGAGGGTCCCCGATAGCCGCGATATATTTTGCCCTGAGGTATTCCACATACATCACTCTCACTTGTGCCTCATCTTCACTCATCACTTCCTCGATCCAATCCAGGAGGGACCCAGCGCTGCCCAGGTCCCCAATAAGAAGGGACAATTCGGCTTCGACTACCCTGGTCTGCCTCAATAGTTTCGGGTCAAGCCCTTCAATCTGATGAACCCGCTCGAGAGATTCCCGGGCGGCGGCATATCGTCCCTGCTTGAGCTGGGTAAGGGCAAGGGAGCTCAAGGCATTCGCCTGTGGCACGAGAGCCTTGGCGGATCCATAGATTACCAGGGCACGCGTGTTCAGAATCTCTGATTCGTACAAATCGCCTTTGGTAAAACAGACGTTGGCGATGTTTCGGGTGGCCAGTGCGGTCTTTTGGAAGTGGCCGAAGCGCTGATAAAAATCCATGGCCTCACGGTAAAGGCATTCGGCTTCAGCATAGCGAGAGGACATAAACGCGATATTCGCACGCTTGCTGTTCGCTCTGATCTTGCCCGTCCTGTTGCCGGCCTTGCTGTATTCATTGCGCGCCTTTTTGTACCAGTAATCTGCTTCCCGGTATTCACCCATGGCGTAGCTCGTGCTGCCCAGGTATTCGTAAACATAAGCGATAAATCCCGGATCGTTGCGTTGGCATAATGACAGATGTTCCAGGAGCCCTTCCTTTGCCTCTCTGTAATTCTCTTTCTTGATGAGGAAATGGAGTTCTGAAATCTGAAGCCGAACCATATGGACACTCTCGGGCCTATCTTTGAGGAGAGAGCGGGCCTGGGCGAACAAGGCTTCAGCCCTTTCGTGCCGCCCCTGAATCGCGTGTTTATCGGCAAGTTTGCGGAGTACGTTGCTTCGTATTTCGGGGGAGAGATTGCAGGCCAGCAGATCTTCATACATCTGGATCGCATTCTCAGATTCACCCATCCAGGATACGACCAGAGCAAAGTCCATCGCGGTCTCTGCATACAATTCCTCGCCCTCATCCATGATTTCCAGCAGGACGCGGTGCAGCCGCATCGCAGAATGATAGGCCGAAGTCTGAAATTCACGCCGAGCAGCCGGTACGCCGTATCGGATAGCCTTGTCCTTGTCACCCGCGGAGATGAAGTGCCAGGCAGTTTCCTCCAGCCGGCTCTTCTCGCTGGTTTCATTGAACTCCCCAGCCAGCCGGTGAAGGCGCCGTTTCTCCTCTTCGTCGATGGTTTCATAGACACTGAGCTGAAGCTCGCTGTGAACAAACTCGTACATCCCGGGCCCGGTACGTGACTTAGCCAGAATGCCCTTCGAGCAGAGGACAATGCCTGCCGCCAGCGCATCGGAATATTCGATCTCGAGAATGTGCCGCATCTCCTCAATCCCGGCGGGCCGCCCAACGACCGACAGGGCCTGGATAAACGATGCCTCTGCCGGCTCAAGTCCACGTATGCGCTGGAGGATCAGTTCACGCAGACCGGATAACTCGATGGTTTCCAGGGCCGCACCCAGTTGGGACCATGCATTCGCATTCTCGGATTCGATTACCCGATCGAGAATGAGACGGAGATACAGCGGGTTCCCACCGGACTTTTGCCAGATGGAACGGGCAGCCTCGCCGTCCACCACATCGTCGTTCAGGATGCGGGAAGCCAGCCCGACCACATCATCCAGACCCAATCGATTGAGTGGGCGAACCATGCACCAGCCGCCCTGTTCGAGCTCGTTCGCAAGAACCGCGACAGATTCGTTCTCACCTTCACGCATTGAAGCGCACATGAAGATGCGTCTCCCACGCAGAGAGCGGACCACCACGCTCCAGAGGCTCAACGCCTCCCGGTCTGCGAGATGAAGATCTTCAAAAACCAGCAAAGTGGGATACTGCGAACAAAGCTGGATCAGTCGAGAACTGATCGTATCCCACCGCTGTTGAACTGCGTCCGTTGCATTGATTAATTCCTTATGCGTCTCCTCCGGCTTTCCGTCTTCGTGGATGGCTTCATAGAAAGGGCCGTATGAATCTTTATGCTCAAAGCCGAACCTGATTTTCACGTACGCGCATCCGGCCTGCTGGGCGAGAATGCGGAACTCTTCGAGCAACCGGCTCTTACCGATGCCCGCCTCGCCACTGAGCAACCAGCTCGAAGGAACTGCCTTCCCCGCCAGCAGCGCATCGAGTGTCTCTTCAAAATCACGAATTAGATTCTCGCGTCCGATGATGAACGGGTATGGCGGCTGAGCGGAATAAGACTGAGCCTTCTTATCCTCCTCGGTCCGAAGATTCAGATTTGCGCAGACATCATTGAAAATCATGACACTCGAACAGCGTTCATCCATCGACCACTTGGTCATACTGGCAATCAATTCCGCCAGCGAGGCGTGCAAGCCGGCATGGGCCATTCGATCCAATTGTCCTGCAATCGAATCAGAATCAAACTTGATGTCTTCGCCAAGATAGTGCGACGCAAGAATTTCAAAAAAGACAGCTCCGAGCGAGTAAATGTCCGACCGGAAATCAATGATCCCTTTCTCAATC
>JASLXP010000343.1 GCA_030740295.1 Planctomycetota bacterium
ATCCGTATTTCGGCTGGTGGCAGCACTACTTCAGCTACACCGGCCGTCTCAAGAGGGAACTCATGCGGAAGTTCGATCTCACTCCAGACAAGATCCTGCTGAACTTCATGGCTTGCGATGGCTCTTGCGTGGGTGAGGCACACTCGGGCCTCAAGGACTATTGCTCCCTCGCCTTGTCGCCGAGCGAAAACGACAACGGTCATAAAGCCGGCAAGACATGGCAGGACCTTTATCCAGACCTGTTCAAAAGGCAGGAAGGACCTCGACCGGATCTCGTCATATTCGGCAGCGGCGCCAATGAGAAAACAGATTCTCCCGATGAAGTTGCCGTGTTTGAAGGGACCATTCGCTGGATTCAACGGCATTACCCGGACACCGAATTCCTGTTCTGCATGTGGCAGAATTACGGTTCATACACTCCAAACGTGGGCGACCTCGAAGCGCTCGCACTTCGGTACCAGATACCCATTATTGACTACGGAAAAATCGGCGACCAGCTAACAAGATGGTGCAACCGATACGCACTCGTCCCATCCGATGGACACCCCCAAGCCGCGGCGCATTACCTCTGGTACAAGCAGATTGAAAAAGCGTTCGAATGCTGGGCCCCAAGCCAACCGGGCGTAGCGCAACTCCACCTCCCGGAACGCCTTCATCCCAATTCGTACGGATGGGAAGGCGACATGATCACCTACGACGAGAAGAGCTCGCGCATCGTCGGCAACAAGTTCATCTTCGATGACACCGCGGTAAACGTCTGGGGAGATTCTGACGACCCAAGTCCCATTCCCTTCATTGATGGCAAGAAGGGGAACTCCCGACGGAAGTCACCCGGCCGCAACATTCGCAATTCCCTGACACGGCACGGCCAATTGCGGCTCGGAGATCGCCATATCCTTGAGCTCACTGGCAAGAACTCGCGCCTGACTTACGTCGACGCCAAGGTCTGTCCGAATCGTAGATTCATCGGTGTCGAGAATCCTCGTTGGAGCCTCAACGAAACTGTGCCGACGCCGTTCGATTCAAAGTGGGGATCACCCTTCGGCACGCAGCAGGTATCGCTGCTTCCCGGCAAGTCTACTGAGATCGATGAAGTCTTTACCGACATCTCCATTGCCTATGTCGATTCGGCGGTAGGTGGGACGCTCAAGGTCACCATCGATGGTGAAACCAAATTTGAGCAGGCAACAAATGTCCCGTTCACCGATCAGGAAAAGCAGAAGCATTTTATGGAGAACCGCAAAGGCATGCTTGGTCTTCCGTTCGGCCTGCACAGAGTTCAAATCGAAGCAACGGGTGGCCCAGTCTCTGTGCTCGGCATCTTCACCTACGATTCAAGGAGCAATCGCAAGAACGAGCGAAGGCTCATAGGACGGGCCGTGGCGGGTGAGACCGTGAAGTTTTCTCAGCCGTTCAAGGCACGCCCGCTCGTCATCTGTCATGGTGATCTGCTGGCGAAGACTTCCGATGTAAGCGCTTCTCAAGTTAGCTTTTCGGGGAAGGGAGTTGCCACCTACGAAATCATCGGAGAGTGAGGGAAGGAATTCCGCATGCGTATTTCATTCATACATTTCGCCTTGGCGGCCTCTGTTCTCGCTTCTGTCCATGCAGAAGACATTCTCCTTCAAGTCGAAGATTTCCATGGCCCGTGGCGAAGGCAGACCAACATCCGTGGATTTCTCGGCAAAGGATTCTGCACATCCAATGCGAAGGGCATCTCCAAAGACGTGATGGAACTGGACTGTGATATCCCGCTCACCGGCAAATATGACGTCTGGGTACGGGCTTACACTTCGGTTGGCACAAAGCCGTCGCGCACCAAACGTGGACTGCAAGTTGGAGTGAATGGAACTCGTCTGAAGGCGACCCATCTCTCCCCGGCGCGTTCCGAATGGTCCTGGCAACTGGCAGGCGCTACCGAACTGACCAAAGGGCAGACCAAAGTAGTCGTTCACGACGCGGACGTCGGATACGAATCCGCAGACGCCATACTCATCACCTCGACTCTCAATCTTAAGCCGGAGGAGATAAACGCAAAGCTGGGCATCGAAAACCTGACTGTTCTCTCAGGCAATGGGGATCGGCTTCTGCACGAATACCTGTTGAAAGAAGTAGATCAGCTCTTCGAGGCGCGACGCGCTGAAGTAAAGCAGGCTTTAACAAGCAAAGACGCTCTGCTGTCCTATCAGAAGAAACTTTCGTCAACGTATCGAAAACTGCTCGGGACATTTCCGGATCGCACTCCATTGAATCCAGTCACAACGCGCACCATCGAATGTGACGGTTATCGCATTGAAAACATTGCATTTGAAAGCCGCCCGAACCACCACGTCACATCAAATCTCTACGTGCCAACGACAGGCGACGCCCCATTCCCCGGCGTGCTCGTGGTCTGTGGCCATTCTGGAAATGGCAAGGCCTACGAAGGCTACCACCGTGCCTGCATACTCTTGGCAAAGCAAGGGATCGTCACGCTGATCGTGGATCCCATCAGCCAGGGCGAGCGACTTCAGACCGGGAACATTCGAGGGACGCAATCGCATACGTTGCTCGATATTGGGTCTAATCTAGTGGGAAGGGATGCGGCTGCCTATGAGCTCTGGGACAACGTTCGCAGTCTCGATTATCTGCTGAGTAGATCGGAGGTCGACCCGAAGCGTATCGGCCTTACCGGAAACTCTGGCGGCGGAACACAGTCGGCATACTTGATGGCCTTCGACGAACGAATCGGCCCGGCCGCCCCTAGCTGTTTCATCTGTTCTCAACAAAGCATCCTGCATCGCCTGAGGTCGCAGGATGGCTGCCAGCAGCTCCCGGGCGACAGCCTGAACGGTCTCGAGCATGCCAGCTACCTCGCCATGAGAGCGCCCAAGCCGACGATGATTCTCGCCGCAGAGCAAGACTACTTCCCCATCGCCTCTGCCCGTGAGACATTCCAGGAAGCGAAGAGCATCTTCAAACTCCTTGGTGCGGAAAATTCCGTTGGCTTCTTTTCATTCAATGACAAACACGGTTTCAGCAAACCCAGGCGCGAGGCTGCGGCCCGCTGGATGTGCCGGTGGCTGAAAGGTGATGATCTGCCGATCACCGAGCCAGACCTGAAGACGCAGCCAGAGAAGAACCTCTGGGTGACGACCAAAGGGAACGTGGTGGAATTCTTCAAAGACGAAAAGACGGTTTCCGATTTCAACCTGGAACGCGCCAATGAATTGGCCTCCTCAAGAGAGAAAGCCTGGACAGAAACTGCCAGGGCCGAAAGTCTGCTCCGGGTGAAGAAGCTCATCGGTTTACGAACAGATCTGAAGTCACCACGCGTGAAGGTAATCAGCACATTCGTACGGAAGAACTGTCGAATCGAAAAAGTAATCCTGCAAAGACCGGGGGAAATTCCTTTGCCGTCACTGCTGTTCCTTCCCAAAACGAATGCCCTGCAACCGTTGCCCGCGGTGCTGTATGCGCCGGACAATGGAAAGGCGTCAGCTTCCGAAAAAGGGGGGCCTCTCGAAACCATGTGCACAGAAGGTCGAATCATCCTTGCTATAGACCTGCGCGGTTTCGGCGAGCTTGGAACCACCGGCACGAAGTATCGCCAGGCTGGGTTCTCCGAATGCATGCTTGCGCTTCATGCGGGGCGTCCTCTGCTTGGACAACGAGTCGAAGATTTACAGGCAGGACTCTATGCCCTTCTAGGTCGAAAGGATGTGCATCCGGATCAGGTCCATTTAATCGCCACCGGACGAGCTGGTCCAGCGGCAATACACTTCGCCGCGCTCGAACATAAAATCGCAAGCCTGTCTCTCAAGTCGTCCGTGACCTCATGGATTGAGACGGCACTGAAGAATCCGATGACTGCCAACATGCTTGAACAGGCAGTGCCCGGCGCGTTACTGCATTACGACCTTCCCGATCTGCTGAATTCAATCGCTCCGCGCCCTGTCACCATCGAGTAGTCGATTTTCTGTCCGTTTGGGCTTTCCCCTGGAGTGCGGGCAGGAGGCTGAAAGAGTCTTCACCGCCCTCATTTTCGACGGGTTGTTTGGTGATATCACGCATGGGGGCGTAGAAGTCGGGCACGCAGGCCAGGGCATTCGTTTTCTGTCCGCCTTTGATGCCGGTCGAATGGAAGCAACCGAATCAGTAAAACGTCTTATTCGGTTGCCCACGATTCATTTGCCAATGCAGAACTCGGAGAAGATGACATCCAGAAGATCATCAGTGATTACTTCGCCGACGACTTCGCCGAGTTGATCCAGCGCATCCCTCAGATCCATTGAAAGGAACTCCAGGCTCTCTCCCGTACCTGCGCTTTCGAGCGCCCTGGCAAGGGAGTCCTGAGCGCGTATCAGGCAGCCCCGCTGTCTCGAGTTGACCGTAAACGCTGGGCCGGCCACCACGCTATTCGATTCGACCATGTCGACCATCTCACCGATCAGGTTCTGAATGCCTTCGCCAGTGGCCGCGCTGACTTTGATCGCTCCACGGTTCGTCAGATCCGGAAGTGAATCGAGCTTCAGCTTCTGGTCAAGGTCACATTTGTTGAGGACGGGGAGGATGAGCCCTTCGGAAAGCTCGGTTGCGAGTTGGATATCTTCATCCGTCCCCGGCTGACTGGCGTCCATAATGAACAGAATGAGATCCGCAGAACGAGCGGTGTCCATGGTTCGTTCGACGCCTGCCGATTCCAATTCATCCTGTGTCTGCCTCACCCCTGCAGTATCGCGGAGAATGAACTGGATTCCGCCGTGTACGATCCGGCCTTCGACAACGTCCCGAGTCGTGCCCGCGATACTTGAAACGATGGCGGTATCGCTCCCCACCAGGCGATTGAGGAGAGAAGACTTCCCGACATTTGGGCGGCCGGCCAGGAGGGTCCGAACGCCCTCTTTTGCGAGGGGCGCTTCACGGGATTCATCCAACAGCTTCGTAACGCCCGAGAGGGCCAAACGAATCTCGCCCGTTACCCACTCGTGATCGATTACCTCAATATCCTGGTCCGAAAAATCAATTGCGGCCTCGGCAAATGCACAGACACGCACCAGACCTTCCTTGTGCTGGAGAATGCGTTCATACAAAGTCCCCCGAAGGTGCTCGTATGCCTGCCGATGCGCTGTCTCGTCCTGCGCATGGATCAGACTGAGCACGGCTTCGGCCTGCGTCAGGTCAATCCTGCCGTTGAGGAAGGCCCGGCGAGTGAACTCGCCCGGACCGGCCAGGTAAACGCCGCGGGCCTGCAGCGCATCTGAAATCATTGACAGCAGAACAGGAGACCCATACGTGTGGATCTCCACAACATCCTCACGGGTGTAAGAGCCCGGCCCGGGCATCCAGGCGATCCGGGCGGGTGTGGAATTCTGAATGATGTCGAGGTGAACGTTGCGTTCGACATACCCGCGAGGTGGCGGCTGATCGGGATCATCCAGCAGCGATGCGACCGATCCCCATGCGTCCGGGCCGCTCACGCGCAGAATCCCCCGCGGGGCCTTTCCAGGCGGCGATGCGACTGCCAGTATTGTGGTTCCTCTGCCGTGGTAACCGATCATGCGTGGTGTAATGCGTAAAACGAAATGAGTAACAAGTGATGAGCAAGGGTCGACTTTCTGTCACCAGCGTGTCTGCGCAGAACACGGCTGACGTTGACCGCGCACAGGGCTCGACTTCTTCACTGACGATAGAGACCCACTCATGATTCCGATGCTGAGTCCTGCCACCGAATTGCTGCGCCACCCGGCGCTTGCCGGAGAATGTGCTCTCAACAGAGGGCAATCTATTCGTCTGCTATGCGCCTATCGATACCATCAAAGCTCTTAGGCGAGGGGGGACTCGAACCCCCACGGGATTTCTCCCAACGGATTTTAAGTCCGTTGCGTCTGCCGATTCCGCCACTCGCCCGATTGGTGCGGGATTCTAGGGGGTGCTTGAGCGTATTCAACAGATGGGTAAATCTGAATGGGTGATTGACACAGTTCGGTTGTCGAGTTAAAAAATCCGCCGATTCAAAATGTCTCAACAGGTCCCTTGGCTATGAGTCTCAGATACGGTTGCACTAGTACAGCTCTGGTTTGTCTTCTTTTCTCGGGCTGCAGCGGTGACAAAAAGAAGGAGGCCAATACCGCTGTGGCGCTCAAGATGGTGCAAGACCATGTTGAGGAGAATAAGGAGCGGTTGCACCTTCAGTGGGTTGAGAAATACCCTCCGGGAGTAAAGGCCACCTTTCTGGAAGGGGATGGCACTTTCAGCCATGAATGCAGAGTATTCGTCTTCAGCGGACCGATGGCCATGCCTAAGACCGGCAAACCGGCCCGTCAGAGTGGCTATTACATTCTCAAATTTCGTAGTGAGACGGGCGAGTGGGAGATTACTTCGGGCGAGGTGCCGAAGGCCATCAAGCTCAAGAAGATGTAATGACTTCTCTGCCTGAAATATCGACTTTTTTGCATGAAAGTGGGAGTCGAGTTCTCTATTGGAATCTGATTTCAACTCCTTATTTCACATATTCTTGAAAACGGAAGGCTCGTCTATATAATCCTGGCGTTCACACATCAGTCGAACGAGTGATTGAATAGCTCCGCCCCTCCAAGGCGTCTTTCATCAAAGAACTACCCCCGACGCCGGGATTTGCCTCGCAAGCTCATCCCATCCCTTTACAACAGGAGTCTCAAATGAAGGACAGCAAATACATCATGGGGGTCATCACCGGTGCGGCCATTGCATTCGGGCTTTGTGTCTTTGCGTTCGTGAACGAACCGCGCGCTTTACACGCGGATGATGAAGCTGCAAGTGCCGGGCATATCACGGCTGTTACCGCAAACTATAATGTAGGTCAGGAAGTACTTTACCTGATTGATTCTCAGCAGGAGACCATCATGGCTTACATGGTCAACGGTCCCGCATCCGGAGTGAAAAACCGTGCGGATTACAGAAAACTGCAGTTACTTGCGGTGCGTTCCTACAAGTGGGACAAGAAGCTCGAAGAAGTTGGCACGTCTGTTTCGAATGGTACCTCTGTCAAGCAGATAAAGATGCAGGTGCTGAAAGCCGAAGAGGCTGAAAATTAAGGAATAGAGGATCTCAATGGGCAAGACTGCTTACATGTCATGGGAGGATGTCCTCGGGGAGCTCCAACTCAACGAGGAGGAACTCCAGCAGGTCGTCGCTGACGTCAAGCTGAGGGCTTTCAAAGATGGTGGAACGCTTAAGTTTCGCCGTTCGGACGTGGTGGATTTCAAGTCGGAAAAGGAGAATGAGGCTACGATGCTGGTTCAGGAAGGCATCAGCCTTGACAGCCTCAAGGCGCAGGCCGAGGCGAGCCTGGAGGCCGCCGAAGAAGGGCCGACTCTCCTCGAAGTACCACCAGCCGGTGACACTCAGGAAATCCCGGCACTGCCCGCGCCGCCAACGCTCACAGATGAGCTTCCTGCCCTTGGGTTAGAGGAAGAGCAGCCTGGGACCGATGCCTTCACCATCGAGCCTGCGCCGGATTCAGGGGAAGAAGATGAAATTGGCACCGAGCTGAATTTCGAAGAAGTTCCCCTCGGTGACACACAGGAATTGCCGGCATCCGATCCGAAACTTCAGGATACAACGGATACCGACATCAACCTCGAGGGCTTTGACCTCGATGAACCAGCAGCAGACGACATCACGGACACAGTCATTCCTACGATTGAGTTGTCCATGGATGACGAGCCTGCTGACGATACGACAGATACAGTCATACCAACTATCGAACTGTCCGCGGATGATGACTTGACGGATGACACCTCTGATACGGTCATCCCAACTATTGAGTTGTCACCCGGTGGAGAGTTTGACATGGAGGGAACGGAAACCGCGTTTCCAACCATTGAGCTGGGTGATGAAGATTCAGGGACCGGAGCGGTTACTGCTGACTTGACCTTCGAGGAATTCGGAGAGACAAGCCAGGAGACAGCTGATTTCGGCCTCGCTACAGAAGGCGGCGGCGAGACCGGAATGGACTTCGCCGCAACGGCCACGGAGGAGGAAATCCCGACCTTTGCTGAGGCACAGGGTGTCGACACTCAGCAGGAGACCTCCGCAGTAGAAAGCCAGGTTGGCTTTGTTCCCGGCCAAACAGGGACAGAAACCGCACCCATGATGGGTGGTGGGGCGTTCCCAGTAGATCCGGGAGATGTCTATTTACCCGTCGAGGAATTCGGTGATGCGAAGGTATCAGGAGTCATGTTTCCATTTCTCCTGTTAACGATGGGTCTGCTCGTGGTAGCTGGAGCTGTTCTCTACAACTCCATCAGCCTCGGCGACCCGACGTTTTCAACGCCTGAATACCTCGAAACGATCAGTGAGATCGCCAGAAACTATATCTACGACTTCCTGGAACAAAACCTGTAGAAAGGAAACATATGTTCATCAGACACGGCAGGCTAATCGCCCCTGTCGTCGTCTTTCTCCTCGCCTCAGGGTGCTCCCCAAGCGCCCAGAAAACCATCGACAACTTGCGTTACCAGGTCCGCAGCCAGCAACATGTCATTGCCGGCCATACTCGAGATGTTGAAAATCTCGCAGCGGAACGGGACGCGCTCAATAACAAGCTTCAGGAGCAGGGATTGCTCCTTGATGTTTACAAGAAAAAGGCAGATGACGCCGAAACGGCTTTGACTGGAGCGACCAGCGCTCTCGGAGAAGCAAAGTCAGCGCTCGATCTCGCCCTTACCGAAAAAACCCAGATTGAGAAGAGCCTTCAGGAACGCCTCCAGGAGCTCGCGCAGGGTGACCCCGATTTGGAGTATGATCCAAAGACCGGTTCCCTAAGCGTGGCAGCCGAGGTTCTTTTCAATCCAGGAAAGTCCGAATTGCGAACATCGGGGCTGAAGGCTTTGAATAAAGTCGCTCCCGTCCTGAAGCAGGGGGACCATCTCATCCGGATTGATGGTCACACGGATTCGGACCCCATTCGCAGATCCAAATGGGACGACAACTGGCAGCTTGCCGCCGAAAGGGCTCGCCAGGTGCTCAAAGTGCTGATCAAGCAGGGAGTCCCCAAAGATCGGATCTTCTTTGCAGCGTTCGCTGACACTCGCCCCCGCGCTACCAACAAGACCACCGCGGGCAAGAAGCAGAACCGAAGAGTCGAGCTCGTGCCTCTTCAAGAAGGCTCCGCCGGAATACCTCTTGGTAGAGTCGGCAAGTAATTTATCGGACACCCAAACTGAGGCGTTCTCCCAACGGAGAACGCCTTTTTTTTGTCACGGATACCAGTTTTGAAGGATGTGCCGCAATTTACACCACGTCTGATGTTGAGTATTTTTTTATAGACGCGGAACGGGATGGTGATTAAATTGCCCGGATTCAGGGCCGACTGAACTTTCGAGCGAACAACCATTTAAATGATTATTCACGGTACCCAAACTATCGTCCCTCCCATCAGAGGACATGGTACCATTGAGTGGGGAACTTCTGGTACCAGAGAGGGTAGCTGAGTCCCCGCCCGGCACAGGAGGCCACTGTATGCTCGTTCTTACTCGGAAGGTCGACGAATCCATCATCATCGGTGAAGACATCAATATCAAGATCCTGGCACTTTCAGGCAGCCAGGTGAAGATCGGGATCAGCGCGCCAAGAACTCTCCGCATTCTGCGCAAAGAAGTTTACGACGACATCAAAGAGGAAGAGCAGAGCGCACCTCAGCCCGATGCAGAAACGCCCCCGCAAGCACCGCAGGAACCTGCCCCCAAGCAACCTGAGGCGAGCGGCGCGCAGCAGGCTACATCGGAAAAAACGTGAGATAGGGTTGGCCTTCAAGCTCGCGTCTCAGCAGAACTGCAAACTCCATCAAGTGATAATCTCCCCAGAGAGAAGATTCGCCATTAGGCACGACGCAGCCTTCCGGGATGTGATCCCAGCCATTGGGCTTGTGGTAAACCGAATGAAGCAGCAAGCCCTGGTGGCCGGAATCTTCTGAGAGATAAGGCGAAGAGAACAGGGCGTCCGCGAGGGTTAGTGCAGCCTGCCGGTAACGTGCCGCCTGTGCGTCGCCCTTCGAACCCAGATGTTTCCCAAGCCGGTAAAAGCCTTGCGCGTAGATCGCTGCAGCCGAGCTGTCCACCGGTTCAAACTGGTTATTGGGCTCCGAATTCTCCCCGTAGGCGTCCTCCATCTTTGCCAGACCGGGTGCACCCGTATCCCAGTAAGGAATGCCATCCGCGCAGGAATGCTCGATGATGAATTCAGCGGTAGCGATGGCGGCTTTCATGCATTCTGATCTGAAGGTTTCGAGTTCCGCAAACGGGGCAGTATCCTCCTCGCTCACCGTCTCAAAAAACTCCAACTGCTCCGGATAGCCACAGAGGCACCAGGCAAGGCCGCGCGTCCACGTGCTGAACGCGGAGTATCCCTGCTGCGTACTCGGGCATCGGTAATTACCGTCTTTTGTATTGAAAATGGATTCATGCACGACCCGTCCGGGCACATCGTAGCTGTCGCGCCCTTCACCGTAATACACGTTGAACCTGGAGGTCGCCTGCGCGTGTTTAATCGACCTTCCGAGAAGTGATATCGAGGCATCATTCTCACTCATCAGTGAATGTCCGAGCCGATGGGCCAGACAGAGGATGCGCAGAGATCGAATGGTGTCCGAAAAAAGGGAATGCGGCCCATTGAAGGAATGGATGAATCCGAGCCCATCTTTGATATCCGTCCAGCGAGCGGCCTGAACTGCGCCGGAAACTTTCAGCGCCAACTCATAGAAATCCAGCTCGGCCTGATTGTGCGGAATACATCCTTCGAGCATCAGGCGGCGAAGGTTCCCGTACGTGGAGATGTTATTAAAGCCGTGGTCATGTACACCGATGTGCGACACGTGCGACGCCATCCGCGAAACCGTGTTCGTTCGTCCGATCTCGAGGAATTGTTCGTCGCCCGTCGCGTCGAATTGCAGGATACTGCAGCCGAATTGAAAGCCCTGAGTCCATTCCGTCCAGCCGCGGGTGGTGTATTTTCCCTCCACCGTAAATACGGGGGTACCGTCCGCTGGATCCCAATTCTCTTCTATATTCAGAATCTTCGGACCGGCCACTTCGAAGACTCGATCGATCTTCGGTCCGAGTTCCTCAAGGGTGATGGTTTCGTTAATCTTCATGATGCAAGGCAGATTGGGTGATAAAGCCGGCGCGCCTGTTACGTTTCTGCCGCATTGAAACAATGCAGGAGTGAAGGTCAATCAAGAGTCGAACCCTCGCACAAGAACGCTCATGACCCAACTGAAACTCTTCGATACTGAGCCTCGCAGCGAAGCCAGACCGGGCCAACTGATCGAGTTCATCCGCAATTTCTCTGAATTTGGTCAATCGACAATTGAGCTGACAACCGAGTACCTGTTCGAGGGGCACGAACATTCTGTCGTCACATTTGTAAATGAATTCTGGACATCCAGGCAGCGACAGGCACACAGCCTGCACGAGGTCTCATATCGCGCGTGCTTCAAACCTCAGCTTCCTCGCTTCTTCATCACCGCGCTCACCGCGCCTGGAGATTTCGTGTACGATCCTTTTATGGGACGCGGCACGGCCCTGCTCGAATCTGCTCTTATGGGCAGGATCCCTTCCGGCTGCGATGTCAATCCGCTGAGCCAGATTCTGTTGAAACCCCGCCTCTGTCCGCCGTCCCTGAATGAAATCCAACCACGTCTTGAATCCTTCGATCTCAGACCTGCCGGCAAACTGCCCGAAGAGCTGCTCGTCTTTTATCATCCCGACACACTTGGCCAGATCTGCGCGTTAAAAGACTGCTTGCTGCACAGACAGGGAAATGATCAACTCGACGCCATCGATGCATGGATTCGAATGGTCGCGGTGAACCGATTGACCGGGCACTCACCTGGCTTCTTTTCCGTTTACACGCTTCCGCCGAATCAAGCTGTCTCAGTTAAGTCGCAGATCAGAATCAACGAGCGCCGGCAGCAGACGCCCCCTCGCCGGAATGTCGTTGAGCTGATTCTTAGAAAATCGCGGAGCCTTCTGAAGAGCCTGGATACTGAATCCGAGGGTGCGCTGATGGGAACGTCCGATCATTCAATTCTGCTGACAGGCAATTCCTCGTCGACTCCGGAGATCCCGTCGGAATCCGTTGCTCTGGTTGTGACTTCACCGCCTTTCCTCGACGTAGTAAACTATGCCGGTGACAACTGGCTGCGTTGCTGGTTCTGCGGCATTGATGCGGAGAGTGTCCCCATCAGCATCTGTCGGGACATCGAAGAATGGCAACAGACCATGACACGCGTTTTCGTCGAACTCGCCCGTATCCTGAGACCTGGAGGCCATGTAGCATTTGAAGTGGGAGAAGTTCGGAAAGGTAAAATCAAGCTCGAAGAGGCCGTCCTCCCATGCGGCATGCATGCCGGTCTGTCTCCCGAGCTGGTTCTTATCAACGCCCAGGAATTCACAAAGACCGCGCACTGCTGGGGCGTCGACAACCAGAGCAAAGGAACCAACACCAACAGGATAGTTCTGTTCAAAAAGATCTAGAATGCCCTATCAAGTAGCCATCATCGGAACCGGCAACGTTGCCCGCGCACATGCGCTGGCCTGCCGTGCACTCCCCGAAACAGAGCTCTCCATCGCGCTCGATATCTCGCAGGAAAGCCTTCAAAAATTCTGCGCTGAGTTTGGCGTTGCCCTTCATTACAACGACGTCGAGCAGATGCTGAACTTTGAAAGTCAGATTGACATCGCGATCATCTGCTCCTGGGGCCCGACCCACGCCGAGGCGAGCAATTTCATTGCCCGCTCCGGCGGGGCCAAAGCCATTCTGGTAGAAAGGCCCTTCGCCACGAATGCGGCAGAAGCTGCGGACATGGTGCAAGCCGCGGGAGACAACGACGTGCTCATCGTTGAGGGACATAAATTTCGCCATCACCCTCAGCATATCAAGGTTAAACAGATGGTGGATTCCGGCCTCATTGGCGAGATCAAAAACATCAGGAGTAACTTCTGCACGCTTACAAATGCCGGCTGGCGCAAGCCTGGTCTGAGTTGGAGGTACAGCAGAGAGAAGGGTGGCAGTTGTATCAACGATCTCGCCAGCGGTTGTATTCATCACGCCAGATTCATATACGGCGCAGAACCGGAAAAGGTGTTCTGTGCAGCCCAGATGGGAGAAGAAGTGGAAGAAACGGCTGACATCACTCTGGCCTTTCCCGGTGGGAAATGTGCCCAGATTTCTGTCGGCTTCAATTACCAGGCTTCCCAATACATCGAGATCTCCGGCACGAAAGGCATGTTCAGAATCGATCCCGCATGGGAAAACGAAGGACAGGAAGTCACTGTCTACATGCAGGACAGCCGCCGGCAGCGCATCACCTATCCGATTTCGGCCGCCTACCAGTTTCTTCAACAACTCGAAAACATCTGCCAATTCCTGAAATCGGGCACAGCGCCCCGTGTTCCGGCCGATGACAGCATTAAGCAGATGCTGGTGATGGATGCTGTGTTCGAGTCTGTGTCCAGCGGCGCTTCAGTTGACCTGGAATAGATTCGCCATTAGCACATCTCTGGTGACGTTTGCCAGACCGACTCCAAGGAGAAAAAGATGAACGAGAACCCTCTAAAGCTGGGCGTCGTCGGCTGTGGCTGGGCCGGACGAATGGCAGTAGACGCCGGAATGACCGTCCCCCGCACAACCGTCGCAGCCATTGCCGAACCTGTTGAAGAGCTTCGCAATCAGACTGTTGAAGAGTATGGCGTAACGAAAACGTACACCGACTACCGCCAACTGCTCGACGATAAGGAAATTGAAGCCGTTTACCTCGCGGTCAATCCACCCATGCGTTATCAAATGGTGCTGGATTCATTTGATGCGGGCAAGCACGTTCTCGTGCAGAAACCGCATGCAGTGAGGGCGCCGGAGATCCTCGAATTCGAGACGAAGGCGAAGGAGGTCAACAAGACTCTTCAATTCTGTTACTTCATGCGCCATTACCCGCACAATCGCCGAATACGAGCGGCTGTCGCGGCGGGGGAGATCGGCGATGCGTATCACGCGCGCATATGGGGCAATTATCGCTCCCGGCCCGAGCCAGAAGGAATGACCAAATGGTTGCAGGTCTATGGCCAGAAGGGAGGCGTCCTCGGCCAGCATTATTCGCACGAACTGGATCTTGTCTGGTTCTGGATGGGATGTCCCAAGCCGGAATGGGCCTTTGGAGTAAAGCACTCCGTTTACCCGCTCTATGACGGCCCGGAAGGCCCCGCCGAGGATTACTATTCAGGCATCGTCGGCCTCGCGGGCGGCAAGACGATTCAGATCGATTGCACGCGCTGGCTCCATACTAAGACGCCCACAGTCATCGAACTTTATGGATCAACCGGCGCCATCGCCGGAGGCAAAATCACTCGTCTCGACGATGACCTCGTCACAGAAGACCCAGCCGCGCCAACGGACGTCACACACACACAGCCCGAACACACGCCGGTCTTCTATTATGAGATCGAGCATTTCGCGATGGCTGTCGCCGGGGAAGTCGAGCCCGACGTCAACGCGGCAGATTCCTACCAGTTCATGAAGATCCTCGACGGGCTTTACGACAGCGCACGAGACGGCCGCCAGGTTTCTATTGAGTGATCAGAATGATTCACGCCAGCCACTCTCTGATCGCCATCGGCTTTCTGATTGCCCTGCCTCTGCGAGCCGAAGTCGGCATCGTCAGTCACATCAACATTCTTTCCGATGGCGTTAAAGACATTTCGTCGCTTCAGGCGTGGAGGAGATCTTTCATACGCGAGGACATGAGCGACAAGGAAAAGGCGCTGGCAATCTGGGAGACGGTGGTCCGTTATCAGCATCAGGATTCGCCGCCCAGAGAGTTTCTGCAGCATGGCGATCTCGTTCACGACCCCATCAAGCTCGCCAATGTTTACGGATACTCATTTTGCAGCGTGGCCTCGGCCAGCGTTCAGGCGCTGTCGAGAGAATTGGGGATCGAGACCCGCGGCTGGACGATCAAAGGACACGTCGTTCCCGAATTGAAATGGGACGGGGCGTGGCACCTGCTCGATTCTTCGCTGATCAATTACTTTCCCAAGGAAGACGGCAAACTGGCCTCGGTCGAAGAGATCGTCGCAGAGGTGAAGGAATGGTTTGCGAAGAATCCCGGTTTCAAAGGCAGCGACGCGAAACTTCGGCAATTGATGCGCAAGGATAATTGGAGAGGCTGGCGCATCGGCCCTTCACTTTTGAACGATTGCCCTTTTTACAGTGACAGCGGCTGGCTGCCCGCGGCCACCCATGGCTGGTACAGCACCATGCAGGAATACGATGGCTCGACGCTGTTCGATTTCGAGGCCGGCTATTCGCTGGGCTATCAGGTGAACGTCCAGCTCCGGACCGGTGAAAGGCTCACACGAAACTGGTCCAACAAGGGGCTGCACGTCAACATGGACTCGAGCGGCACGCCGGGCTGCCTTAAGGGCCAGACTGGCAAGGGCACACTTCGATACACTCCAAGGTACGGGGATATCGCTCCCGGGCGAATTGGCAATGGCACGGTCGAGTATGACGTTCCGCTTGCGTCCGGTGGGTTTCGTTTCGGCGCACTCCAGGCCGAAAACCTGTCTTGGTCAGGCGGCGTTGGGCAGAGGCCGGCAGTGCACGTCAAAGACGCATCAAAGCCGGCCATCCTCATTCTGCGGATGCCAAGCAGTTACGTTTACCTTGGCGGTGATGTGAGATTGAAGGCCACTGCTGGAACGGATGGAAGTGTTGAAGTTTTCATTTCCGATAACAACGGGCTCGACTGGAACAGCATTGCCCTCACGCGGGCCTCCGGCCTTCTCTATCTCGACCTCAAACCGTTTGTCTTTCGCCGCTACGATTATCGGCTGAAGGTCGTCATGAAAGGCAAAGGCACGAGAATCGACTCCTTGAAAATCCGTCACGATATTCAACATTCTCAGCGTCCGCTGCCTGCGCTTCACAAGGGCAGCAACACCATCACTGTTGCCGCGGGCCTCCGGGAAGGAACGATTACCATCGAGGGCAATACCAACCTGAAGAACAAGAACCGACAGCTCGTGTTCACAGACTTCCATCCCAAGAGTGAGGGGCTGTCACCGAATTCAATCCAACTCGCGGCCGGGCAGGGAAGTATCACCTTTCCAATCGAAACTCCCGGCGAAATGAAACGCCTCCGTATCCACGTTTTTTATCGAGTGAGGGATGCCCGGGATGCGTGGGAGGTCCAGGTCTCGTTTGATGCGGGCAAATCATTCAAGGCCATCGAGAGACTTTCTGGTCCCGCTAAGTTTTCTGGCAGATACCTGATCGTGGATGATGTCCCACCAGGTGCACAGAAGGCGCTCGTGCGTCTCCAGGGCACTCAACGCAACACTACGTCACTTTTCAACTTCAGGATCGACGCTGACTACACTGAGCCGAATGGAGGATTTCGGCCCATTCAGATCACCTACGTGTGGGAAGAGAACGGTCAGCAAAAGCGCGATACGCATGTAGCGACTCAGCCGAAGGAGACCTACACGATTCAATGTGAGGAGGAGCCCGTGATGAAAAGACTGATTGCTGAACTGGCGCCGTGACAGAAACGCCATGTGACTGGTGATCCCGCCTCTGCCATCGCGCATGCCCCACCACCGTGCTCTATTCTCCTCGCGCCTGGTCTTTCAGAATCATCACCCGGCTTTTCTGGTATTGGTAATAGGCATCCCGCGCTGCCAGATAAGGGTCGAGGGCAGATTTCACGAATTCCTCGTACTCGCCGAGGCGCAAAGAGGTGGTGTTCACGCGGTCAGAAATGTTCATTCCCAGGCTGGGCAACGATGGCAACAGATAGGGAATCGGATGCAGGAAGGCATCCCCCGCGTAACCAACCGTCCCTCTCAAGCTGGAAGGACCGATCACCGGCCAGACGATGTATGCGCCGGTGCCGATTCCGTAGGAACCCAGCGTTTGGTCCAGATTTGCGTTCTGCTGTTTCAGGCCGAACCGGACCGCCGGGTCGAAGAGGCCCGCAACTCCGATGGTTGAGTTGACCACCACCCGGGATGTCTCGACACCTGCTTCCTTCAGACGTCCGGTTAACAGGTTGTTTGCGATGCGGACCCCTCCCGTAAGATTGGTGAATGCTTTTCGAAGACAGACTCTGACCTTTTGTGGAAGCACTTTTTTGTAGCCCGTTGACACTGGCTTCAGCACCCAGAAATAAAGCTTGTCGTTGAAGGCAAACAGCTTTCTGTTCACTCCTTCGATCGGATCAGCAATGCCTTCATGCTCCTGTACCGTCGAGGGCGTATCGAATGGATCGTCCAACGGATCTTCTTCAATTTCAGCTTCCGGCTCTGCGGTCCTGGCGTCGGCCTCGGCGAGCAGGATGACTGTTTCCTGCGAGTCGCTGATTTCCTTATCGATTTTCAGATCGGGCAAATCAGCTTGAGCGGACAGGGAGACAGGGAGGATGCAGAGAAGTGCGGCCAGGAGGTTTTCGGTCTTCATGGAATGCTCCAAGAGTAGAGTGCGGCTCTTGAGATATCGTTTCTATACGTTCGTAAAGTTCAAGCAGAGCACATCACATCGTTCGTCATTTCTTTTTCGGCTTGGTTTTGCCTCTGCCTTTATTAAATTGTCGCGCATTCTTATCGCCGAGCGACGTCAGGTAAGCCATCAGATCCATGACTTCGCGTTTGTTCAGCGTGTTGAGGAGTCCTGCCGGCATCAGGGATGTTTCCGAAGGTTTCTGTTGTGCGATCGCTTTCTTGTCGACCCGGGTGATTTTTGAAGCATCGAAGGGATCGGTCATGACCAGGAGCTTTCCGTCTTCATCACCGATGATGCGGCCGGTAATGACTTCGTCCTCTTCGGTTGCGATGGCCGTGGCCTGATACTGATCCGATATGACCTTGCCCGGCTCGATGATCGCTTCGGCGAGATCCTGGAGGGTGTACCGATTGGCCACGCTTGTGAGGTCCGGTCCGGTAGCGCCACCGTAGCCGTCGAATCGGTGGCACTGCACACACTTGGCCGCGGCGTACGTGCGTTTGCCGTTCTCAAAACTTCGTCCGCGGCCGTTACCCATGGCGACGACCTCATCGAGTTTCCATTCTTTGCCCGGGCCGATGGGGGCAGGCAGTTTCCTGGGGATCACAAGATCCGAGTTCTTCTTCAGCTTGAGCGCGATCAGGTGTTCGAATTCGGTGTTGGCCATTGCCTCTTTGCGGATGTTGTTGATGAAACCCCGGTAACTGGCACCCCCGCTGGCGGACGATGCGCTTTGAAACCAATCGTAGTACTTGCGTCGCTGGTCGAGGGTCCAGCCGTCGCGGGCGTTCCTGAGCACGAACGCGTAATGGATCTTTTGAATGGCCGGCTGGTTGGCGAGCATCTTGGCAATGGTGCCGCCGTATCGGCTGTTGCGGCTGAGGAGTTCGCTGATGTCCTCCAGGCTCTGCTTGGATTCGGCTTCGATAAGGGCCATTGTCTTTGCGACAACGGTGGGAGAATTCAGGTAGACGAGAAGGTTGCTGAGCTCGCGATTCAGGCTGTCTGTCTTTGCCGGATAGAGCGCATCGAATCTGGCTGCGATCGGTTGAGCTGTTTCGCGATCGGGTTTGCCCAGCCGAATGAAGACCAGCGAATAGGCTCGAAGGAGTTCAAGCAGCAGAGGCTCGTCGAGTGATTCAGGCTCGATGCCCTTGAGGGCCTTCAGGATAGCTGGCCTGGCAGTCTCGTTGCCTCGGCGGGCAAGAGCGATGACGCCGGTGATGAGCGCTTGCGTATCCTTCATCGCAAGCACCTTCTCCGGCCATTGCGACACGGGCTGGTGTTCGAGAGCGATGCGCGCCGCGTAGCGAATGAAGCGATCCTTGTGGCCGAGATGTGGTAGAGCGGCGGCAACGGCCCCGGGATCTTTCTTTCCATGAAAGGCCTCCAGGCTGCGGCGCAGCGCGCGTTCTTTTTCTGTACCTGGATTCCGGCAATCCACTTTCTCCGTCGGTTCTTCACCAATGTAGGTGACGCGGTAGAGGTGCGATTGACCGCCCCGCCCGCCGACGGTGAAGTAAAACGCGCCATCCGGGCCGACGGCTGCGTAGGTCACCGGCAGAGGAACGCCGGAGACGAATTCCTCTTTGACGGCATCGTAGGTCGAACCGTTCGGTGTGGTGTGGATGGCGTAGATCGTGCCAAACGTCCAGTCCAGGATGTACCATGCCTTCTGGTATTTGGCGGGAAACTTTGCGCCGTAGCCCATTGTCGTTCCGGTCGGAGAGCCGGGTCCAGTATCTATCATCGGAGGCAGGCTGTCCGGATAGTAGGCAGGCCATTTGCCTGTTCCACTTCGCCAGCCGAATTCACTTCCACTGGTCGCGTGGACGACTCTCGTGGGGCGATACCAGGGCGTTCCGACGTCCCACTCCATATCCGCGTCGTAGGCGAAGAGCTCGCCGTCTGCATTAAATGCCATGCCGTATGGATTGCGGTAGCCCATGCTGAAGAACTCGAGGTTTTTGCCATCGGGATCGCAGCGGGCAATCCATCCGCCCGGTGCGAGGCGGCCGCGGGCGTGCCCGCGTGCATCCCACTGCCGAGGCAGGAGGTGGTCTTCTTTCCAGTGCGTCGGCACGAGGCTGTTTTCGTATTGGGGCGCGTTGGTCGCGTTGCCGGCAATGACGTACAGCGATTTGCCGTCCGGCCCTGGAATCACCGTGTGCGGCCCGTGTTCGCCGCCTCCCCGCATCTCGATCAGTTTTTCTACCTTGTCATATTGATCGTCACCGTCCGTATCCTTCACCCGGTAGAGACCGCTGCCCGGGCCGCCGTTGCAGGAGAGATACAGATTTCCAAAAGCGTGGGTCATGCCCTGCGCGGATGTGATCTTGACCTTCAGTTTCTCCGCCTTTGTTGGCTCTTTGCTGCCGATCGGGGAGGGGATCACACGGGTGAGCCCGGACTTGCCCTGATCGGATGCAATGATGCGTCCCTTGTCATCGAAAGCGAAGCTCACCCACGAGCCCTGCGATCTCTTCGGAACAGTGTAGAGAAGCTCTGCCTGGAAACCGGACAGCAGCTTGAGTGTCTTCTGTGCCGGCGGCAACGGGGCCGGGGCGCCTCCCCGTTTCGGCTTGCTGAAAACATCCGACCAGGGCCCCATGCCCATCTTGCCGTGAACCTTCGGGGTTCCCCACTCCTTGGCGTCCGGTGCCTTTACCTGCCATGTCTTGTCAGTGATCACGTAGCTTTTCTTGCCGTCCGGCATTTCCATCTCGAGCTTGAGAGCAAGCGCTGCTATGCCGGGGTTCGCATTACGCCCGTCGACCTCGATCACATTCTTGCCGGGCTTGATGTGCTTTTGAACGTCCGCTCCAACGGGCGCTTCCCACCTGCTGCTGGAAAGCACCTTCACCCCGTTCAGCTTGACGACCATGATGTTGTCGCAAGTGCCGATCATGCGGGCCTTCTTCGAGCCGCCCACAAATTCCTTCCGAAACTGAAGACGCATCTTATTTGCCTTGTCCCAGATCCATTCGGTCTTGGGGCCGCCGATCTTTGCCGGTTTGGTTTCTTTCTTTGGCTCTTCCTTTTTCACGGCTTTGGCGACCGCTTTGCCCTTTACCTCGGAAGGAACGACCTTGGGAATCTGCGTTGTCCAGCGTTCCACTTCCGCCGCGGACGCGGGTGGTTCGGCGTGGACGGACAGGATCGAGAGACAGAGAATCGAACTGAAAGAGCTGATGATGTAGAGTCTGTGCATCGGATACCTTGATGAGCTGGTTGAATACTTCGCGCCCGTTTTGAAGCCGGATGAATATAGCGATGGTGAACTCTTTCGCCTTTGAGTCTGTCTGACCTCACAGAGTTTCTCATATGCCTGACATGCTTTGCTCGCTGGTTCGGTTGCCGGATGTGCGCCTGCTTCTCAACACGCTGAAAGAAGAGGGCATCACGGTGCGGCGTCCCAACCCGTGGGAACAGAAAGAGCTTCGCGAATTTATTGTTGAGCACTTCTCCGAACGCTGGGCCGATGAGGCATCGGTGGCATTCGCTAATAAACCGATCTCATGTTTTGTCGCGATGGATGGCGACCAGGTCGTAGGTTTCGGCGGGTACGAATGTTCGCGGCGCAATTATTTCGGCCCGACCGGTGTGGCCGAGAGCTATCGAAAGAAGGGCATCGGCACTGCACTGCTTCTCACGTGTCTCGAAGGCTTGCGGGAACTCGGGTACACGTATGCGGTGATTGGCGGGGCCGGCCCGGTTGATTTTTATAAGAAGGCGGTTGGTGCGATTGTGATTCCCTTAGATGAAGGGAAGGGAATTTATGGGCTGAGCGAAGACCCGAAGTATCTGTCTGCCAATCCATGAAAATCGTCAGCTATTGTCCCATTGAAGATCACCTGATCGAGGCCATGAGCGAGAGCGATCCCTCGCTGCAGGTTCTTGTCTACCCCTCCATTCAGGAACTGACAGACAATTGTACGGACGCGGATATCGTCTTCAGCGGGTACGACGGCGAAACCCCCGATCCTTTTGCGCAATTAGTGAGACAGGCTCGGAAGGTAAAATGGATTCACACTTCGACTGCCGGAGTCGATAAACTGATCTGTCCGGAGTTGATTGATTCCGGCGCCATCCTCACTTGCAGTAAGGGCGAAGTGGCCGGGCCCAGTCTAGCCGAACATGCCATGGCCCTGGTCCTCGCCATCTCTCGAAACATTGCGGTGATGGTGAGGGCAGGAGTCTGGAACAAACGAGCTAACCTGAATCGAGGTGCGCTCGAGTTGAAAGGCATGACCATGGGAATCGTCGGGTTCGGCGGAAGCGGACAGTTGCTCGCGCGCATGGCTTTGGGATTTCAGATGAAGGTGATCGCGCTCGGGCGAACCGCGCGCGCATCAGACGTCGAAGGCGTCGATTCCGTCTGGGGACGGGAAAGACTGGACGAGCTGCTGGAGCAGTCAGACGTGGTTGCCATCTGTGCCCCGGGCACAGATGAGACGCGCCACATGTTTGACGCGGCTGCATTCAAGAAGATGAAGAAGACTGCCATCCTGACGAACATCGGCCGCGGCGATATCGTGAGCGATGAAGCCCTCATTCAGGCCCTGCAGGAAGGCGAGATTGCCGGTGCCGGACTGGACGTCCTGGAGCAAGAGCCGCTGCCAGATGACAGTCCGTTATGGCAGATGGACAACGTAGTTCTCACGCCGCACATCGCTGGGAATTCGCCCAATCGGAATGAAAGGAACAGAGAGACGTTTGCAGAGAATTTTGGCAGATTCGTGCGCGGCGAGAAACTGGTCGGCCAGGTGGATTTAGAGGAAGGGTATTGACGGAAGTGGAGGAAGTGAATGGAGGAAGTGAATGGTGAATGGTGAATGGTGAATGGTGGCAGAGGTGAATGGTGAATGGAGGAAGTGAATGGTGAATGGTGAATAGTGAATGGAGGATGTGAATGGTGGCAGAGGGGAATGTTTGAATGGTGGAAGAATGGAATGTTAGAGCGAAGGAAATCTATCATTCCAACGTTCCATTACTCATTACTCATTACTCCTTACTCTACGTCTACCGTCTGACCCGTTTCAGCCGACTCCAGAATTGCATCACAGACCTGCATGCACTTGATGGCGATCTCCGGCCAATCGGCATTGAGTTCGCCGGACCGAATGGCCCCGACGAAGTGCTCGATCATTCGCGCTTCCTGGACACATTCGCCGAAATTGTGCTCTGCCTTTTTCGGTCCGTGAACCCAGAAGCGTGTCTTCTCCTCCGAGTTGGGCAGCACAAAATCATCACAGACAAGCGATCCCTCAGTGCCGGCTACTTCCAGCCATTTGCGGAAACTGGTGTCGAATGCGCAATTGAATGACGCCATCCTGTCCCCTTCAAACCACAGCAGACCGTCGACATTGAAATCGACACCGTTGAAAGACCGAGCAGCCGCGAAGGCCCGGGTCGGCAGGTCTTCGAAAGCGAGCAGAATGGCACGGATACAGTAATAGCCAAGGTCGCCGAGGCAGCCTCCAGCCAGGTCGGGGTTGACCCGGATGTTCTGCATTGGGACGTCATCACCGAAATTGAATGTGAAGGCCGCTGTCACGTGACGAAGTTTGCCCAGGTCTTCATCCAAGACTTTTTTCATCGCTTCCGTACGTTCGTGATGCACCCACATGACACCATCCATGAGTTGTACGCCATTCTGCCGGCATACCTTGGCCATTTCACGGGCCTCATCCGCGTTCGACGCGAGGGGCTTCTCACACAGCACGTGCTTGCCGGCTTCCGCAGCTTTCGTGGCCCATTCCATGTGCATGGACGGCGGAAGGGGAATGTAGACCGCATCGATATCGGGGTCGGCGAGAAGCTCATCGTAGGTGCCGTAAGCTTTGGATACCTGATGCTTCTCTGCCCACTCCTGAGCTTTTTCTACAGTGCGGCTGGCGATGGCGGAGATTTCGGCACCGTCGGCCAGGTCTACGGCACGTTTGACCTTTGTGCCGATTCCGGCAGTGCTCAGAAATCCGAATCGAATGGGTGAGTTTTCGGTAGGCATGGACAATCAAAGAATAAGGAGTAAAGAGTATGCTATCGTGGCCACTCAGCGATCGGATAACAAACTGAAAATCATGATGCGAATACCTATCACTGCCATTCTCTCATTATCGGTACCGGGACTGATTTTTTCGGAGGCCAACGACCTCACCGAGCGCGAGGGACGCTGGTACTCGCAAAGCTACTGGCAGAAGTCCGAAATTCAGCAGGACTATACATTCACCGCCTTCAAGGGCGACCACGTGTCCGGCGATTCCAGTGTGAAGGTGCGTATGCGGGTCAGCAAAGCAAAGCCGAGAAACTCCGTTGAATTGAGACTCGAGCCGAAGAAGCCGTTCGATCTTTCCGAAGCCGAGGCACTCGAGATTTCACTGAAGGTCTTGAAAGGAACGCTCAAGCCGTCAAGTGTCTTTCTCTGTAATCCCGGCTTCAAGAAGCTGACCATCGCCAAGTGGCCGGGCAAGCTCCAACTGCCTGTCGGAGAGTGGAAGAAAGCCACTATCGATCTGACGGAGGCTACCGTCCTTGACAAAGCCAAACCCGGCGTTGATGGGGAATATGACCGGAAGGACGTCGCTACCGTTTGCCTGAATTTCACGCTGCCAGATGGGGAAGTGGACAACGAGCTGCTCATCGACGGATTCAAGATTACGCAACTCCCGCCTCCCCCGGTCACCAGGAAACAGAATGATGACGGCTCGTTCGAGATCACATCCAAACATTATTCGGCGACGGTCAGCAGGCATGGATACCTGCAATCCATCCGGGCGGGCAAGACTGAGTTCATAAAACAGATGCCCGTTCCAGTGGCGGATGGTGCTGATACAAAGTCCACGACTGCTTCCGGATTTTTCAGCAACAACAGGATTGCCAGCGGTTTGCTTATTCACAACCCCATCGAAACTGTTGGCCGTGCAGGCCTGCGCGCAAAGGGTAAGAACAGCTCCCTTCATTATGTTTTCAGGGAGCACGATTTTGACATCACCGTGCAGCAGAGCTTCACCCGGGCCGGCCAGCTACAGTTCGTGCTGTCGTCACAGGTGGTGGCTGCGCTGGATGGACGAACGGATTTGATGTTAAGCGCGAAGGAATTCGAATCGGGAAGCCAGATCGACACCCGGCTCGTGACGAATACCGGCGGAGCGTTGCTCTGCCGGCAATACGTCGATGGCTATTCGCGGATGTCTCTGGGGAAAGGGAACGGCCACTGGATGTTCCGATTTCTTTCGTATGGGGCCGGCCGGAACAAGATCACTTTGCGTCCGGTGGGCACCCCACTGGCAACTGAAGCCATCGGTTTCAAGATTGAGTCTCCGGACCCTGATTTTCTCTTCCCGGGTGGCCAGCCTGTCCAGTTCCGCATTCACGGGACGAACTACTCGAGTGAAACAGTGACAGGTAAGTTCAGATTCCAGGTCTGTGATTACCTGACGCGAGAGCCTTTGAAGGAAAAGGAAACTCCCTTCCAGTTGAAGGCCGGCGAGACGGCTGCGGTGCCATCCGATCTGTCTCTGGAGAAACCAGGCACCTATCGAGCGAGGGTCATTGTGGAAGATGGCCGGAATCAGCGGTCCGTCGAATGTGTCTTTGTTTACGACTTTCCTGACTTCAAACCGGAACTGACACGGTCGGAAGACTTCAGTGAATTTTGGAAAGACACGCTTTCCGAGCTCAGCAGGATTCCGATGGATGCAAAGATTGAGCCTGTCCCGGAAGCGGGCACAAAGAACTCAGATGCGTTCAAAGTCAGCCTGGCAGTCCTGGGCGGGCGCCGCGTTCATTGCTGGTATTGGAGGCCGAAAGCGCCGGGGCGATATCCGGCAAGATTCGAGCTGCCTAGCTCGGGCGTTTATCCACGCCAGGCCTTACACGTCCCGCATGCCGCAAATTACTGCGGTATGTGGATCGCCATTCATGGGCTGCCGGTGGATTATGATCCAAAGAATCCTCCGAAGGACCCCGCGGCATGGAACTACTGGACCCACGGCATCGATAGCCCGAAGACTTCCATGTGGCGCACCATATATGCCAGCCTCGTAAGGGGCATGGATTTTCTATGCAGTCGCAAGGAAGTCGATCCCAAGAGAATCATGGTCTCCGGTGGCAGCCAGGGCGGGGGACTCACGATGGTGCTTGCCGGTCTGGATCAGCGCGTTTCGTTTGCCGCGCCCGCGCACAGCGGTCTGCCAAGGCTCGACTGGACTGTCCTTCACGGGCCGGGCTTCTGGCCGTTCCGAATGCAGGCCAAGCCGGCAGGGCAATCGCAAGGGAGATTCTTGAAAACTCTTTCCTATTTCGACGCGGCAAACTTCACCCCTGACATCCGCTGCCCAGTCGTCGCCGAGGTGAGCTTGTTGGACACAGTCACTGCATCCGGAAATCAGATCTGCGCGCTCGCGCACCTCAAGCCCGGACAGCTCGAACTCATCTGCGATCCCTGGCACAGCCATTCTTCGAGCCCACGCGGTTCGCGGCTCAGAGGGGAAGCAGTACAGCGGTGGATGAAGGGCGAGCCGCCCGTAAAGAATCCGGCAAAGTGATTGTTGTCTCCCTGCGCCGTTAGCGGCCATACCGATTTTGCGTACAACCCAATCGGGGCTCAAAAGAGCCACCTGCGTATCAGAGCAATATTTCCTCGCCGATCACGACCAGTGTTGAATAGCCTGAAAATCGGACCAACACCCTCTCGCCAGGATGTGTATGCCCTTTCACTCGCCGTCCTCTTCGCGCTGCCTGCGTGTGAAAGGATAGACAGGCCACCGCCGCCCCCTCCACGGGTCAATTACAGCGCACAATTTCAGACGGCGCAGGAGGCATACCTGACCGCCGACTACCGGAGGGCGTTGGGCGCTTTCGAGCTGATCCTCGCTGGCGATTTCGATACTCGGATGAAAGCCGAGCCCGCGTACTGGGCAGGTTTATGTCACCTGAAATTCGGCAACTACCCGCAGGCGGAACGGCGACTCCACCAGGCATCCCAAGATCTTACTGCCGGCTACATGATCGGGCCGGCACTGGTCGGGCTCGCGGACAGTCAACGTTTGCAGGGCAAAAAAGAAGAGGCGAAAGAGGCCTACAATCGGGCAGTAGATCGCTATGCAACATTTATTGATATGCCCAAGGTCCGCACAAGGCTCGCAGCCGTCGGTGGCAACGCGAAATCTGTGGCAACCGCCAGCCCGCCCAGGAAGCTTCCGCCAATCGAGCCGACACCAACCCCTTCACTCATTCCCAACGGCTCATTCTCATTGCAGGCCGGAGCATTCTACGAGCGGGCCGAAGCTATGAAGCTTGTCAAAAGGCTGCAGACGCTCGGCCATCCGCCATTCTTGCATCTGGATAATCGGAAGGCGAGAGTCATGTATAAAGTGCGCGTGGGAATCTACAGAAACAAGAGCGACGCTCAGAAAGTCCAGCAGCAATTGAAGGTGCGCGGATTCGATTCATTCATCGTGCAGTGAGCGGCGGAAGGATTAATTCAGACGTATTGGTGTTTCGAACGGGCTAATCAGGAGTGCCCAATGGCAAGTCATTTTTTTGAAGGCCTTGACGGAACCGAACGCGCATCCAAACCCAGGCAGACTGGGCTGACCATGGTGATCGATTGGGGGTTCGGGCCCAACGCACAAAGTGATCTCATTACTGCATGCGCCTCACACTTTGATTTTGCGAAAGTTGCTGTCGGCATTTCGCGCCTGCTGTCCAATGAGACGTTATCTGCAAAGCTCGGTCATTACCAGGAGCACGAGATCGAGCCCTTTCCTGGCGGACAGTTTTTGGAATGGGCAGAAGTCGAGGGGAAAGCTGAGCTGTATTTTGATGCTGTCCAGGCCGCGGGTTACCGATGTATTGAAGTCTCAGACAACATGGACGCGGTCACCCTTGAATGGAAAGAGAAAATGATCCTGAAAGGCGCCGGCCTGGGCCTGCGCATCATCGGTGAAGTAGGCAAAAAGGAAGGCCTTCCGAGCGGTACGGATCTGAGCGATGACGCTGTGCGTTGCCTCGAGGCTGGAGCTGAAATTGTGCTTCTGGAAGCCGCTGAACTGGTGGACGACGATGAAGAAACCGTGCGGATGATTGAACGTGCCGTGGAGCGGGTCGGCATTGGCAAAGTAATGTTCGAACTGCCCGGCCCGTGGATCGATGGGGTCCGTGCGTGCGATATTCACCGAATGCGACGAGAACTGATCGACCGTTACGGCCCCGAAGTAAATCTCGGCAATGTCGCGCCGGACGATCTGATGACACTGGAAGCCTATCGGCGTGGATTAGGCGTGAACGCTGGAAAGAAGTAAAGGCAATCGGTCTTGTTGCCTTAGCCACAGTGACAGTGATAAAGATAGAGATCCCTCTAATAATCGCACCATTTCCACCTCACCCCGGCCGATTTCAATGCGCACTCTCCTCTGCCAGAAAGTACCCACCGAGCCCGGCATCGATCTTGCCACGGATGTTTATCTCCCCAGCGAACCTGGGCCGTTCCCGGCTGTTCTCGTTCGGACGCCCTATCACCGCAAAGGGCAACAGGGAACCGCCGCCGCATTCGTTAAACGTGGCTATGCATTAGTCACACAGGACTGCCGGGGCAAGTACGATTCGGGCGGCGAATTCACACCGCTAGTCTACGAGGCGGTCGATGGACAGGCCGCGATCGACTGGGTGGCCAATCAGAAATGGTGCAATGGACGCATCGGCCTCTGGGGGCGAAGCTACCTGGGCATCGTTCAGGTGCCCGCGGCCGCGGGGGCACACGAAGCTCTGAAATGCATGGCGCCGTCCGTCGCGCCTGGTTCATTCTTCCGAGACTGGATTCGATACGACGGCTGTTTTTCCTGCGGAAATGCGATTCGCTGGCCCCTGACTCACGCTTCCTGTCGGACGCAGCCGACCATGAATCACTTCGACTGGCCGGAGCTGCATGGCCTGCCTGATACAGCATCGATCGCAGAACGAGTTGGGTTCGAGACACCGTCCCTCACAGACTGGGCCGAACACGATAGCTATGACGAATACTGGGAAGCCATCGATCAGTCCCTGATGCATCCCAGGATCGGTATACCGGGCTTTCACGCGGGCGGCTGGTTCGACCACCTCACTCGTTCCCAATACGAAGCCTACGAGAACATCCGCGATCACGGCGCAACTGAAACAGCGCGCCAATCGCAACGCCTGCTCATAGGTCCTTGGGGGCATACAACAGTGAGCCCGGCAGGTGAAGTCCACTGCAAGTATGGCGATTGGGATTTCGGCCCTGAAGCTGATCTCAGTGTGCTTGCATGGGAAATGCAGTTTCTGGATTTCTATCTGAAGGATCTCGACAACGGCTTCACCAGCCAGCCGCCGGTGAAGGTCTTCATCATGGGGGAAAACTGCTGGGCTGGTTTTCAAGATTGGCCCCCGCCTGAAGCGGAGATCAGAAACTACTTCCTCGATTCGGGTGGTGCCGCGAACATGCGACATGGTGACGGCAAACTTGTGCCGGAGGAACCGTCCGACAGCTGCGAAGACTCGTTCACGTACGATCCGTCGAATCCTGTGCCAACCCGCGGCGGCGCCATTTACTGGGGCCTCGCAGAAGCGGGGCCGGTCGACCAGCGACCGATCTTGGATCGCAGCGACATCCTCTACTACCGAAGTGACAAGCTTGATAAGGGCATGACCGTCGTAGGTGACATCAACCTCGAACTGACCATCGCCAGCGATGCGGAAGATACAGACTTCATCGCTAAACTGTGTGTTGAAGAGGCCACCGGAGCGATTACCTGCCTGACGGTCGGATCTCTACGGTGCCGTTACCGGGAGAGTTGGAGTGATCCGAAACCGCTGGCACCCGGTGAGCCGGCAGCCATCCGAATCCGGATGGGGCAAACCGGTTACAGGTTTCCTGAGGGCTCACGCATTGGGCTGATGATCACGAGCAGCGACTTCCCAAGAATCCTTCCTCATCTGAATCGCATGGGCGGCCCATGGTCGGGCGTGGAGGCATGCACAGCGAGAAACAGTGTCATGCATGGCACAGCACATCCTTCACGGATACAGATTCCCGTTATTGATACTTAGGTCCTGGTACGGATATCATTTTGGAGTACGTCCGGGGTCTGCCCCGGCGATGCGACAAATAGATCTTTACTCCTCCTCCTCTTCATCATCAAGGATTATTAATTTTCTGAATTTTGGCAGGACTTTCACGAGGATGTCTTGCTCGACGCCGGGCTTGAAATCGATCTCCCATTCTGACCTTTCAAGGTACTGGAGGCCGGTTAGTTTCAGAGGGGTGGCGATGATCTTCCATTTGCCGGGACGGAGATTGCGGAAGGTGACGATGCCTTCGTTGTCAGTGGCGCGGCGGATGAGCTGGTCTTCACGTTTGAGGGTGATGAACATGTTTGCGACGGGGCCGTCCTCCACTGTTTTCTTCTTTGTGGCGCCGAACAGGATGGCCGCGCCTTTGGCGGGTCTGTATTTGAGGGCTTTGACTTTCAGGACGGCGGCGGTGGTGACAGCGATGTCGATGCTCTGTTTCGATCCACCGGAGATTTCGATTGGGATCGGGGTCTTCCGGACGGTGACGCGGCCGAAGCCGAGGGACGAGGTGTCCATCCAGATGTAATACTTGCCGGTTTTGAGGGCGGGGAAGATGAATTTGCCGTTGCCTCCACTAACAGCAGTGCTGCCGCCTATGGAGAGAAGGATGTCTGAGTATCCGTTCGATGGATCGTCGTCATCGAAGACTCGGCCCGTGACGACACCGATATCGTCTTTGAGGCCGATGGGGATTCCGAAGGGGACGGTGTAGCTCATCAGAATGGAAGTGATCCCATCGACTTCAGCAAAGACGCGATGGCGGGCTTCGAGCTTCAGAAGATGGCCACCTTTCATTTTGCAGGTGATGTTTGCGAGCCACTGGTCTTCTTCTTCGTTTCGTTCGCCGAGGCCCGTTCTCTCATACCTGAAATCAGCTCTGATATTCTGTCGGGGCTGGAAGCCGGCGGCCGCGCCGATGGTCTTCTCAAGGTTGGGGGATGCGGTCAGACCGTCCTGGCCCTGCGAAAAGAAGATGGAGTAGTTCTGCCGTTTTGTTGGTTGGAAATGAGTGTCCAGCCGGAAGGTGGCTTTTGTTGAGGTGCTGCTATTGACTCTGTCATTGACGCGAAGAAGTCGAGTGGTGCCGCGGACACTGACCTTGTTGAACGCGTGTGAGACGCCGAGGTATGGGCCCTCCGCGATGTCATCGAAATCGGGAGTACCGGCCACATCCTTTCGGCGTTGTCGTTCGTACCCGAATCTGACATCCGTGCCGAAGTTGAAACCGTACAGCAGGCCGAGGCTGTATCGTTGCAGCCTCGGGGCAAGGAGGTCGTTTCTGTCGATTTGGAGGACGCTCCGGTCCAGAGAGGCCGAGGTCTGTATTCGCAGGCTGCCGACGATGGGGGCGCTCAACGAGCCGCGGGTGAATTCCACATCACTGAAAAAACCTGGATATCGAGTTCCGGCTTCTACCTGTTCCAGGAAGAGATTGAGGCCGCCCTCCGTGCTGCCGTTGTAGGACGCGCGCCATGCTTCATCGCCATCGAGGCCCTGCTGCCTGCCGATCCCATACTCGAATTGGATTTCGTTGAGGTCGTTAGGACGAGCATCGACCTGTAGGCTCAGGAGGTCTTCGTCTGAAGCCGGATTTTTTTTTAAGGAAGTTCAGTTTCAGGTCGAGGAGTTCTGAGGCCGAGTAGGTGGCCGAAGTACCGACCTGCTTCGTTTCAGGATCTTCGAGATGAGTCTCCATGAAGTAGCCGTTGACGAGGTAATCCTTCCAGCCGGTGCCCACTTCGACGCCGCGGCCGAAACGGAATAGTTCGGTAAGTGGGGAGAGGCCGTATCCCTGGTCGCCGATGTGCAATTCCTTTTGGCCGCTCCGGTAGCTGATTCGGTATTCCTCCTCGAAGCCGAAAAGGGCGTTATCGGTATCCATCGGCCGCCGAAAGATGAAGTCGACCTCGTGCGTTTCTTCTTTGCCAAAGATCCCGCCGCCGGCGACCTGAAAGCTGACGTTCTGTTCGTTTTCTTCATGGCCATAGACCACCTCAAACTCGGCAGGAATGCGGCGGTATCTATTGAGCTTGCCAGTGACCCGCGGGATGACATCCACCTGAATGTTCTTGCTGAATGATGCGCCCCCGCCAGCATCGGTTGATGCGTCGATGTTGAGCTGGTGACGGATCTTCTTCTCGATGTCTTCGGTGGTTTTAACCTTCACGGTGATGAGTTTGCTGCCGCCGGGGTCGAGTTTGAATCTGGTGGCATCCGCGGTAGCGGCAAGGCCGTGTGCACTGGTCAGGGTTACTTTCACCTCGGCCGAGACGTTGCTGGAACTGACAACCTTGAACTTCACAATGTAGGAACGGCCGGCGATGACGCGTTCGGGAACTTCATCTGCAACGTACTCGAGCTTGACGACGGGGGTGACGTTGACCTGAATTTCTTCCTTATCGATGACCGAACGATCTCTCGGATCTCTGATCGTGTAAACCAGTTTATACTTGCCGGCGAGGGCAGTGATGGGGACGTAAACGCTGGCCAGCCTGAGCTCGAAGTCACCGGGCTCCATCACGAAAGAAAGCTCACTCGCTATGTGGCGCCAGCCTTCGGGGATATCGAGTTGCTCCAGCAGCTCACGCTTTTTGCCGGACTTATTGAAGACTCGAAAGGGGGCGTTGAAGATGTGCTTGGGCTTCACCTGGATGACCTTCGAACGGCTGGCGCGCACATCCACGCCCTGGCCCTTGCCCTGGGCGGATGCCGAGGGCAGTGTCAGAAGGATGCAGACGATAAGCAGTTTTATGCGGCCGGGCATAGGTGGTGAGTCGTTCTGCGTTTGAATCGAACAGGCCGGCCGCTGCAGGCCGCGCTATGTCGCTCAGATATGGACAGACGAATGGGGACAGGCGAATAAGAAGAATTTCAATCGAAGATCAAGAATCGTATTCCCTGTGCCGCGCCGGATCGACCGGGGAATTCAGAGTTCGAACTTGACTCTCGAGCCGAAGACATTGTCGTCTTTGTTGTCGATCACCACGATGCCCTGGTACTTGCCGGGCTTGAGGGCGGAGATGTCGATTATCTGGCGAATGGATGTGCCGGGGAAGATGCGTTTCTGGCGGCCTGGGAACTTACCTGCTTCTTCGCCCTCGGTATCGTAGAGCTCGACCCAGACCTCGGGCCTGACCCAACGTTCGCCGGTGTTGGAGATATCGACCCGGAGGCCCTTTTTACCTTCCTCCAGG
>JASLXP010000344.1 GCA_030740295.1 Planctomycetota bacterium
CGTTACCCGGCCGACCGCTGGACACATCTCGCGCTGACGCTGACGACGACCGGGGCATCGAGAAAAATCAGACTCGACCTGCAGATGGTCTGGACGAGCCTGCGTCTTGATGTGAACGGCATCTCGACCAAGGCAGATCGCCCGTTGTGGCTGAATGGTGATACTGAAGATCGGCAGGTGGCCCGAAGACGGTGCTTCGGCAAGACGGCGGGCTCGAAGGTTGTGATTGGCAGCGGAGTGGTGGCAGCAGGCTTCCGCGGGACGGTCGACGAGGTGCGGCTGCGCAGGCGGCCCCGCTTCTTCTATTCCTGGGATCTTGGATGGCAGGAGGCAGCCGCAGACAAGGTCCCGCGCCCCATGGACAACGAGTACTTCAAGCCCGGGAAAGTGCTGACGCGTTTTCGTTTCGATGGCAACCTCAGGCCGGATGTCTTCGCCGGATTTGGCCTTACTGGCGAAGACTCCGCCGACAAGAGCCACTTCGTCCAGGGCATCAAAGGCCGCGGACTCGACCTGAGCAAGGTCGATGAGACGAGTTTCTCCATGCGAGGCTACCGCGCTCTGCCCGAGACCGGGTCGGTGGAATTCTGGCTGCGACCTAAGGACTGGCACAATTTCTACCAGGGGGAATACCACGGCACGGACGTCAAACATCTCCGGCTCATGAATCTCATCTATGAGAAGGCGTTGCACAACGCGGCCACAAAGAACATCGAAATCTTCAAAGGCCGCTCGGGGCAGGTGGGCAAAGTCCAGTGGGACAAGATTCATCCCGGTACCTGGACGCATGTCCTTTTCTCCATCAACAAGGATCGCTCGACTGCTTACGTCAACGGCCGCAAGCAGAAGCTCAGGCAGGTGGGTCTGGTTACCCGCGGCCATCCGCACTCACGCAATGCGCACAAGGCCTGGCTGGAACTCACCGGGGGCAAGGAAGACGGCTCCTATCGCCTCACGTTCGTGCCGTCGCCCACCGTCATAGATGAGCTGAGCATCTACTCGTGGGATATGGATGCCAACGAAGCCTGGAACGCCTACGCCCGGTGGATGCCACAGGATCGAGTAGCGATGAAGGTGCTGCCCGCTTTCGGCCTCACCTTTGATTACTTCGCTCATTCATGGAGCATGAAGGAACGGCTCGTCATGAAACTTGCCTGCCTCGCCGTCAATGGGGTCAAGCCGGCCAGGGCCGATCTCGAAATTCGGGATCAGGACGGGCAGCCCGTTCACCTGGCGAAGGGACTTGAATTGGATGAAACCGGCCAGGTGACAGTGACGGTATCAAAAGCGCTCAGTTTCGGAACGTATTCGGTAATGGTTCGTTCCTACAGCAAAGCTAACGAGATTCTCAAACAGAAGGCGTTGATGTGGGAGCGCGAACGCCCTGCCTGGTTGGACAACACCCTCGGCAAAGAACGAACAGTTCCCAAGCCCTGGTCGCCTATCAGAGTGGAGGGGCCGAAACTGCAGACCTGGGGGCGAAACATCGCCCTTGGAGATAACGGACTTCCGCAGCAGATAAAGACGCTTGGTCGCGAGATTCTGGCGCGACCCGTTGCGATGTCGTGGCGCGTGGCAGGCAAGGATGCCCGAGCGAAGCCGTCAGGCTTGAGCTTCACGGAAAAGGCAGAGGACCGAGTGGCCTGGCAGGCGTCTCTCACCGGTGGAGGTCTCAGGGCCACGGTAAATGCCTGGATGGAATTCGATGGCCTCATCTACACTGACGTCGAATTGCGACCGGAAGAAGATGAACTCGAAATCCAGGAACTGAAGATCGAAGTGCCGATCCGAAAAGACGCGGCGACGCAGTTCATCGCCAACGGGGGTGGGGGCAACTTTCGCGCCTCAGTCATCTACAGAGAGATTCCAGCAGATAAGCCCTGGGCCTGGAACAGCGCCGAACAACCTTACCCCGGGTTCCAGCGCGCCCTGCGAGGAGGCAACTACCTGCCGCAGATCTGGATCGGCAACGACCAAGTTGGACTCAACTTCTGCGGCGAAAACGATTCTGGCTGGACTGTTGACGAAAAACTCCCTGCCCAGGAAATCCTGCCCGGCGATTCAACGGTCATCTACAGGATGAACATCATCGCCAGACCGGTGAAAATTGGCGCGGAGGGCCGACGATTCCATTTCATTCTCCTCCCCACACCGGCCAAGCCCGAGCCAGTCGGCTGGCGCGGCGACTGCAACATCGGCGGCGTGACCTTCGGCTCCGTGGCTACTTTTGGCGGTTTCAACATGAAGGCGGACCCTAGAGACCCGTTACCCAACGATAGTTTTCGAGTCGAGCCGCGCAGTTGGGAGCACGCGACGGAGATGTCCAGGCAATGCCGCGGCAAGTGGGGGCAGACTTTTCTTTACACGGACGCGTCATGGCCCCGGCCGGGCCCGGGTTTCAAGGATTGGGACCATGACCTCTGGGCTGGCGCCGGGCGCATCGCCTGGACACCGGAGTTTGAGGACTACTTTGTCTGGGCTGTGAACGAATATCTTCGCCGAGACCTGATCGACGGCGTCTACATTGACGATGTCTCCGTCGGCCGAACGCTCTCCCTCGCTTCGACCGCCTACGAGTTTCCAGGAAACAAGAACGGGAGACGCCAGGGGTTCACTGTGATGGCACAGCGCAGGGCGTTGCAGCGACTCTGGCGACTCTTTCAGGCAAAAGGAATGAAGCCCCAAATCTGGCTGCACATGACCTACTGTTATGAGCTGCCCATGTTCAGCTTTGCCAGGTATCTGCTGAACGGCGAAATTTTCAGCGGCATCAAGCCCTGGGGAAAGCGGGACGTGATGGACTGCTGGAGTCCGACCGCGCTGCGAATTCTCGGCGGCTCGGCCAAGTGGGGCGCGGGCATGGAATTCAAAAGCATCCTCGACTCCCTGGATACCGTCCCCCTCCCGCGGCTGGCCGAAGCAAAGTATCCTCATTCGAGGGCACAGACCGCAGCATTTGTCACCAGCGATTCCGGCCTTGGGCAGGGACTGGCGCAAAGCCTGGTTCTGAAACTGAAACCCACCGGATTCTTCAGTCCCGATATCAAGGTCACACCATGGTGGAAAGTTTCCCGTCTCCTGGACATCCGTTCGCCCGAAGGCTCCAGGCTCACGGCTGCCGTCTATGCTTTGCCGGATCGCGCCTTTGTTTTCATTTCCAACCATGACCGCAAGGCAAACGAGGTCAGCCTCAGCATTAAGCCGGGAACTCTCTTTCCAGGTCAGGCCCGAATCGTCTGGCGCGACCTCGACCCGGGTCTCAAGCCACCCACCTCCACCATCGCCAGCCAGGAAGACATTGCTAATGCCACCAAGCCCCTCGAAACCGAAGCCACACTCGATCAGGAGGATGAAGTTACCGAGGAAACTCTTCTCAATGAACTGGAAGGCACGACACAGGAAGACCGTGAACTGGCCGGGCTTGTGCTGAAAACGAAGGGGAACGCCGCGCAAGTAGTCATTCGGCCGCGCGATTACAGAATCCTGGAGGCGAAACCGGTCCGCTGACAAGTCTTCATCGCCTGCTGCTTATCCGCTATTCTTCATTCTGTGCACGGGGGCCAAAGTGTGGCGGTTCGTCTCCGTATTCCAGAGCGCCTAAATCCGGCGCTGTTCCCTGGAAGTTGTCGTTCAGATTCGGGAGCACGACTCCCTTGTCCACGGCGTCGGACTTTTCGGCGAGGCGGAAATCGAGTTCGTCGATGGTGTACTCTTTATCACGGTTGGCTGGCGGCTTCAGGCCGCTGGCAAAACAGGTGGCCGGGTTAATCATGTACGCTCCCCGCCCTTGATAGATTTGGCCGGCCTTCTTTGCATCGGCAATCGTTTTGTAATCGGTTCTTCGATTCCATCTGGCGAACTTCTGAAAACCGCCGTAGCCGTCGCTGTCGATATCGAAGTCGCGGCAGTTAGGCGTCCCGACATAGAGCCCGGTTCCGCTGGCGGTGAGAAACAGGTTATTGCGCATGACGACGTTCAGGACACTCTCGCTGGCCGGGACAATGTTGAAAGCGTTTCGCTGCTTCATGCAGGTGTTGTGAATGAGCAGCACGCCCGTGGTGTGATTGTGCAGTTTGAACGGCGAATAGGTCGCGTTGTAAATGAAATTGCGAAAGATATAGACCGGGCCGGCGCGGCTGGGTTGGACGGTGATCCCGTGGGCCACATTGCGGATACGATTGCCCCAGACACGCATGTTGAATTCACAATGGTCCGTCTCGATGCCGTCGTCTGTGCAGATGTTCATGTCGTTGTTATAGAAGTCACACGCGGACGCAGTTCCATGACCCGTGCCGTGCATGCCGTCCCCCACGTTGTACATCCGGTTGTGGCAGACAACATGACCGCCTCCGCTGATGTAGGTGAGACAGTATGATTCGATCCCTTTCGTGCGGGGCCATTTCGTTGGCCCGACGATGTCATTGTCTGCAATAAAGTGGTGAACAGACTTGTTGTAGCCACCGTTCTGTGAATTGAAGCCCTTGCCGACTTCCCGGAACTTGCAGCGGCGAATGACGAAGTGGCTAGCGCTGTTCGCATTGATGGCATAAAAGGCCCCGCGCACGGTCAGGGACTCGAACCAGAGATGTTTACGATCCCTCGCATAAATGACAGAGCCTTTCGTATCGAAACTGCCACCCGCATCGATGATCGCTTCACCATCTCCCGCGCCTCTGAAAATGATCGGTTTGCCGGACTGGCCATCCGCTTTGATGGTGAACGCTGGATACGTGCCTTTGTGTAGAAGGAAAAGTGTGCCGGGCTTTGCCGATGCAAGAGCGGCAACAATTCCCTTGAATGGATCCGGCTCAGTGCCGCTGCCCCCTCCGTCTCCAGGCTGGACATGCACTTTCTTCATTCCCGGTGGCTCGAGCGGTTCTTTCCAGGTCTTCATCGTCAGAACCTGTTCCTCTCCACCGCCGTCCGGATCCTTCAGATTGAGTCTGACTTCGTAATTTGTATCCGGCTCAAGATCGAAGATGCTGCCGGCGAACATCCATCCGCCCGGCACACCGAGCCGCGTGGATTTGCCGCCCTGACTGGCATTGGGAATGCAGCGGAAAAGAGGAAAGCCCATCCGCCACTTCTCCTCACCCGTCTGCCGAAACCTGACCTCGATCACCGCGTTCCGATTCGCATCGCCTTTGATTTTCCATCGCGCACCGAGACAGTGAAGCGTGGGGTGCTCTTTGAACGGCGCTTCAATCGCTCGAGAAGCATTTTCAGCGTTGAGCTCAAATACGAACGCGAAGGCCGAGATGATAGCGATTACAATAAAGTATCTGAGGTTGAATCTGTTCATTTCATTCTCCAGGAAGACAATCCCCACGGAGTTTACCTTTCGCTATTCACCATGGTTTACCTCGGTGGAATTGATGATTTTGCACTAAAGTGGCAAAGTTTTCTGCTCGACCCACGGAGATTGTCTCGGTGGCGCGAGTGACATGTGTCTGACCGTCAGGCTACACTCACCCAGGAAACCAGGTTCTGAGGCCTATGGGCTCCTTGACGAATCCAATCATGTTGGCCGCGATGGCGGCCGTGCTCATTCCCCCGATTATCGAGTGGCTGTTCCGGCGACGGAAACAGCGAATCGATCTGCCGACTATCCGTTTCCTGCTGCAAAAGAAAGAACAGGAACAGGTCAAGCGCCAGGATCGGATTCTTCTCCTGCTGAGGATGCTGGGCATCTTTCTGCTCGTCAGTGCGCTGACGAGGCCCTTGCTGAAATCCGGAATGGTCGGCGGCAAGACCGAGCGCAATGTGGTCATGCTCCTTGATGTCACTGCCAGCACGCAGCAGCAGGTGGGGATGACGACCGGGTTTTCCATGACAACAAAGAAGGCCGGGAAAATCATCCGGGAACTGCCGGCTGGGACAGAGATTACGGTTGCCCAGGTCGGGGACGGGGTGGATGTTTTGAGTGAAAATGAATCGGACACGTTTACCGTGGCAGCGAGAGTCGATCGGCTCCGGACGGGCTCCGGTGCTTCGCCCATTTCAGAGGGCCTGGACTGGGTGCTGGAGTATCTGGAACGCAACAACGCGGAAGGTACGGAGCTCTACATCTTCTCTGATTTCCAGACATTCACCTGGCAGCCGCCCGGTGGCAAGGCCGCCGAAGTATCAAAGAAACTGAGCGAGATTTCCGATCAGTGCGAGACGTATCTGGTGGATATGGGCGGCAATCTTTCATTCAACGCCATCGCCACTGCTCTCAGACCTGAGGAATGGGTGATGTCCACCGGTATGCCGGTGAAGTTTCAGGCTGCCGTCGAAATCTGGGGCACGCCTCCTTCTGATGCCAGGCTCTGGGCAACGTTCCTTGTTGATGGGGTCAAGAAGGGCGTGCAAGAGATCGAGCCCACAAAATCATCTTCGTCTCTCGGATTCGAGCATCGCTTTGCTTCTCCCGGCGAATTCGTGGTGGAAGTGGTTGTTGAAGGGGACGAGCACCTGGTGGACAACCGCCGGTTGTACCTTTGCTCCGTGCCGGAATCCGTTCCAGTGCTGATACTCGACGAGAGCGTAATGGCGAACCCGATGCCCGGAGCCGGGGGAAGCAACGGCGCGGAAGGCGGTACGGAGGCAACAGAGCGCGATAGCTCCTTCCTTGCCAGAGCCATTTCTCCAACGACACGGCCTGGCATGGAAAAGGTCTCTCGTTTTTCTTCAAAGGTGGTTCATCCATCAAGAATTGCCTACGAAAACCTGAGAGGTTACGGCGCGGCAGTGGTGACCGACCTTTCCAATCTTGACGAGAGCACCGTAGCGAAGCTGGAGAAGTATGTGGCCGACGGCGGCGTGCTCTGGCTGTTCCTTGGCCCGCGGGTAAATATCTATGACTACAACAAGGCCCTGTTCAAAGACGGCCGCGGACTGATGCCTGCAAAGCTCGTTTCCAAAGCGGCTGCCCTTTCAGGCAAGGAGCCCCCGTTCGTAAAATTCGGTGAATCGAGTCATCCGGCGTTGGCGGAGCTTGCCGACAGCGTCGGTAAAGACGCGAGATTCATCGGATTCTTCCAGTTGGAGAAGCAGCCTGGCACGCGCACCGTGCTCTCTCTTTCTGACGGCACTCCCGCGGTAATGGAGAAGGAGTATGGGCGCGGCAAAGTGCTTCTCACCAACACCACCGTTGGCCTCGAATGGACGTTTTTGCCGGCGACTGTGGAGTTCCCGATCATGGTGCAGGAGCTCCTGCGCTATCTTGCCGGATCACCCGATGCATCAGTGAACTTGACCGTCGGTGACAGTTTTGAGCAGCCTGTTCGGATATCGACCCAACACATGCTGTTGCGGCATCCCGACGGCAGCAAAGAACGGCTGACGCCCAGGAAGAGAACGGACGATCAGGATTCATGGTACGTCCGCTTCGACAGGACGCGACAGCAAGGACTGTATGAGGTAAACGCAGTTGCGGAAGCGCTCCCACGCAGACGCTTTATTGTGAACCAGAGCTCCGCGGAGGGCGATCTTACCCGCCTGAGCTCCGGAGAATTCAGCGAGGCATTTGGACGCGGAGGATGGACGTGGCTCGGAAGGGAAATTCCCGTGGTCACCTTCGCTTCAAACCTTCACTCGGTGACCGAGCTCGCCCCGTCCATTCTCTGGTCGCTCATACTCATCTTGTCGGTGGAATCGTTCCTCGCACTCCGATTCGGAAAGCGGAGAGGCGCGGCCGCCAGCGTGTCTCAATGAAACCAACAGCCCCGCCGCCACTGAACTGAATAATGAACCCCCTTTTTCTGACATCCGAAGGCATCCTTACGCTGCTGGTGATCGCTGGCCTGTTGCTCGCCATCTTCTATGTGCTGCTCTATGGACGGGAGGGCCGCCAGGTGGTTCGGATGTCTGGTGGCAAACAGTGGCTTCTGCGACTTCTGCGCATCGCTGCCGCCGCAATCGTCCTGCTTGCTCTGGCCAGACCGGCTATTTCGAAGGTGAAGACCGAGGAGCGCACTCCCATCGTTCCCATCCTCATCGACGAATCGAAAAGCATGGAGTTCCCGGACAGCCGGGACAATCCGATCGTCCAAAAGGCGATGCACGGCAAACGGCGATACGACACCGCGCAGACCATCGCCCATCAATTGCAGGAGAAGCTCTCGCTGACACACCGCGTCAAGGTCTTCACGTTTTCTGATACGACCGAATTACTGAAGGAAATCCCCCTACGAACTGGAGATGATGCGCCCGCCAGCTCACGCAGCGAACTGTTCAAGAACGCGGCCGACCCGACCGGCGATTACACACACATCGGCGATGCGGTGGTCGACACCTTTCGTGATCTGTCGGAAGACAAAGTCTCCGGCATTGTTTTGCTGACCGATGGCCGCCAGACGGGAGGGGTCGGAATTCAGACGGTGCAGACTCAGTCGAAGCAGTTCAAGGTGCCTGTTCACACAATTGTCTTCGGCACCGAATTTCCCCTTCGCGACCTCCGCATTGACGAGGTCGTGGTCGAGCCGGAAGCCAGCCTTGGCGACGTGCTCACCTTTCACGTGAGGATAACCAACCAGGTAAGCAATCAGCTCCGCGCAAAACTCACGCTCTTTGAAGAAGGGGACGAGGTGGCATCCCGCGAATTGAATCTGAAGCGAGGGCAGGCGTCCGTCGCCATTTCGACGATTCCCGAAACGGAAGGCACGCGGGAGTTCCGGCTGTCGCTCCCACAGTTTCCGGACGAGGTGAATACCGAGAACAACGAAGCGGTCGTCCACGTCAAAATTATCAAGCGGACGCTGAGCGTCCTGCTGATCTCCGGTGAGCCGTCCCGTGAGTATTTTTTCATGGTGCCGGCATTGCTTCGTGATCCGGTGCTCAAGGTCTCCACGTTTCTCCAGTCCGCGGACGTCGATTACACGCAACAGGGCAACGCGACCATCAAGCGTCTTCCGAAGACACTCAAAGATTGGACGAAGTATGACGTTTGTATTCTCTACGATGCCGACCCGAACAAGATCACCACGCAACAGATGGCGGGCATCGAAAATATGGTTCGTAAAGGCGGCGGCCTGCTGGTCATCGCCGGACGCAACCACGGCCTGGCAAAGATGGTGCAGGTGCACGCGGTAAAAGTGCGAGAGCTGCTGCCCGTCGAAATCGACAAGAATCAACTGCCCAATTACTACCAGACTTTTGACAAGCCGTTTAAAGCGGAACGAACCCGGCAGGGAAAGGTTCACCCGATCATGATGGCGGCCAACGATCGGCAGATGAACGAAGCGCTCTGGGAAACCTTCCCGGAGTTTCACTGGAGCCATCCGGTTCAAAGCATCAAAAGCAAGGCCATCGTCTTGCTCAAGAAATCGACGGCAGGGAACGACTCCGGCAACTGCCTGATGGCTCTCCAGCGTTTCGGCGAGGGTGCAGTCTTCTTTTCGGCCGTCAACAGCCTCTGGCGATGGCGCTATCCGTATGAATCCTATGACTACGACCGGTTTTGGAGCCGCTCGATCCGTTACCTCGGCGAGACCAGGCTCAAGGGCACGCAGCAGCAGGTGGCGCTGAGCAGCGACCGCAAGACATACGCTCCCGGTGAAGACGTCGAGCTCCGGCTGCAAGTCCTCGATCCGGCCCTGATGGCGCAGTTGACCGGCCAGCCGATATTCGCCTCCGTCACCAGCCCGAAGAAGGACGTTCACATGGTGCAACTGCGGCCCGACCCTTCAGGCGATCTGTTCTACGAAGGCATCTACCGGGCCCGCTGGCTCGGAAGCATGGTCGCACGCGTTCGCCAGGCCGCGCCGGATGCTGATACGGAAGCCAGGCCGCTCTTTGACGTCAAGCATCCTTTCCAGGTCAAGATGCAATCGCTCGAGAATAAAGACACGAGCGCTGACCTGGAGGCCATGCGCAATCTCGCGGAGGAGACCGGCGGGCTTTACTTTGATTACCGAAACATGGGGACAGTGGATTCGCTCATCGAAGCGATACCGTCCGATCCCCAGATTCTGATTGAACAGATATTGCTCGAAATCTGGGACGGCTGGGCTCTCCTGGCAGTCTTTCTCTGTTTTGTCAGTGCGGAATGGTGCCTGCGCAAATGGTGGGGCCTGCTCTGACACTCACGCGTTTGAAGTCCATGAGAAATCGAACTCTATCCTCACTGATTCTTCTTTTCGGCGCGCTCCTTTCCTCAGAAGTGGCAGTGTTTGCAGAGGAAAAAGCCAAACCCGCGGCCGAAGACTCCGACAAGCTTCTAGCAGAAAAAGAGAGCAAACGCGGCCCGACGTTTCCAGGCGATGACCCCGCGTTTCTGGTGCTCCCTCGTCCCGCGCAGCGGAGCCGGCAGGCCCTTGAATTGTTGACGCCGGAAGTGCGCCAGATGAACGAGCGTGCCCTTGTGTTCCTCGCCAGAGCTCAGGATGCGGATGGCAGTTGGTCAGACACCCAGTTCCCATCGAACACTGGTGTCACGGCTCTGGCCTGCCTCGCTTTCATGGCCGAGGGAAGCCGGCCGCGGATCGGCAAATATGGCAAATCGATTGACCTCGGCCTCGAGTTCATCCTCAAGAACGTGCAGACCAGTGGCGTCATTGCAGGGAAAGGCAGCAATAAGTACGGCCCGATGTACGAGCATGCCTACTCCATGCTTGCCCTGCTGTATTCTTTCGGAGATATGCCATGGCGCCCGCAGACCAGGGACGTTATCTCCCGCGGCATCCAGGCGATGCTCAAAAGCCAGCGGCTCGACGGGGGATGGCGTTACCAGTTTTCGAGAGAAGGTCACAGTGACATGTCCGTGACCGCCAACGTGCTCTGGGTCTTGCGCACTGCGAAGAAGAGTGGATTTACCGTTTCCCAGGAGGCGATTGACAGGGGCATCAAGTTCGTTGAACAGTGCGCCAATCCGGATGGTTCATTCCGTTATCGATATTTTGGCATACACGCTTCGCCCAGCCTGGGTGGCACGGGAATCATTGCGCTCTGCAATCATGGCCGCATCGATCACCCGCTCATCCCGACGGCCCGTGATCGCATCGAATACGATTATCGCCGCTACACGGTGAACGATCTGAAGGAAAGGCGTTACTTCGTGTTCGGCTGCTTTTACGCCAGCCTTGCGACCTACATGTCCGGCGATGCCTACTGGATGCCCTGGTTCAAGAAGGCAGTCAAGGTGCTTGCCACTATGCAAAGGAAAGACGGTGAGATCGGCGATCAACATGACAACACCATCTATTCGACCGCAATGGCCTCAATCGTTCTACAGGCCCCCAAAGGCTACTTGCCCATTTACGAACGGTAATCGGTACAGCGCCATATGTTCTCTGCCAACGAACAAAGATGGATTCTGGTCTGGATGCTCGTGTCGTTCAGCCTGCTGTTTTCCAGCGAATTCAAGGTCAAACGCGAGGCCGTATTCGAGTTCGCTGAAAAGCCAAAAGTCACACGCGAAGGTGACCGTGTAGAAATCTCATTCGCCTCCAAAGGCTTCTGCGACGTGACCGTGGTGGTCGAGGACGCCGACGGCAAAATCATCCGGCATCTCGCCAGCGGAGTCCTGGGAGGCAACGCCCCTGCCCCGTTTCAGAAGAATTCTTTGAAACAGAATATTCCATGGGATGGCAAAGACGATCAGGGGCACTACGTGGAAAAACTTGAAAGCTGCAAAGTCCGGGTCTCGCTTGGCCTCGATCCGAAGTTCGAGAAAGTCCTGCTCTGGACGCCAAGAATCCGTTCGCAGAGCCGGGCCAATTCCATGGCAGCCGGGCCTGAAGGCGTTTACGTGTATGACGGGCGCGTGCTGGATCACGTCCGGCTCTTCGATCACGGCGGCGAATACGTCCGCACGGTCTATCCGTTCCCGGCGGACAGACTCCGGCAGGCCGAGGGACTGCACTGGCGCAGATTCCCGCAGGATGGCCGCGAGATACCCGTCAAGGAAGGATTCCATCAGGCGACACTGCTGAACTCAGGGAACAACTCCGGGTTCAATGACAAACTTGGGATCGGGGTTGATGTCCACAATAATTACCACGGCGCAGTCTGGGGTAACGCCGCGACGATGCTTGCGATGCGGGGCAGCCGAATCGCGCTGGCCCGGCTGAAGCTCAATCGACTGGCCGTCGATGGCACCACCGGCGGGCTGGCCTTAACCGGGCCAGACGTGTCCTTTCCTATCGTGCCTGAGGGAAATGTCAGACGCGGAAAGGTAACGCCAGTTCCGCCGGGCAGCAGCGCCTTCAGCCCCGATGGCAGATGGCTTTACCTCACCGGCTATGCCTTTGGGCACGGGCAGACCGCAAGCAGGGATATTGTTCTGGTCAGGTATTATGACTGGCTGCCAGGCGTTGCACGGCTCGACTTCGCAGACGGTAAAGAGACGGAGGTCTTCCTGGGCGGTATGAAGCTGCCCGATGCGGGAAACGGCAATGAGCAATTTCAGACGCCGACATCGGTGGCCGTTGACCCCAAAGGTCGTCTTTACGTTTCCGATTGGAAGGCCAACCGCGTGAAAGTTTTTGCCGAAACAGGCAAACATCTGAAAACCATTCCCTCCCCATCTCCGGCCCAGGTCTGCGTCCATCAGAAGACCGGCCGGATTTTTGTCTTTTCGTGGTGGGTGCCCAACCGGGTAAACCCAAGAGAGAAAGTAAGGAACTTCGAGCCAAAGCTCACCATCCTTAAATCTTTCGAGGATCCGAAACCCATACTCACCTGCCCGCTCCCAGTGGGTGGTCTGCCATCACGTGGTTATGGGATGCCCTTCAAGGTCGAGCTTGATTCGTGGTCAGAGCCGACACGAATCTGGATTTCAGCCGAGTGGGGCCGGCTCGACATCCTCACACGCAAGGGAGCTCGATACGGCAATTGCAGAATTTATGCACTGGCTGACGGCAAGCTCACCCTGGCCCGCGATTTCAACAACGATGTCCGCAGAGCCGCCGGCCGATCTCGCTATCCTGAATACTCTCGTCAACGGCTCTTCGTGAATCCAGCGGATGGATCACTCTATGTCGGCGAAGGGCAGGCCATGGTCGGGAAGTCGTTCAAGGACATGATCAGAGTCGATCCCGATACCGGGAAGGCCACTATCGTAAACCTTCCGTTCGACGCGGAGGATATGTGCTTCGACATCAATGGCCTCGCCTATCTGCGCACGTTCTATCACGTGGCCCGCTACGACTCGAAGACCTGGCGTGAGGTGCCTTTCGACTACGGCGAAGAACATCCATCTCTCCGAACCAGCGGGAGCAGAGACGGCCGTCAAGCAAAAGCCCTGTCCGCCATTCGCCTGCCGGTCAAGGATGCCGGACTCCATCATCACAGTGGCATGAATATCTCACCCAGGGGCCACCTGGTGGTAACCGTCAATAACTACGGCCGGACCCTGAGCACACGGAAAGACATCTATGAAAAGCCACAGGTCGTGGGCGGCGCCGCTTACACACCTCGCATCTTTCCAGGACGGGCAAGGTGGGGTGAAGTCCACGTGTGGGATCAGCACGGAAGCATGCTTTACGAGGACGCGGTACCCGGTCTCGCCAAAGCCGACGGGGTCGGTATCGACAATGACGACAACATCTACGTCATGTCTACCGCCTCTCGTGTGCTCGATGGGACGCGTTACTTTAATGACATGACTGAAACTCTGATGAAGGTGAGGCAGAAGAAGGTGAGGGTGGTCAGCGGAAGCAAGAAGGCATACGTTCCTCTCGCAGACGAAAACCGACCTGACCGCGAGCCAGACGTTCGGAACAACCAATTGTCCCCAGGATGGGTGGAAGGGGCGGAATGGTTTTACGGCGGCCTTGGCTTCGCCGGCAAAAGTGCCGGGCGATCCGGGGGCGGTTGCGATTGCTACAACGCCCGTTTCGCCCTCGATTACCTCGGACGCTCCTTCGCGCCGGAACTGGATCACTGCAGCGTCGCGGTGCTCGATACCGCGGGAAACCTGATTGTCCGAGTCGGCCGGTATGGCAACGCAGACAGCGCCGGCTCTGACAGCGCTGTGCCCCTCGGCGGAGACGAAGTGGGCCTCTTTTACGCGCCGTACGTCGCCACGCACACAGATCGGCGTCTGTTTATCGCCGACCCCGGCAACGCCCGCATCGTGAGCGTGAAGCTCGGCTATCACGCGACGGAGGAGGTGAGTCTTGAGTAAGAGGCGTGGGTGCAGCAATCACCATCGTAATCTCACTCGTAATCTCCAATCCAAAAGGAGATCACGATGAGATTGAGCCTGGTCATCCCTTATCTTCACAGCATTGGAGAGGCGGTGTGGTGTAATGGAGTATTGGCAGAGCGGAAGCCTCAAGAAAGTGACCCGTCAAAAACAGGTAGAAGATTTGAGATTAGGAGTGAGATTACGATGGAGATTGTCCTCTTTCTTCTTCCGATCTTCCTTCTACCTGCCTCCGCCGAAATCCCGCCCGAATTCCGTATCAAGCGCGAGCTGACATTTGAGTTCACCGAAAAACCCAAAGTCACCCGCAAAGACAATCAGTACCTCATCACTTTCACATCCAAAGCCTACTGCGATGCAACGGTCGCCATCGAAGACGCGAGTGGCCGAATCATCCGTCACCTCGCCAGCGGCGTGCTGGGGAACAACGCGCCGCATCCATTCAAAAAAAACTCGCTCAAACAATTCGTCACCTGGGATGGCAAAGACGACCGTGGCGATTACGTCCGAAGCTTCGATGGTCTCTCCGTCCGGGTCTCCCTCGGACTCAAGCCGCAGTTCGAGCGCACGCTCTACTGGAGCCCGCACAAACGCATCTCAAACATCGCTCCCCTGATGGTCGCCCGGCCCGAAGGCGTGTATGTGTTTGAAGGTCTCGGCGTCGATCATCTGCGTCTGTTCAATCACAAAGGCGATTACATCCGCACCATTTATCCGTTCGCCGCGAACAAGCTTCCGATCAAGTCCGGCTTGCAGACGCACACATACGTCCAGGACGGCGGGACACTCCCGCTCAAGGACGGATACGAGCAGTCAACGCTGCTGAGCTCCGGCTCGAGCTTCCACGGAGGGGGTGGACACGCCGGTGGCTTCGCCGCGACCTCGATGGCCATCCGTGATGAGAAGATTGCCCTTGCCTACCATGAGTTGTGCCGATTCTCGACAAAGGGCAGCGATGATGGCCCGCCGTTTCGCGGCCCCAAGGTTTCCTTTGATGAGAAGGGACATCGCAATCGAAAACTCGCCGTGGGGCCGACCAGCATCGCTTTCAGTCCGGACGGCCGGTTTCTTTACCTGACCGGATTCGTGTGGAAGACCGGCAACTACGACAGCCATGCCGACGCGTATCACCTGGTGATGCGGATGGAGTTCGGGAAACAGGAGCCGCCCGAAGTATTCGTCGGCAGCGCAGAGAAAGGAGATTACGGTGACGGCAAGGATCAACTGTGCGTCCCCACTTCCGTGGCTTGCGATGCGAAGGGACGGGTCTATGTCACCGACTTTCTTAACAATCGTGTCCAGGTTTTTTCGCCTGAGGCGGTGCACCTGAAGACGCTCAAAACGCCCTTGCCTGCGAGTATTCAAATCCATCCGGGCACCGGCGAAATCTGGGTTTTCAGTTGGCCAAGCATCGGCCCCAACAGCAACTTGATGAAGAAGTTCAATCTCAGCTATCGAAACATGAAGGCGACCGTATCGCGGCTCGGTACATTCGAGAATCCCAAGCCATCGAAGCCGGAACTCCTGCCGGTCGGCCAGGCCAGCGGGCGGGGTGGTTGGATCGCGACTGGCGGACAGATGTACCAGGTAGCGGCCGATTTTTATGCGGACGAACCCCGGCTCTGGATTGTCGGCCGCAAGCCCACACTCTCAATGGCCGAGGCAAACTGGATGACCGGCGATGGGCTCGGCGCGTTTCTCGGTGGCCCGTGGATGAAGCGCGGCATCCGCATCATCGTCAAGAAAGATGACAAGTGGGAGGTGCTTCGAGATTTCGCCTTCGATGCCCAAAAGAAAGTTGGCCGCGTGACGCCGTCCTCGTTCTCCAGACAGAGGCTCAAGGTCAACCCGGTCAACGGAGATCTCTTTATCGCTGAAGAACAGACCGGCCCAGGCAAATCGTTTTTCTCCGTTCTGCGCATCGATCCTGAAACCGCAAAGATCGAGGAAGCTAAGCTGCCGTTCGACGCGGAGGATATGGCTTTCGGGAATGATGGACTCGTCTACTTGCGCACTGACCGGGAAGTGCTTCGCTATGACTTTAAGAGTTGGCGGGAAGTTCCCTGGGACTACGGCGAAGAACGCCGGCAGATTGGATTCATCAGCAGCCGCGGCGCGCCACGCACAGATGCCATCTCCGCACTGCCCATTCCCGGCAAACGGCCAGTATGGTGGCACTCGAGCGGCATGTGGGTTTCGCCCCGCGGCCATCTCGCCGTCGTCTGCAACATCCGCGCTCGAGCTCGGCAGCGCACAGCGAAGGACAAGTGGTTTCATCAGGGCACTGCCAGAGAGTACACCCCGCAGGTTTATCCCGGCCGCTACGGCACACGGGTCATCCACATCTACGATACGCACGGCAAGCTCCTGCACGAAGACGCCGTCCCCGGTCTGACCAACGCCGATGGACTGGGCATTGATCGCGATGACAACCTCTACGTCATGGTCGCTGCGCCGCGCCTGCTCGAGGGCAAACCTTACTTCAACGAAAAATCGGAGACCCTGATCAAGTTCCGTCCCCGCAAAGCAAAACTGGTCAGCAGTTCCAGTCGTGCGCCAGTGCAAATCACCGACGCGCAGAAACCGGATCGCCCGGCCGACATCACTAAATACGGCATGAGCGCCACCTGGGCTGAAAACGCGGAGTGGACTTACGGAGGCGTCGGGTACGGAGGGCAGGGCGGCTCGTGCGTCTGTTGGCACGCCCGTTTCCAGCTCGACTATTTCGCCCGTTCTTTCGCGCCCGAAGTGCGCCGCTTCAGCATCGCGGTGCTCGATTCCAACGGTAATTTGATCACCCGCATAGGCCGATATGGAAACGTCGATGACGGCAAGCCCTTAATCACGGTTGGGGGCCCGCGGCAGACGAATTCCATCGGCGGAGATGAAGTAGCTCTCTTCCATGGAGCGTATGTAGGTATTCATACGGATCGCCGGTTGTTCATTCACGATGCGGGGAATGGGCGCATCCTGAGCGTGAAGCTGGATTACCACGAAACGGCGCTAAGAGCTCTGGGGGAGGGCGAGAATGGCAAATAGATGGACGCCCTCTTTCTTACTCGTCCGCCGATCCTTGTTCTTGAGCGGTTGCCTCCTGGCTGTGGTCATCGCATCGCCAGCGGAGGGTTCCGACCTGGATGAATTCAAGATCAAACGGCAGCCCGTTTTTGAGTTCACCGCCAGACCCCAGGTGAGGAAGGCTGGGGACGCATGGGAAATTACATTCACCTCGAAGGCGTTTTGCGATGTCGCGGTTGCGATTGAGGATGCCGACGGACGCATTGCCCGGCATCTCGCTTCCGGAGTGCTTGGCAAGAATACACCGCCGAAATTTCAGAAGAATTCTCTGCAACAGGCGGTGCTCTGGGACGGCAAGGATGATCGTGGCCAATACGTTGAGAATCCCAGCGGCTGCTCCGTTCGAGTGTCACTCGGCTTGAAGCCTGAGTTTGAGCGGAAACATTTCTGGAGTCCAAAGAAACGCCTGTCCAGAGCCAACCGGCCTCTTATCGCTGCCGCGCCTGAGGGCGTATACGTTTTTGAAGGCGAAGGCGCGGATCACATCAGACTGTTCGATCATGACGGCAATTATGTTCGGACGGTTTATCCCTTCTCCGCCCGGAAGCTGTCAAAGGTCAACGGGCTCAAATGGGCCACCTTTCCGCAGGATGGTAAGAAGCTCCCGCTGAAGCACGGGCTCGTTCAGGCCACCCTGTTCACTTCCGGCCGAAATATCTATGACTCCACCATGGCGAAGTACCAGCCTGCGGCTACGGCTTTCGATGTCCGTTCACGAAAGATTGCCCTTGCTTCGGAGCGCCTGAACAGATTCGTGGCAGGGGAAGAGGACAGCAGTCTTAATCTGAACGGCCCTGCTGCGTGCATCGAGGTACGGTACGCAAATCAGGAATTCGCCGTCACCCCAAGGAGCGCAGCACTCAGTCCGGATGGCCGATGGGTCTACATGACTGGCTATCAGTTCACGCCCAAGTATCCCCGTCCCCGTCACTGGCTGCCCTGCCTGACGCGGCTGGAATACGCCAATGACAAAGCCAAGCTCGAAGTCATCGCCGGAAGCGCGGAGCTCAATGGGTTCGGAACAGAGTCGCGCGAGTTTCGCGCGCCCATGTCGGTTGATTGCGATGCAGAGGGCAGGATTTACGTTGCTGACTACATGAATGATCGAATTCAGGTTTTCGACCCTGATGGCGCACACCTGAAATCGATTCTCGTAAAGAAGCCTGCCGAAGTCCGCGTTCACCAGCGGAGCGGCGAAATCCATGTCACATCATGGATGGCTCTGAATCGCCTCAGCAAACCGAAAGACGTCGATTTGCCTCGTTACACCCGCCTCGGCCCATTCGACCAACCCAAAGTCATCTCCTCGATGCCGCTGCCCCTTAACGACCACAATTCGAAAGTGTTCATGAACAGGCACGCGGGATTTCAATACTCATTTGAGTTGGACTCGTGGAGCGATCCGCCGATCCTATGGCTGGTTCCCGCGGCGTTGGGCTCGGTCTCGAAGCTGCTGATGGTGCGCGGGAAGATGGATCAGAACGTCTCCAGGTCGTTCATCCGTCTACTGGTGGAGAAGGATGGCAAGCTCATCGTAAAGCGCGATTTCGGCGAGGAAGTGCTGGCAGCCATCAAGCGGACGAAGCCACCGATTCATTCTCGTCAAAAGATGTACGTGAATCCCGCTGACGGCAGGCTATACATTTTTGAAGGCCAGGCCGGCGTCGCGAAGTCATGCAAGACGCTTCTGTCCATCGATCCGGTGACCGGCGAGATTGGCGAACTCGTGCTGCCGTTCGATGCGGAAGACCTTGCTTTCGATATCAGGGGCATGATTTACCTGCGTACGGACAACGTCGTCGGCCGCTTCGATCCGAAGACATGGCGAGAGATACCTTTTGATTACGGTGAGGAGCGAAAGTCCGTGGGCTTCAGTGCCAGCAGGGACGGACGCCGCCGCTCACTCATCTCGGCGATCGTCATGCCTGCCCAGCGTCCGGGATGTTTTCATCAGGGAGGGATGTCTGTCGGCCCCAACGGTCACCTGGTTGTCTCCTGCTACAACATCGCGACGGCAATAGATCGCAAGGCCATGCGCGAGATTAAGGAGGCGGCCCGCGCCGCCTCCGGCAAAGAATACGCTCCTGAAGTTTATTCCGGCCGCGAACGATGGGGTGAGATTCACGTTTGGGACGAGCATGGCCAGTTGATCCATGAAGACGCTGTTCCCGGTGCCACGATGATGGACGGTATCGCCATAGATAATGAGGACAGCATCTATCTTCTCCACACGGCGAATCGCGTTCATGATGGAGAGCCTTACTTTCTAGAGCGTGCAGAAACGCTTATCAAAGCTCGTCCCAACAAAGCTCGGCTCATCAGTGACAATACGCGCCTGCCAATCCCAATGGGAACTCAGACGCGGCCAAAGCGACCGCCAGAATTCAAGCGCCACGGAGACATTTGGATAGAAGGCCAGGAATGGCTTTATGGAGGCGTAGGCTTCGGTGGCTTCAATTCGTCCAAAGGAGGCGGAGGCTGCGCGTGCTGGCATGCCCGTTTCGCTCTCGACAACTACGCCCGCTCGTTCGTCCCGGAAGTCGATCACTTCAGCATTGCCGTGCTGGATACCGCTGGCAACCTAATCCTCCGTATCGGACAGTACGGCAACGCAGACGACGGTAAGCCGCTCGTTCAAGACGGCGGCTCACCCAATACTCGCTCTATCGGCGGGGACGAAATCGCTCTCTTTCATGCTGCCTACGTAGCCATCCATACGGATCGGCGGCTGTTTATTTCGGACGGTGGGAACGCAAGGATACTTTCCGTGAAATTGGATTATCATCGAACGGTGCGAGTTGCTTTAGAGGGAACAAATGGAAAGTAATCCAGGCATGGATCCCAAACTTCTGAGACCTCTCTGCGATTCTTTTCGTACGCGCCTCAAGAGCGCGCTGCTTGGCGCGGGCATTTGCCGTCTCCTGATTGCCGGGCTCCTGCTGCTGCCGGGCTTCATGTTGCTGGACTGGTGGCTCTCGCTGGCTGCCGGTTGGCGAGTGCTCACCCTTGCTGCCTACCTTGCCGTACTCGGGCTGGTTTTTCTGCGCACGATTAAGAATCCGCTGAGTGATAAATGGACTGACGCCCAGGTGCTTGCCTACCTCGATTCCGTTCAGCCGGAAGGGCAGGGAATGTTGCTGGAACTCCACGAGCTGATGCTCGGCAAAGAGATCGAGGAGATCGAATCGGAGCCGGGCAGAGAGCTGGCAGATTCAGCGGTGCAGGAGTTGACTCCCCTCGTCAAGGAGGCCGAAAAGAGCGAATCGATCTATCGGCAGGGGCTCTTTCGCTGGGTGAAAGGCGCTGTCATCACGGCGGCAGTCTTTGTTGCGTTCGCAGTGCCTATGAAGAGTTACCTCGCCATCGGCGCCGAACGGTTCTTCAATCCGTTTTCATCGACCCGCTGGCCAACCCTCACTGAAATCGAGGTCGCCGAACCGGCAACCGGCTGGACGGTGCCGCAGCTTGAGTCCTTTGGAATAAACGCAGAGGTACGAGGCGTCATCCCGCATGAGGTCACCCTAGCCTACCGCAGCGAATCGGCCGGCTCATGGACGAAAGAAAAAATCCGCATCGGCGAAGAAAACCGCGTGAGCTACACCTTCCCGGAAGTCCGAGAGCCGTTCCGTTTTTACCTGGAGGGCGGGGACTACACGACAGATGTTTTGGATGTTCGGATCATCGAACGGCCCTTCCTGAAGAAAATCTCGGCGCACTACGACTATCCCGACTACGCCGGTGTCCCGGATCGAATCGTCGAGAGCGGCCAACTGATCGGATTGGAAGGCACGAAAGTTCGAATGGTCTGGGAGTGCTCCATGGCCCTCACAAGGGCAAAGATCGTGATGGAGGGTGCCGAGCCTGAAGAACTGAAGCTCACGTCCGAAACCGTCTTCGAGAAGACAATCCTGCTGGAAAAGGACACCAGCTATGCCATCGAGCTTTACGAACAGAATGGCTACCGTGAAGCCAAGCCGGAACGCTACGACATTCGAGTCACCCCGGACAATCTGCCGGAAGTCGAGTTTCTCGCGCCCGGTCAGGATGTGGCCGCAACGGGCAAGGCGTCGCTCGATGTCACGTTCCGTGCGAGTGATGATTTCGGCCTGGCCAGCGTCAAGTTCCTTTATCAGATCGAAGACGGCGACGCGCAAGAGCTGACCGACCGCATCACCGGCCCCATCAGGCAAACGGGCAAATCGAGCGAGGCCCGTTTCACCTGGAAACTCGGCCAGACTGAACTGCCCAATCAGGGAACGGTCCGCTACTTCGTTCGGGTGCAGGACATCAATCCCACCGGCCGCGGCAAGGCCCAAACGGAGACCTTTCAGATCCAGCTCATCAAGCCCAGCGAGTTTCATCTCGAAGCCATCCGCAAGGCCAAGCGCCTGGACAACGAGGCCCGCATCGCCTGGGAGAATCAACTGCGGGCATGGAAGCTCGGATTGAAGTGGATCGAAGAAGGGACGGGCAAAGAGGACGACCTCCTCTGGCGAGATATGGAAGACTCGCAGTCGGCGGCCGTCCGTGCGGGCCGAGCCATGAAGCTTCACTTGAAGACTCTGACGGATGCCTACGAGCAGAACGACATGGCCAGAGAATTCATGGCTGTTCGGCTCGGCCGAATTGCCGACCTGCTCAAACATCTCACCGAAGCGCTTCACACAGAGATCGCCGTGCAAGTCAGACAGGCACGCCCCAGAACGGCGGCCGACGCGCAGGAGGGAAGGCTCAAAGAAATCCGCACGAAAGCCCATTCAAAATTCAAAGACAACCAGAAACTGGCAGTGCTGAATTGCGAGCGAATCCTGCGAAAGATGTACGACTGGCGCGACCTACAGACGACGCTGGTGAAGGCGACACTGCTGAATGAAGAGCAGGAAGAAATCCTTGGTCTCACGGAAAAAATCGCGCCCAGATTCATCGGCGCCGAAATCGAAGACCTCTCGGATGAAGACCAGGATGCTCTCCTCACGCTCGCCAAGCGACAGAGGACTCTCTACGACGTTGAGACGGAGTTGGAGAGCCAACTGGTCATGATGCGGTTCAAGGCGGGCAAGCAAAAACGCACAAGCATCGAGAAGCCGCTCAAAGCGGCCTACAAGGGCCTCCGCAGCAATCGGGTCAACGACAATCTCAAACTCGCCGCCCGCATGATTGGCAACAACCAGCCGTTCCAGATCATCAAGAATCAGAAGTCCGCAATGCACGCCCTCAATATAGTAAAGGGGGGCCTGTTCCTGGCTGGTCAGAAGGTGGATGAAGACGAGCCCGTCACGCTTGCGATGGTGCCCGGGGAGCTGGCCGATTTCGAGGAGGCCAAAATCGCCAAGGCCGAACCGGAAAAAACAGAACCGCAGTCCACCGAACCGGCGGCCGAAGTCCAGGCACTCTCGCCGGAAGAATTGCTTGCTGAGCTGCCGCTGGGTGACGATCCATTATCAGCCGCTATCCAACTGGCGTGGGAGATAGAGGACAGTGTTCTCGCGAGGACGAAGTATCTAAGTGAGAACAGCTCACCGGACGAGATGCCCCGGTACGTCAGGCTCAAGCTCGGTATTCTGAAAGAACGTCAGGACGGCGCTCTCCTCGCTATCGACCGGGGCATGAAGGAATCTGAAGAGGCCCCGCAGCCCATCAAAGACGGACTGGCGCGGGTGAGGCAAGAATTCCTGCAATCGAACAGGCTCCTGAACGTGCCGCGCCTGGGCAAGGGCACGCAGCAGATACAAGCAGACGCGATGGCCACGCTGAAGGACATGCAGCAGTACATTTCCCTGGACAAAACGGTCGCCGATTCGGCCGGCGAAAACAAGCTTCGCGAAGGCAAAGACACGTTCGGCCGGGAATTCCTGTTGCAGGAAAGCGACCTGGACGCTGCTGTAGAAATCATCCAAATCCTTAACGAGGCCAGGCTGGGACAAAAGGACATCCATCGAAAGCTGTTGCGCTTTCTGTCATTCCCGCCGGCCGCTGGCGCAAAAATCCCTGCGGAGATCGAGCAGGCGAATCGAAGCCGGGCAACTCAGCTTCAGCGAGTCCTCGGTAAACGGATTGCTGGCATCAGCGGCCCGCTCGAATCCATCACGGAAGAGGCACGTGCCGATGTGGTGAAGACAGGATTGGAGGAAGTCGCCGCGCTCGAGCTCAATGCAATCGCCGGCGAGCTTGAATCCGGTGCAAAAGACAAGGAAGCGGAAGCCGGAGCGCAAGAAGCTGTCTCGCTGATCGATCAGTCGCTGCAGTCCATGCGTGACCTGCTGGAGGAGCGTGTCCGGCCGAAACCGGCAATCGCCGCGACAGCCGAGAAAGACGTCAAGCCAATGACGGCGGAAGAATTGGAAAGGCTCTACTCCCCGGAATCATTGCGAGCGAAGCTGGGTGCTGATGAAAGCCTGCCAAAAGAAGTCCGGGAGATCATGATGCGCGCTCTCAGCAAAGATTTTCCGCCGCGCTACCGCGAATTACTAAAAGCCTATTACGGTTCCTTCGTGAATATCGAGGGAGAAGAATGAGAGGAAAGCATGAAATTCCTCAGCGGCCGAATCGTAGGATGGGCGTCCTCGCCCGTCTCGGTGCCTTCAAATCAAGAGACGGCCGGGACGGCCATCCTACGATAGGGCTACTCATCCTTCTCACATTGGCCGGCACCATCCCCGTCCATCCGGAAGAAATCTGGCTCCACAACAATGATCGGGTTTACGGACTCGTACAGGCCGTCACTCCGGACGGAAAGCTCGGCGTGCTTTTGCCCACCGGGGAGAAGAAGCATATCCCCTTGCAGGAGATCATCGCCATCCGCTTCCTCGGTCGGAGCCCGCTCCTCATTCAGAGTGGCACGCAGGAATTCCAGTTTGTCAACGGCGGGCGGCTCAGAGGACAGATCGTCGGCAACCACTCGGATAATCTGAAGGTACAGACGGCGTTCTCAGGTTTGATCGATTTGAATCTGTCCCATCTCAAGGGATTCGTGGGCCTGCCGCTGATCGGTTTCACGGGTCGTAAAGCCGAAGAACTCGTGGAAGGCGAGCGCGGCCGCCAGAGTAGATACATGGATGTCGTGCTTGACCGTCGAGGCTCCACCGTAAATGGAGTGGTTCGCAAAATCGAGCGTACTGCACTCCACCTGGATATCGATGACATCCTGCAGGTAAAGCCCTTCAAGGTTCTTTACCTCAAAGGTGTCCGCCTGGCAGATGCCGGGCGCGACCCGCACCAGCCCTGGAAGGGGGACGTGCAGATTTTCGTCTGGGGGCGTGATGGCAGCGTTGTCCTCGGCAATCTTTCAAAGATACATCTCGGTAGATGGACTCTGAGTCCGGTCTGGAATCCGAAGTCGCCGCTGGTGATCGATTTTAACGAGATATCACTCGTTCAAGTCCTGGGCGGTCGTGTGCAGTATCTCTCGCAGCTCAGCCCCTCGCAGGTCAAGGAGCAGACGATACTCGCTCCGCCGCAGCCGTACAAAATGGACAGGAGCTGCCAGGGCGATTTCCTTTCGATTTCCGGCAAACGATACCCGTGGGGAATTGGTGTTCATGCTGATTCTGAAATCACTTTCGATCTTGGTGCCCGCTTCAAGGAATTCCGTGCGGATATCGGGATCGCCACCGGCATGGGAAAACGGGGCAGCGTCATCTTCAGCGTTCTGGGCGATGGTAAAGAGCTTTACAAAAGCCCGGTCGTGAAAGGCTCTGACTCGAGTCCACGTGAAGTTTCCGTCTCCGTGCATGGCGTAAAAGAATTGGCATTAAAGGTAACCAACGCCAATGACCTCGACCTGGGAGATGTCGCCAATTGGGGCTCAGCAAGGGTTCTGCGCTAGCGGTCCAGGACGGAGGTATTTTAACCTTAACGGATTTCAGGGGCGAAGCCCCGGCCGTTTGCCTAGCCCAGCCCAACGGGCTGGGTGAATGGTACAGAGATTTGAAAAGGGGCAACGCCCCGGCCATTTATAAGGATGCCATTTATTGGGGCAAATGACCGGGGCGTTGCCCCTAAGGATGACCTGCCCGAAAACCCAGCCCGTTGGGCTGGGCTAGGCAAACGGCCGGGGCTTTGCCCCTGAAAATTGTCATTCAAATCCCTAAAATTGCCTTGTCTCGGCCTACTAGTCCCCAAAACTGTACAAATGGGTCAAGTTTCAGGCAGTCCTATCCTGGGCGCGCCGGCACCCTGCCGGCAGAAGGGGCTGGAAGCGCTCGGGCGGAGTGCTACGCACTCCCAAGATGCCGGCAAGGTGCCGGCGCGCCCGGGAGAGCAACTCGACGGTTTGAGGCGAAGCTTCGCTAGTTTCTCTTCCGCGAGGTCAACCCTGTAGTCGGAGAGCTGTAGCTGTTCGGTAATATGAAGGGCCCTAACGACGACAGGTGCCTGAGCCGATAGCTGCAGTATCAAACATGGCCACGATGTTCTCTGGCGGCGTGCCGGCCTGGATGGCATGGGAAGGGCCGAGGATATAGCCGCCGCTCTTGCCGAGAACGCGGATGAGATGTTCGACTTCGGCGCGGACATCCTGCGGTGTGCCGAATGGCAATGTGTGCTGGACACTCACGCCTCCCTCAAAGCATAAAACATCACCGTAGTCTTCTTTGAGTGCTGACGGGTCCATTCCCTTCGCGTCAAACTGCAATGCCTGCAGGATATCGATTCCCATATCAATGAGACCGGGCACGGCTTCCATGACTGCTCCGTCCGAATGGTAGATGACCTTTGCGCCGAATTCATGAATCAGATCGTTCAGCCGAAGGTGATACGGCTTGATGTGCTCTTCCCACAATCTGATTGACATGAGCAGTCCTTCCTGGCCACCGATATCGTCTGCGGTGAAGACCAGATCGATTTTCCCTTCCGCGGCAGTGAGGATGCGGCGGAAGTGCTCCAGGTAGAAGCTCGCCACCCGCTCGAACAGCGCGTGGACGAAGTCTGGGTTATCCACCACATCCATGAAGATTCTCTCGAAGCCGCGCATGTACCACGAGGTCTCGAAAATGTTGCCATTGGCCGTCATCAGGCAGAACTCGCCGTCCTTTTGAATCTCCTCGATGCGCGCGGGCAGCTCTGAATAATCGAACCAGTCCGGGCTCGGCCAGTTGTGTGTGACGAGATCGCCGGTCTCTTCAGCACCCGCCAGCGGATAAATGTCGATCTCGTTGTAAGCATCAGCGCCGTAGCTCACCGGCGATCTGTGAACGCCCCACATATCCGTCCCTTCGACCAGGGGCGGCCCGATGTAGCGCGGGCGAACGTCCCTGATGTCGATGAGCGGTTGCAGGTAATCATCGACGGTCATTCCTCTCTCGTGTTGCAGAAAATCCTCCAGCGTCACCTTCGCCGGTCGATTAATCCCTGAGCAGACCATGGCAATGGGAACGCGATCTGTCTCCTTGTGATCGAGAGCGAGGAGGACACGTTCGCGGTGGGATAGAGATTGAGCCATGGTGTTCGGATGTCCGGAATCAGCGGTCAGCCTATGGGACTGAGTCTTTTCTTTCTCATCGTCTTTATCTTCTTTTCAGAGCAATCTGAGATTAAGACGAAGAGAAAGGATCAAGGCTCTGCTGCAAGTTCTCTTGCCACTTCGAGGAGTGCGGCAATCTTCGGCTCTTCCTCCAGCGATCCCAGATAGAAACTGATGGACACCGGCTCGAAAGAAGCAATGTGCCGATACATCTCCTGCAACTGAATCGCGGAATTATGCCGGACGTGCCACCTCTGGAGGCGTCCGGTGAATCTGACCGGGCAGTGCTCGCTCAGCAGCTCAGGGGTGAGGTACTGGTCTGCCGAAGGGTCGAATACCGCAATGTCCAGCTCTTTCAGGAAAGGGAGATGGTCTACCCTCAGCAGCTCACTGTGCAGGTTGCGGACCGTCGCCTGCTGTCCGGCGTACATCTGCTCCAGATACGGCACGACGAATTCGGCGAACATGGGCGGCGAAAACATCCCTGCGAAATCGTCCGGGATGCCCACCGGCCGCGGGCCGATGGGCTGCCCGAAGTGCTGGCGGATGGCAAGGCTGTAATTGAGCGCGCTCTGGACTCCGAAAGACAACAGGCGATGGGCCCGTTCCGGATCGTCGTGAGGCAGCATGAAGAAATCCTGGCCCATGAGCAAAGCTGCCGTGGTGACCGGGCCTTCATACTGGTGCCCGATGCCCGGGACAGCATCCGGCCGGCGCGCCAGCAGCCTGTCCAGCGTCTGCAGCCGCTCGGGCACGACTCCACATTTGAGGTAGTCATCAGGCTCAGCCAACTCGTCGATATCTTTCAGAGAGCGAACGCATGGGATGATGTTCGGCTCGGACCCGGCAGCAAAGACAATTTCACCGCCCAGGGCCGACAGATGAGAATAAGAGAAACCTGCCAGGCGCGGCCTCGGATGATCGATGCCCAGCCGGTCCGCAACCGGCCGGATCATGTCGTAACAATGGCAGATGGCGTCAACGTCCCCGTGCAGCGCGTCCAGTGGCGTTTCACCCACTTCGGCCAGCAGCGAGTCGGCCAGGCCAAAGCTGAAAGGTTGTGGGCGGCTCATGCGTCTCCCTCCAGTACGGCATCGTACATCGCGAGAATGTTTTCCAGGGGAATGTCCGGGTTGATCGTATTTGCCGTGAAGAGTGCCAGGTGCGCGTTGCCCTCGCAAACTTCGATGGCGTGTTTCACTTTAGCTCGGATCTCGTCGGGAGTGCACACCGGCAGTTCGGTCGTCACTGATATTGGGCCGAAGATGACAGGCAGGTCCCCGTCACGCGTTCGCCGGGCAGCCATGGTTTCGATGGTCATTCCACATTCTGGTTGGAAGCCCTGAAATCCCTGGATGCCGCAATCGGTGAGCATGTCCAGCATGGCTCGAACGTCGCCGTCGCAGTGCCAGACGGGCCTGCAACCAACTTCCAGCAGCGGCTCCAGGCCATAGCGGAGTTGCGGGGCGTAATACTTCTCCATAAAGGCCATCGAGATCATCGGCCCTCGCTGGGTGCAGATGTCTTCGCCAAGGAGCACGGCCTTTGGAAACAGCCCTTCTTCAATGGCCCGTGCCGTCAGACGGCAGCGAAGCCGGCCCTGAGCCCCGCCGATTTCCATGAGCTTCTGCGCGCGGTCAGGATAGGCGCCGACGATCATGAAGTAGTTTTCATACCCGAACTGGCCGTACCAGGTTACCCGCCCGCCGGCTCCCCACTGGGCGGGCATCCAGACCATGTCACCGCACATCGCCTGGTGGTCGACCAGGTCGGTTCGAAACTTCTCGTAATCGGCATCAAAATCGAAGTCGTTTTCGATCTGTTCGGGAGAAGGCATCTCATCGATCTGCGCAACAGATTCTTCGAGGGTCAGGGCCGGCCGCGATTTCGCGTAGGAGCTGATATCGACGCAGCGATAATCCTCCCGGCTCCGTGGGACAAACACGGAAATGAGGCCGTCCATCCCAAGTTTCTGATAGGCCCGAATCGAAACAGGGATGGGCTCAGACCAGTATTCGTCGAGGCTCACTTCCGCCAACGTGCAGATGTAATCGGGACAGGCAATCCAGCCGCCGAGGATTGGCGTCCGATCCGGTTCTTGGCCGTCAAAGATCGCATCGAGTCGCTGCCTTGGTGTCATATCACCTCTCGCTCGAATCAGGAGGAATGGGCTCGTCGGGCTTGACGCCGTATTTCTTCTCTCGTGCCTTGCCCCAGGGACAGCCGCCTCTCGTCACTTTCATTTCGATGGCCTGAAGCGCTTTCGCCAGTGGATTTCCCTTCCTGGCGCTGCGGCAGACCGGGCAGCCGGATTCGCAGTAATCCGGATCGTCCCGATTCAGTACCGGCAGTTTCCATCCCATCAGACCGTATTTCTTTTCAGCCATGGAAGCTCAACCTTTCTCGACCAGTTCCATCAGCCGCTCTCTATAGCAGCAGTAATTTTTGAACGGGACATCCCGTCGGACCCGATCATCCAGCATGGGCAGATAGCCGCCGCTTTCGAGCAAAGGTGGCACCGTTCGATCAACCGCCTCGTGGATCGCCTTCTTGTCCTTGTGCAAAGCCCTCGCATCAATGCCGCCGATCAGACGCAGCTCTTTCCCGAAACGGCGCCTCAGTTCCGGATAGCTCACTCCGCCGCTGTTGCAGTGATCATTCCAAAGGGTGTTGATGCCAAGGTCCAGCCAGAGTGGAAATAACGGCGAAGAATTGCCCCACGTCCTGACGACAAGATTCTCGATGCCCTTTGCCTTTAACGAATCCACAAGCCGGCGATAGTGTGGCATAGCGAAACGCCGGTAATGATCGGGCGACAGGACGGGCGCGCTGAAGCTGGCAATGGGCTCACTGAGAACAGCGAAATCCAGGTGCACCTCCTCGATGACTTTTCCCACGAGCGTTAAGGCCATCTCGGTCACGCACTCGAGGACACAGTCAATTTCTCCGGGTGAATCAAACAGGGCATAGAGCAGGCCCGTCAGTCCCTGCCAATTTCCGACCCCGCAGGCCTGGAGAAGTCCACGAGTGAACATGAGCCCGATCGGATGCTCTCGGTTTTCCCATGAATTCACCCGAACTGCCCAGTCCTTCGGCAGACGCTCCCCAATCTCACCGGAATACCGTCCACGCAATTCGCTGAATTCGCCTTGTTCAGTCTGTTTGAATCGCGGAATCGGCCACAGATTCGGCTCGATGAGTTCGTAATGGTCGAACTGGAAGCGTCTCCGCAGCTCGTCGGGCGATGTCAATCCCTGTTCTCGCCACATCTCCCAGACTTCATCGATGATTCCTTCCTCCCAGAGAGGCGGACGATCGGAATCCTGATAGTGGACAGTTTTCAGAAATCGCTGTTGAGCTGTGCATTCCTGCTGATTATGTGGCAATGCTGATGTTGACATCACGTTAGTCTCGCTAAACTGACCACCGGCGCATTCCCCAAAGACAAGGATCTGCGCAAATGCTTCCTGGCCTTGCCGTCCCGTTATGAAAATAATGCGTGCTCGTGACCGGGAAAAGCCTTGGAGAGGCCTTTGCAAAGCGCCATCCAGTGTGGGATTCGCCATCAGCATCGAACCGTTTCTTACCCAATTCCTGAAGGGTACCAATAATGTCTGAAGATATGGAAAAACTCTATCAGCAGAGGCTCAATCGCTACGTGACCGCCATGCGCAACGAGAAACCGGACATGATCCCCATCCGGCCTTTTGTTGCCGAATTTACCGCCAGATACGCGGGCTACACCTGCCAGGAAGTGACGCACGATTTTCAGAAGGCTTTTGACGCGGCATGCAAGTGTGCAGCGGATTATGACTGGGACGCGGTGGTCGCCAACATGGTCTACGTGTGGACCGGTCTGACCGAGGCCATCGGGCTCAAATACTACGCCGTGCCCGGAATGCATAAATCGCCCGACGTGGGGTTCCAATACCTGGAGCCGGCGGAAGGCGAGGAGTTCATGAAGGCCGACGAATACGACGCTCTCATCGACGACCCGACCGGCTTCCTCTACAACGTCTGGCTGCCCCGCGCCTCGAACGATGTAAGCGACATTGGCGGGCCGTCCACCTATCGCAACAACCTGTCTTTCGTCAAAGGCGGGATGGCGATGATGCATTACTTCACATCGTTCGGCCCGCAGATCGAGCGCCTGCGAAACGAGTCAGGCACCGTTTCCGCCATCGCCGGCATCTTCAAAGCGCCCCTGGATATCCTCGCAGACAAACTGCGCGGGTACATCGGCCTCACCCTCGATCTGCAGGAACAGCCGGACAAAGTGCTCGCCGCGTGCGAAGCCCTCATGCCCCATCTGTGCCACGTCGCACTCACCACTGCGGACCCGGAAAAGAACGTGCCCGTCGGCTATTGGATGCATCGCGGCTGCGTGCCGTTCATCCGTCCGGAAACATTCGAATCGCACTACTGGCCCACAGTGAAGCCCGTCATCGAAGAACTGTGGGCGAACGGGCACCAGACCCTTTTCTATGCCGAAGGGGACTGGAACACCCACCTGGACAGCTTTGCCGAGCTCCCCGATGCCAGCATCGTTTACCACGTTGACCAGGCCGATATCTTCGAGGTGCACGAAAAGTTTGGACATAAATTCTGCCTGAGCGGTGGCATTCCCAACTTCGTCCTGGGCTACCGGCCGCCGGAAGATGTGCGCGACTACTGCAAAAAAATAATCGACGGTGTGGCCCGCGACGGCGGATACATCATGGACGCCAGCGCCATCATGCAGAACGATTCCCGTCCTGAAAACGTTCGGGCCATGACCGAGTTCGCTCGAGAGGCCGGCGTCTATTCGTCCGGCGCATCAACCTCCCCCGCAAAAGAACCTCAGCCCAGCGAGGCCCGTGCGGCGAGTGGCAACGGCCACGGCATGTCCGGCCGGCCTGAGCCGAGGATCAAGCCGGGCGTCTGCGTTCCCTGGGAGGACAAGGAGCGGGAACTTCCGGAGATTTCCGGCGACCGGGAAATCTTCAAGAACGTCTGGGAATCAGCAGACGGGCTGGGAAACATGTACATCTGGCAGTGCCTGCTGTCGTTCTAACCGGGCCTCTGCTCCAACTGTCGAGATTCAGGCCTCTGATCAGGAGTTCAAGACGAGCACGGCGGAATCATTCTGGAGCTCTGAAGGAAAGCATGAAAGCTTTCAGATTCCAATGGCTCGGATGGAAACCAGTGCAGGTGTGTGGGGCAGGAACAGTCCGATGAGCCGAAGCCGGCCGGCCCCGGCTCCGATATCTCAGAGATTGCCCGGGCGACCTCGCACTCCTGTCTTTGCGACGAGCGGATGGGAAGGGCCTGGACCCGATCGGCGTGCTGGCGGAGGTAATCGATGTGCCAGTGGTGCCGTTTCCTTCTTCTCATGTGCCGGGCAATCCGTGCCGAAAGATTCTGCATCGCCGACCCGACGTAAATGTAAAAGCCCCTGCGAAAATGCCGGCGGCCAAGCCCGCCGCAATCGACCTGTTTATCCTCCGCCAGTTCGAGGATCAGAAGATAGCTTCCCCGGTCTTTCACTTCGCGTGCCAGGAAATCCCAGGGGATTTCGAGCCGGCTGACATTGGTGGTGAGCGAGAGGTCACGCCGCCATTCGATAGCAACCGGGAGAATCGCCAGATCGTTCCGCACTTTCAGAAGGGCCTGGCTGAAGGGCAGATCCGTGTGGTAGTCCGGCATGAACCATCGAGCGCGGCGCGAATGAACGACGAACAGGACCATCGCCGGCACCCCCTGCCGATTCAGCGATGCCAGTTCGAGCAGATGCCGCGTTCCCCGCTCGGTCACCGCGTCCGGGAACATAGCGACCCCGTTGCCGAGGAGTGTGCAGGATTTGACTTCCAGATACGTCTCACGGTCACCCACACGAATCAGAAAATCGAATCGGCTGTTCCCAACGGTCACCTCCGCATCCACGATCTCCGCACCTTCCAGCCCGGGAATTCGCCCGCCTTCGATCAGATGCCGCGCGACCTGGTTGGTGAGATGCGTGTGCAGAAAAAAGGGAACGCCATCCCGCTCCACTGCCAGGGCAGTCCATTCGGTCTTTCGTGCTGCCTGCCGGTACTGGTCCCCGGCTGGCCTGTGCTTCACGTAGAGCGTCGCACCAGGCAGCAGGAGTTCCCGAAGGCGGCCAGGATTGGGCAAGTACGCGTCTACAATGCTTGAGTCTTCGAGACGGCATCGAACCAGGAACCGGTTCGGCCGGCCGATAAAAGACGCTTTATCGAAAGTTCCCAATTTGAGGAATGATCGGGGCTTTCCACACTCTCTCTCTATCTCGCTTTTAATCTTCACTTCATCATTTGTAGACTGCTGTCGAAGTCCCACGTAGACGACAGAATGATTTGGACGAGGTCATCACGATTGGAGGACGATTGAGACGACCAGAAGGACGATGATCAGGAACCAAAGTCAGGTTACAGAATCGTTGCGCATAACTGCAAACACCTTCTGCAGTAAATCAGACAAACATGCAATCCTACGATGCCATTGTTATTGGGGCCGGCCATAACGGGCTGGTCGCGGCCGGTTACCTGCAAAAGGCCGGGCTCAAGACGCTGGTCCTTGAAACGCGGCCCGTCATCGGTGGGGCCTGCGCGACGGAAGAGGTCTTCCCGGGGTACAAGGTCTCGACCACTTCCTACGTGTGCAGCCTTCTTCAGCCAAAAGTGATTCGAGACCTCGAGCTCGACCGGCATGGGCTGGAGTTCATCGAGCGCAATCCTTCATCGTTCACGCCGCTGCTCGATGGGCGATACCTCATGCTCTGGGGCGATCAGGGGAAGACCTGCGAAGAGATCGCCAAATTCTCGGCGAAGGACGCAACTGCCTATCCCGACTACGAGGCCCTCCTTGCAAGGCTTGCCGCCTTCGTCGAGCCGTTGCTTCTAACCGCGCCGCCAGACCCGCTGTCGCGTCGGCCCGGCGATATCTACGAATCCCTCCGGCTGGGCTGGAAGGCCCGCGGCCTTGGCGAGGATGTTTACGAAAAGGTGCGAATCCTGTCGCAGAGCGCGGCAGATTTTTTGGAACGCTGGTTCGAGTCGGAGCCGCTCAAGGCGACCCTGGCAACGGACGGGGTCATCGGCGCGTTTGCCGGGCCCAGGACTCCGGGCACCGCGTACGTCCTGCTCCACCACGTGATGGGAGAATCCTTCGGCAAGAAAGGTGTTTGGGCCTATGTGCGGGGCGGCATGGGCGGGATCGCTCGCGCGCTGGAGCAATCCTTGTCCGGCTGCGGCGGCGAAGTCCGAAGCAATGCACATGTCGAGAGCATCATTGTTGAGAACGGCCGGGCCGCCGGTGTCACTCTGCGTGACGGCAGCGAAATCTCGGCACGCTGCGTCCTCTCAAATGCGGACCCGAAACGGACGTTCCTGGGAATGCTGGATTCCGATCATCTGGAAGACCGGTTTCTGGATCAGGTGAAGAAAATCAGGTACCGCTCGGCAAGCTTCAAGATGAGCCTGGCCCTGGGCGGCATTCCCAATTGGCAGGCTTGTCCCGGCGATGGCGCGCCTGGCCCGCAGCACCGCGGCACGGTTCACATCAGCCCAACTATCGAATACATCGAGAAGGCATTTGATGATGCCAGAGACGGCAGATGTTCCGAAAAGCCCGTGCTGGAATGTACGATGCCATCTGCGCTCGACGATTCGCTTGCCCCGCCCGGCAAGCACCTGATGTCCGTCTTTGTTCAGTACGCGCCTTACGATCTCGACGGGGACTGGGAGGTCGAACGAGGGCGCTTTGCAGACCGGTGCATCGAGCTCATTGACGAGTATGCTCCGGGCTTCAAGAGCCTGATCGAGGATCGCCATTTGCTCAGCCCTCGAGACATGGAGCAGGAATATCAGTTGACGGGAGGGAACATCTTCCAAGGAGAGATGACCCTCGACCAGCTTTTCTTCATGAGGCCACTGCCGGTATGCTCACGGTATCAAACGCCGATTGAAAACCTTTATCTCTGCGGAGCGGGCACTCATCCCGGCGGTGGGGTCATGGGCGCCTGCGGCCACAACGCGGCTCAAGCAGTCCTGTCGAAATGGAAGAGGAGGAAGGATTGAAAACCTTATCATCCCGCGAACGTCTTTTGAGAGTTTTCAGACGCCAGCCCCTTGACCGGATGCCGATCCGGCTCTGGGGCGTTGACCCGATT
>JASLXP010000345.1 GCA_030740295.1 Planctomycetota bacterium
CATGTCTGCGGAATAACAGCAGTAGTCCATGAGAGCGCCTGCGCCGTTCAGATCGGCATCGTAGAGCCATTCGTAGAAATAGGTGGAGCAACCGAGCTCCTTTGGTCCGTTGTGGGCCGATCGCTGCTTGAAGTAATGCAGACGCCCGACGTCACCGGCATCGATCACCTTTGCCATTGTGTTGATGGCAGGGCTCCACGCAGAGGGCCAGTTGATGAGCAGCTTCGTACCCGCGTCCTCCGATGCCTTGATCATCCGATTGGCCTGGGAGAGGCGCGCGGACATCGGTTTTTCAGATGTCACGTGGATGCCCCGGGCAGCCGCGGCCTCTACCACATCCGCGCCTTTGCTGTTTTCGACGGCCACCTGCAGCACATCGAGCTCTTCGCTCTCGAGCATTTCCTGCCAGGAGGAATAAAGGTTGGTGACGCCGTATTCCTTCTGTGCCTTCTCGAGCTGCGGAGGGTTCGCGTCCCCCGCCGCGACCAGGTCCACGTTGTCGAGTTTCTTCCACTTATCAAACTCCCACCAGACATGGTCGTGAACGAGGCCCGCGAAACCGACTCTGAATTTTCTGTCTGACATGATGATCTCCTGCGAAGATATGGAATGTTGGAAGAGTGAGAGACGGACTTTCTCCTCTCATGCGCGGCGCTCTACAGAATACAGGCAGGCGAATCTCCGCCGATAGGGCAGAGGGACCCACCATCCACAAATCCCTCCTGTCTTCCCTCGAGCTCACTGATTAACCTTGACCGCCATCCTGATATTTCTTCCTGCCTGGCCGGGTCTTCGGCGAGGTTGGTCATTTCCTTTGGATCGTTCACGAGATCGAAGTAGTGCTCGTTTCCCGTGCCCGGATACCAGATGTATTTCTGGCGCCCGTCGGTGACGTATTGCATGCCGCTATCGAGAGATGGGACGCTGGCACATTCGCCGTGCAGGTATTCACGCCAGTTATCCGATTCGCCGCGCAGCCATGGCAGGACGCTGCTGCCATCCACGGTGTCTGGGATCGCTGCGCCCGCGGCATCGAGGAACGTGGGCATCAGGTCCATGATTTCGATCGGGATGTCTGCCGCGCGTTCCTGTTGAATGCCCATCGAATCGGGGAACTTCATCAGCATCGGGATTCTGGCCGATGCCTCGAAAGCGTTGCGTTTGCGCAGCCACTGGTGGTCGCCGAGCATCTCGCCGTGGTCTGAACAGAAAACGATGATCGTATCGGCGGGCAGCGCCAGCAGGAGCCGCCCGATCTGGTCGTCAATGTGATTTACCGAAGCGTAATAGGCAGCACGCATTTGGTGCATCACCTGCGGGTCGACATCGATGCGCCATGTGTTGTGGGGATAAAGGCCACGCTGCGGGCCATCAAAGACTCGCGCCCATTCACCCACATGGGGCACAGGCAAATCCATTGAAAGGTAACGTTCGTAGTAAGGCGCGGGTGGCGTGTTTGGCTGATGCGGATGCAGGAAGCTGACCTTGAGGAAGAACGGCCTCGTGGGATCACGGCGTTCAAGAAAATCAATCGCGCTGCTCACGCACCAGTTCGAGAAATGATACTCCTCCGGCAGATGCCAGGGTCTGACCGGCCATGCGTTCGAGCCGATGCCATGCGCCTCAGATCCACGCGGTATTCGGACGCCTTCCCTTCGAAGAAAACGCTGGTAGTCGTTGTCACCGCGAGCCGCAGGGCTGTCGGCCCAATCCGCGCTGTGAAACCCGTATAGTGCCCGCCGGGGTGAGAGATGGAGCTTGCCGCAGAGGTGTGTGTGATAGCCGGCCGCGGCGAGCTCGCCCGGCAGCGTAGGGCCTTCAAGAGGGCACCCATGATTCATGAGAACGCCGTGGTTGCTCGGCCGCTGACCAGACATCAACGTGCGCCGGGCAGGGATGCAAACCGGACACGCGGAATAAGCGCGACGGAACCAGACACCGGACGCACCGATCCAATCCAGGTGTGGTGTCTGCAGAACCGGGTGGTCTTCGATTCCGAGCGCGTCACCGCGCTGCTGGTCAGTCATCAACAGAAGAATGTTTGGCTGGTCGCTCATGATGGGCCTCGGTTTCAGACTTCGTAAACATCAGTGGCATGAGATTTATGCCGCTTTTCCAATCATTCGACAAGTGGCTCAGTGGTGGGGATGCCGCAACTGTTCAGCTTGCGCAGAACCGCGTGATGAAGGCATCACTCACATTACTCCTCCAATCAGACAGCGTGACCACCCATCACTCCTCCATTCCAAACCCAAAGGCGAGTTCCATTCTGAACTCTATCATTCCGCCGCACGGTATGGCATCCATTGACACCGCACGACGGAGATTGATAATCTGCCCCGTGTGAGGGCCTTCAGCGCTGGCTATAAGTGGCTGTTTGGCAAAGGCTAACGGGCTGCCGACGGTGAGTCGCCA
>JASLXP010000346.1 GCA_030740295.1 Planctomycetota bacterium
CCTGATGCGTCTCCCCCTGGCCGAACATTCTCACACCACCTGAGGAAATCGATGGAAAGAACACTCGCATTCATAAAGCCGGACGGCGTACATCGCCGCGCTGTCGGCAAAATCGTTCAGCGTTTCGAGGAGAAGGGCCTCAAGCTCATCGGCCTCAAGCTGGTGCATCTGTCGGAAGAGCTCGTGAAGAGCCATTATGCGGAGCACGAGGGCAAGCCTTTCTTCGAATCCCTCGTCGAGTTTGTGCGTGCCGGTCCGGTTGTGCTGATCGCCCTGGAAGGCCCGGAGGCCATCTCGGTCGTTCGCAAACTGGTGGGTGCGACTTCCGGCCTGGAAGCAGAGCCCGGCACGATCCGCGGGGATTTCAGTGTGAGTAAGAGTTTCAACCTGATCCACGCTTCCGATGGGCCCGAATCGGCCGCGGCGGAACTGAGCAGGTTCTTCGCGGATGGAGAACTGGTGGACTGGACACCCACGGATTGGGATTGGTTGGGAGTGGCGGAAAAATAGGAGGAGGACCCCGAGGCAGGGCAAGACGAGAATATCGGCCTCGAAGGAGGCCTGGGCACGCCGGCGTCTCGCCGGCTGAGCGACCTACGTCGCTCCCGTTGCCAGCGGGACGCTGGCGTGCCCACGTAAAACATCGAAGGTTGAGCGGGCCCGGCCCCCAAACATGTCCATTGCAGTAACTATCAATTCAGCGGCAATTCGTTGAAACATCGATCCACCAGCCTTCCCATACCAATAACCATTCATCCCATGTTCCCCTCCCATCGTCCACGCAGACTGCGGGCCAGTGAAAACCTGAGGCGGATGGTACGCGAGCATTCGCTGGCTGTGGATGATCTGATCTATCCGCTGTTTGTGCGGCCGGGGAAGGGCGAGCGTCGTCCGATCAGATCGATGCCGGGACAGTATCAGCTCTCGATTGATGAGCTGGTGAAAGAAGCGGAAGAAACGCTCGGGCTGGGTGTGCCGGCGATCATTCTGTTTGGAATTCCAGAGTCCAAGGATGCGGTCGGGTCTGAAGCGTACAATCCCAACGGCATTATCTGTGAAGCGATTCGGGCGGTGAAGGAGGCCGTGCCGGAACTGGTCGTGATCACCGACGTCTGCCTTTGCGAATACACGGACCACGGGCATTGCGGCGTGGTGCACAAAAGGGAGGTGCAAGGGCGTGAAGGTTTCGTGATCGATAACGATGCCACGCTCGAACTGCTGGTGAAGGAATCCGTGGTCCATGCGGAAGCGGGGGCGGATATGATTGCGCCGAGTGACATGATGGACGGCCGCATTGGCGCGGTGCGAAAAGGGCTGGATGAGTCCGGCTTTAACGACATCCCCATCATGGCTTACTCGGCCAAGTATGCTTCAGCCTTCTACGGGCCGTTCCGGGACGCCGCGGAATCTCCGCCTCAGTTCGGAGATCGCAGTACGTATCAGATGGATCCCCCAAACAGTGATGAGGCCATCCGGGAGGTCGAGCTCGATATCCAGGAGGGCGCGGACATCGTCATGACTAAACCGGCGCTCGCCTACATGGATATCACCCGCCGGGTCAAAGATACCTTTAACGTTCCGATTGCCACCTATAGCGTGAGCGGTGAGTACGCGATGGTCAAAGCCGCGGCGGCAAACGGCTGGATCGACGAAAAACGAATCGTCATCGAATTGCTCACCGGATTTCGACGTGCCGGAGCGGATCTGATCCTGACCTATTGGGCAAAAGACGCGGCTCGATGGCTCGGTGGCGGGTAAGGTCGCCGAATCTAGAATTCCGCGCATTCAGTCTCGGCGCTCCGCCAGGGAAGCGGGGAAGCTGCACAGAGCGCCAGCGACTTCGACGGAAAGACCACGTCACCCACTCTCAACGAAAAATTCACAATGCAGGTAGACAAAGATTACGTACTGTCCGCGCTCAAGAAGATTCAGGAACCGGATCTTGGAAAAGACATCGTCAGCCTCGACATGGTTCACGAAATCAAGGTGGAAGGCGGACGCGTCAGCCTGACCATCGAATCTCTTGCCCCGCTCTATCCAACGGAAGTCGAGCTTGCGAACTCATGCCGCACGGCGCTGCTGGATTTGCCCGGTGTCGAAGAGGTCGATCTTCAGACTAGGTTTCGCGTAACCGCGGCACCCCGAACCGATAACAAAGAGCTGTTGCCGCAAGTCAAAAACACAATCGCCATTGCGAGCGGCAAGGGCGGGGTCGGTAAATCCACATTAGCGGTTAATGCAGCCGTCCACCTTGCTCGCATGGGCGCAAAAGTGGGATTACTCGACGCGGATGTTTACGGGCCCAGCATCCCGAAGATGACCGGTGTGGAAGGACAGAAGCAACTCGAAGACTCCGGCTCCGGCAAGCCTGCACCGCCGGAAGCGCATGGAATGAAGATCGTCTCCATCGGATTCTTTATCGACGACGACCAGCCCGTTATCTGGCGCGGCCCGATGGCGCACCAGGCGCTTCGGCAGTTCATCAGTGACTTCGAATGGGGCGAACTGGACTACCTCATCCTCGACCTTCCTCCAGGCACGGGTGATATCCAGCTCAGTCTGGCGCAGACCATCCCCCTCACCGGCGCGGTGATTGTGTGTACTCCACAGGATGTGGCGCTGCTGGATGCGACCAAGGGCTTGAAGATGCTCCAGCAGGTGCAGGCCAACATCTTCGGCATCGTCGAAAACATGAGCTGGTACGTCTGCCCTCATTGCGGCGAGCGCACGGAAATCTTCAGTCACGGCGGTGCCAGAGCCGCGTCCGATTCGCTGAATGTCGGCTTCCTCGGTGAGATACCCATCGATACAGAGATACGAGTCGGCAGTGACGCGGGCAAGCCTTACATGGCCGGAGAGAAGGATGACACGGAGGTCGGCAAGGCATACATCGATGTTTGTCAGAACCTCGTATCAGCAATCAAGAAGCACAACGATGAAGCGTCCGGGACGGGCTTCACGATCAATATCAAACGATGAGACAGGTTAAGTCCCTCCGGGGCGCAATTTACAGGCGCAAACTCTCTGAATCCAGAACTCAGGACTCAAAGAGCCCTGCTCTGAGGCCGTCCTGCGATTCATCTGATACGAGGGCCGCTCACCGGCATCTTGCACGCTTCAAGGCTGCCTGCGCAGACAGGGCATTCCTCCCAATCCTTATAAAGGTTCTTGTAGTATTCACCATTGCTGTTGGCCTTGAATCTCTTTAAGACTGCGGTGCCCTGGCCATGCAGTTTTTTGATCTTCTCCTGCCATTCCCGAAGGCCCTTGTCCGTCAGGTTCATTGATTCCAGTTTGATCTGCACCCACTTCGAGATGAGCTGCCGGATCATGCCTCGTCTCGTTTTGCCATCGGCGCTCTTGAGGGCACTGATCGTGGCTTCCGGGAGTCCTTTGCCAAAGGTTTCCACCGAGCTGCCCTTCTGACCGTAGAACGGCTTGCGGCACAGGTAAATCACAAACGCCTCGTATGACGGATGGCACAGAGGGCAGGTATAAATGAAGTTCTCCATGCTGGGCCTGGTGCCTCTGTCTCTGCGAGGGATGATAAGCTCGACGGTCTCGGTCGACAGGCCGTCACGATACAGCCCTTCCAAAACGGCGAAGAACACAAACTGAGAGGTCTCATCCGAGAACCACCATCCCTGCGATTTGCGGGCATCCTCTGCATTTGTGCTCTGGAATAACAGAATGGCAAGAACGAGCGTTTTCATGGGTACCCCTTTGAAGGATGAGCTGTGACATGCCGAAAGATGGATTCTATGTCATGGACATAATTCCTGAGTAACGAGTCTGTAACTTTATGTGCCCCGTCATTCGCCAGCCCCCTCCGTGGCCCACTTCTCTTTACTTGTTTAAAGCCGGCTGTATAGTCCGTATCCTAATTGCGGTGCGTGGGAGAAGAGGATTTCAAAGAGCTCCTGCAGGCCCTGTAGATAAGCCTTCCAGACGGTCGAGATGCCTAAACTGATCATCAAAAACGGCCCGGTATCGGGCGAAGAATTTGAAATCAACGGCGACATCGTGGTCGGCCGCGGCACGATGACTGACATCGTCATCATTGACCCTACGATCTCGCGGAGGCATGCCATGGTGGCCCTGGCTGACGATCGTTATGTGGTGTCCGATCTTCAGAGTGGCAACGGCACACGCGTCAATGGAATGGCCATTCATGAGCCCACGCCTCTACGCGACGGTGACGAAGTCCAGTTCGGTAATATCCGTGCCGACTTTCTCTGGCAGGATGACAAGAAGTCCAAAGAGCTGAACGAGACGATCGTCAAGATCCAGGAGGCGGAAGATAAGGGAAAGACCAAGCAGCAGGTGGAGAGAATGGACGCCGGGGACCCGGCCGCATCCCTTGTCATTCAACCCACTGAGGAAATCCATCGAGATGATATGGACGCTCTGCTGGAGATGAGCAAACGTCTCCAGGTGATCTATGACGTGGGCAAAGCCATCACCACCACGCTCGATGAGGACAAGCTGATGAACCTCATCATGGACAAACTGTTCGAGGTGTTCCCGCAGGCGAACCGCGGCTTCATCATGCTGTACGACCCGAAAGACGGGCAGTTAACGCCCAAGGTCGCCCGAAACAAGAAGGGTGAGGCCACTGAGATAACCGTAAGCCGAACGCTGGTGAAGGAGGCGATCGACTCCCGGCAGGGAATCCTCAGCAAGGATGCTATGGATGACGATCGTTATTCTATGGGACAGAGCATCGCCCAGTTCAAGATTCATTCAGTGATATGCGTACCCATGGTCGCCGACGACCTGGTCCTGGGCGTTCTACACATCGACGCTGATGATCCTCTCCATCCATTCGATAAGGATGACATGGCTTTGCTGCTCGGCATTGCCGGTCAGGCCGCACTTTCGCTGGCGAATACACGTCTCCACACGAGGCTGCTGAAGCAGGAATTGCTCGAACAGGATCTGGCCCTCGCGACCCGCATCCAGCTTCGCTTCCTGCCGGATCAGCCGCCTGATGTGGATGGTTACACCTTCGTCGATGATTACAGCGCTGCACTCGAAGTGGGTGGTGACTACTACGATTTTCTTGAACTGCCCAATGGCAATATCGGCATTGCGTTGGGCGATGTCTCAGGCAAAGGTGTTTCCGCCGCGCTCTATATGGCCAAGCTCAGCAGTGATGTGCGATTTCACTCAGCGTCAAATTCCGAGCCCGGAGAGATCATTACCAAGCTGAACGCCAGCCTGACAAAAGATGTTGAAGAAGGCATGTTCGTGACGTTGGTCTACATGGCTCTGAATCCGCAGACCCGAGAGCTCACTTACACAAGTGCTGGCCACCTGCCCACGCTCGTTCGCCGTGAAAGTGGTGAGATTATTTCGCTTGAAGAGGCCGGAGACATCCCTCTCGGCATTGAAGAAGATACTGTATTCAGCCAGGCCACTTTCCAGCTCCAGGAAGGCGATACGGTAGTTACCTTCACTGACGGCGTTATCGAAGCAACAGACCCGGACCACGAACAGTTTGATGATGCGCGAGTGCTCGTCTCTCTCAAAGAAAGCGATGGCACGCCGGAGGGCGTCAAGGAGAAACTCCTTTCAGATGTGAAGGAGTTCATTAGAGGGGCGCCTCCCAACGATGACCTCACCCTCATTTGCTTCGGGCCGGCAATTCCGGAACTGGAATTCGGGTAGCTGTCGCCGAGATTTCGCCACACACACATCACCTGCTGTGATCGCCATCGCCCCTGCCTTCATAAGCCAATGCAAGCTTGGCATCCTGCAGGTGGAGGGCATTCGTATCGGGCCTGCCTCGGATGGACTACAAGCCGCTGTGAATGATCTCTGCCGGCGGCGGACCAGATTCTTCGACCTCGAACACGCCACCGAAATTCCAGGTGTGCAGAAGGCCAGGGAACTTTTCCGGCGCCTTGGAACAGATCCGAACAAGACCAGGCCATGTTCAGAAATGTTCTTGCGACACATCCTCCGCAGCGGGGAGTTTTATCAGGTGTTGAATTTAGTCGATCTGACCAACTGGTCCTCCGCGGAAATCGCGTCGCCCATATGCGTCTACGATCGCTCGCACATTGAGGGCGGCATCACACTCAGGCCCGGTGTGGATGGCGAAACGTTCGAATCCATCCGAGGCAAACAGATGGATGTGCGCGGCCGCCCCGTGCTGTCGGACCAGGCCGGTGTCTTCGGCAGTCCCTTCGCCGATTCTGCGCGCACACGGATACGCCCTGACACAGTTGAAGCTCTGGTCGTCTGGTTTACTCTCTCCGAATATCCCAACCGGGCCCTGACGGCGGATATCGAAACCTACGCCGAACGCCTGACCCAATACGACATCGGGCATCCTGGCCAGATAGAGATAGTTACCTGACATGCCGAATACCGTCGTTTATCGCCAAACGGACGCGGCCGAAGATACCCACCACAGGGTCAGCCCGGCTCTGCTCGCGCTGTTCCGATCCATTGCTTCGCCCGGGCACTATGCGATCGATGTAGGATGCGGTCAGGGACGTTTCACCTTCGAGATTGCGCCTAGCCTGGCCCATACCATCGGAATCGATCTGGGGATGGAATCCATCGAGGCGGCGCAGGCAGAAGCGGATGACAAAGGCATCGACAATGTTTCGTTCTTCGTGGCTGATGCCGAACAGGTGGATTACTCCGAGTTCATCACCTTCGAACCATACGACCTGGTGACCGCTCACCTGTGCATGTCAGAAGCCATCATAGCTCGCACTGCCGCGTCCCTGCGCCCGGGAGGCAGGTTTCTATTCGCCGCGCTCGAAGCCAGGCAGTGGGAGGAGACAGGGCTCCGGTCATCTTTCGCCTTTACTGAGGAGGGCATGCGAACAGCTCTGGTGAACGCGGGATTTCGTGTGGAATACCTTGGCGTGGAAACCGAGATTCTGGAATACGACACCGCGTTGTCTCTCGAAACCGCGTGGCTCAACGGCGCCTCCCCCAAATGGCTCAATGACACACGCCGTGCAGGTCTGACCCAGCATATTCAGACGGGCGGAAACACGCTGACGGTCCGCAGTCATCTTGTCGGACGCGCCATCAAGCCGCCTCGCTGAGGAATGGACGGCGGCTCCTTGAGCAGCCCAAATCCAAAAACGTGATCCCGAACACGTTTTCCATGAAAATCTCCAGACCCTCTGACTCTGACTCCCATAGGTCTGGAATTGTCACCCGCCCTCAAAGAATCCAAATCTGTTGGCGCCCTCCTTGGAACCTTCGCCGGTGATGCCCTCGGCATGCCGGTCGAGGGCTACGATATCGACATGATCGTTTCCGCTTACGACAGGGTCGATAGCATGCTCGATGCGCGCAAAGGACGCGGTACTTACACAGACGACACTCAAATGATGATCGGGATCGCAGAAGCGCTCTCGAAATGTGGCGAGTTTCAAGGCGCACAGACTGCTCGATGCTTCGTAGATAATTTTGAAAAGGACCGGGGATATGGCCGCGGAGCGCTGGAAGTCCTCTACCGTCTTTCACAGGGAGTGCCCTGGAATAAGGCTGGTGAACGCATGTTTGGCGGGGGCTCCTTCGGCAATGGCTCGGCCATGCGCATCGCTCCCATTGGCGTCTTTTTCTCGGCAGATCGCGCCGCGCTGATCCAGGCGGCGATCGACAGCGCTCGCATCACGCACACCCATCCATTAGGCACCGGCGGGGCAGTCATCCAGGCCCTGGCAGTGAGCCTTGCCTTCGAAAGCGATCCGGATTCTCCTCTGGACAAGACTGCATTCCTCACCACCCTCAAAGAACACATCGAGCCCGAGTGGTACGCCTATCATCACAAGCTCGTGCACGTCCAGGAATTGCTCGATGGCGAATTTGATCCGTATGAAGTCGTCCGGCTTCTGGGGAACGATGTCACTTGTCAGGGCTCTGTGCCTCTGGCCATTTACTGTTTCCTCATGCATCCCGATGATTTTCGTGATGCGGTCGTCGCTGCCGTGAACATGGGCGGCGATACAGATACCATCGGCGCCATGGCCGGCGCGCTCGCCGGCGCCAGGCTCGGCTGGGAAGCGATACCGCCCGACTGGCTGGACGCGTTGGAAAACGGCGGTACTGGCCGCGATTATGTGGCCCAGTTGGGTAGAGACTTACACGCAAAAGCCAATCACTGAAAACTTGGAGAATGCATTGAGTGTTGAAGCAATCCTGATCGACTTCGGAGGCACCCTGGATTCAGACGGGCTCGACTGGTACGAGAGTTTCTATCGCATTTGCCAGGAGCAGGGAATGCTTCTGGATCGCGATGAATTCGAGCGCCTCGGTAAAATCGCCGGCAGAAGAATCAGCCGCCATGACGATGTTCGTGAACTCAAACTGGACGTCCATGTTCATCGCCTCGTGAACGAGCTCAGAGAAATCATGGACGATGAAATTATTATGGATCCCGTACAGACGTCCGAAACATTTCTCGCCCGCGCAAGCATGTGGCTGAATAGCCATCTGCCGATCGTTGAACAACTCGCAGCCGAATACCGCCTCGGCTGCCTCTCCAATAATTGGGGCAATGCGCAGGGCTGGTGTGAACAATTCGGTTTCTTCGAACACATGGAGGTAGCAGTCGATTCCACACTCGTAGGCGTAAGCAAGCCGGACCGCAGGATTTTTGAGATTGGATTAAGGAGACTCGGCCTGCCGGCCGAGAAAGTGGCCTACGTAGGCGACCGCTATGAAACGGACATGGAAGGAGCAAAAGGAGCAGGTCTGACCACCGTCTGGGTCAGCCATCCGCATTATGAGAACGATGTGGATGAAGGCATCGCTGACTATGCCATTCGCTCCTTTTCAGAAATGCTGGAAATAGTGGAGAAGTGGAAATGAGCACGTGGAAACTACAGGAGCTGAATTACCAGCAGGTCAAAAACTCTGACTTTGAAGTCGCGCTCCTCCCTATATCAGCGGTCGAAGCACACAATCTCCACCTCCCATACGGCACTGACTATTATCAGATAGAAGCCATCGCCGACCGCGCCTGTGAAAAGGCAGCCGAGGCAGGCGCAAAACCAGTTCGCCTGCCCGGCATCCCGTACGGTGTCGAATCCAACCTGGATAAGTTTCCACTCAGCATTCACGTACAGCAATCGACTCTGAATTTAGTAGTTTCAGATATAGTTAAAGCGCTCGAAAAGGATGGCATCAGAAAACTAGTTATTTTGAACGGTCATGGTGGAAACGATTTCAAAGGATGCGTTCGCGATCTTTACGCAAAGTCAGATGTATTTATTTTCGTCGCCGATTGGTACCGTATGGCCCCGGACACACTGAACGAAGTTTTTGAAGATCCCGGCGACCACGCAGACGAAATGGAGACAAGCTGCTGCCTGCATCTTGTTCCTGAACTAGTTCATCTGAATCAGGCAGATGAAGGCGCCATCCGAGAAAGCCGTTTTAAGGCCATGAACCAGGGCCTCGTCTGGACAACACGCCCATTTGATCGCCTGACAACTAATTGCGGAGTTGGCAATCCTCATAGGGCAACCGCAGAAAAAGGAGAGAAATATCTCGAAGCGGTGGTCGCGAATCTGGCGGAGTTTTTAGTGGAGCTCAGCGCGTCTGAAATTGACGGGCTTTTTCCTTTTAAGGAATCGTCGAGCTCGTAGCTATGATTGCATGCTGAATGCCCTGTTTGCGCTTTGCGCCTGCATGAGTTCTATCTGCAGGGTCTTTGGCCGCCGAAGCCGGCCCTCTTGCCAGACGGTAAGGAATGCCTTGGCGATGTCGGGATCGAACTGAGTGCCCATGCCCGTCATCAACTCCCGCGCGATGAATTCCTTTTCATAGGGCTCGCGGTAAGGGCGGGCGGTGGACATTGCGTCGTAGGCATCTGCCACACCGACAAGTCGCGCTGTGTATGGGATATCTTCTTCGGCAAGACCATCCGGATAGCCGCGGCCGTCCCATCGTTCGTGGTGATGCCGGGCAACATCCAGTGGGTGTTTCATGCGACGGTTGTCTATCTGGCCGATGATCTTTGCGCCGGTGACAGGATGTTCTTTTATGAGGGCAAATTCTTCATCCGTGAGTCTGCCGGCCTTGGTGAGGAGCGCCTCGGGCACGCCGATCTTGCCAACGTCGTGGAGCAGCGCGCCGAGCCGGATGTTCTCGATCATCTTGTCGCCTTCGCCGAGCTGTTCCGCGATTTGAACACTGAATGCGGCGACCCGCTCAGAATGACCGCGGGTGTATTCATCTTTCGCTTCAATGGCTGCGACGAGGGTGAGGATGGACCACATGGCGAGGTCCTCGAGCTCTTGAATGAGATTAGCCCGTTCGATGCTGATGCCTGCCTGGCGGCCGATGGCTGAAAGGAGCTCCAGATCCCGCTCGGTGAATGCCTCAGTCTCCTGGCTGGAGTCCACATAAATCGCGCCAAGTATTTGTTTCTGGCTTTCAAGCGGCACGCACATCACCGAGCGAATCTGATTGATGAAGATGCTTTCGCCCGTTTTGAATCGCTCGTCCATCATCGCGTCCGGGCAGAGAACATGCTGTGATTTTGTGATGCAATCCTGGACGATTGTCTGGCTGAGCGGCAGCCGCTCGTTGTCGGCGACATCGCATCGGACGACTACGGGATTGATGTCATTTGTTTCAGGATCACGAAGCAACAGAAAGGCCCGTTCGGGGTGGATGACATCGATGATGGTGTCCATCAACGTGTCGAAGAGTTCCCTCGGGTTCTCGGTCGAGTTGATCAGGTTGCCGACCTTGTAAATGGTAGCCAGGTTCTGGTGTATCTGACGGTAGGCAGCGACATCGGAGACTTGTGCACTGGTATCGAGAAGCAGTGTCTGATCGAGCTCTTCTCTCCCGAATACCTGGGTGCTGGTACTTCGACTGAGATGCGGGACAAACTTGACCTCTGTTCCGACATCCTCCTTCGTGGGCGCTGCTGATTCTGATTCCTGGAATTCAAATTTGTTGTCTCCAATCTGAATGAGGTCTTGCTCCTCGAGCTTGTGCCGTTTGATACGTTTGCCGTTTACAAAGGTTCCGTTGCTGCTGTGGTCAATGAGCTGGAACTGGCCGGCAGCGCTGACAATCTCGCTGTGCTCGCGGCTGACCTCTTCTCCATAAATCTGGAGCTCGTTTTCAGGACTTCGCCCTATCAAGATACTTCGGCCATGCGGAAGATGTATCTTGCGTCCTTGTCCAGGGCCAGCCTTAACAATCAGAATAGCGTTCATAAGATGCCGAAGATGGGAGCTCTTGCCGAGCGTGAAGGGGGGAGGAAGTATACCTGTCCATCATCACTGGGCAAAGCTGACAGAGTCGCGGCAGATGTTTGGCTGAGGATTCAGAGGATTCAGAGGAATCAGGCAGGATTCGGCGATGATCATCGGTGGCGAGGCACTGCAATTGTCGATACTTCTTCGCCTTGTTATTCCCCAGGGGTCGCCATAGAATCCCGCCATCTACCGCTGAAGAAGAAGAATGCTGAAAGAAGGCCTCACATTCATAAAAGAATCGCTGAGAGATTTCAGAGCGACCGGCGCCGTTCTGCCGAGTTCTCATTTTGTGGCCCGGAAAATAACCTCCAAGGCGGTAGAGGCCGTCAACGGCTCTCAACTTCGGGTGCTGGAGGTGGGGTCGGGTACCGGAAGCTTCTCTCGCCACCTCGTCGAAAGCCTGAGCGCGGGAGACGTTCTCGACCTGTGCGAAATCAATCCCAATTTTGCTGAACGTCTCCGCTCGAGATTTACCTCCAACGGGCACCATCCCAATGGGCCGCAGATACGAGTTTACGAAGATTCTGTTCTCAACCTCGAGCCTTCGGAACCCTACGATTTCATCGTCTCCGGGCTGCCCTTTAACAGTTTTGAGCCCGACTTCGTCTCTTCAGTCCTGACGAAATACACCGAAATGCTTAAGCCGGGCGGCTATCTGAGCTTCTTCGAATACTTATTCATCAGGGAGCTGACCTACCCTTTTGGCTCAAAGAACTACAGACAGCGCGTGTCGGCTGTCGCAGAAGTCATGTCCCAGTACTACAAGGATCGGAATCTCGAAAGCGAGACTGTCCTGCTGAATATCCCACCGGCGGTGGTCCACCATCTGAGCCAGCTCAACGGCAACGGAAGCTCCGGTGATTGAGCGGCGCAAGCGGAACAGAAGTCTCTACACATTTAGTTAAGTAGGCAGGAGCAATCCTGACCCCCAACAGAACAAAAAAAACGCCAGACCGAATGGTCTGGCGTCTTTTTATGCAATGAAAGTCTGTTTACGAAACCCGAATGCGCAGTGGCACATCTCTCGAGGATTTCTGGGTATAGCTTTCGTGGCAGCGAGGGCAAATACGGTTGCCCGGCCCTTCTGACATGAATTCAGTTCCGCAGCGCAGGCAATGCCTGCTGCGACGAGTGCCTCTGTTGAGGGCCTGAAGGTGGGGAGGGATATCGCTATAAGTCTTCTTGCGGCGCATAAGGTCGCTCCTATGAAAAGTATCCGGGACGGATAGGGGGGACTGCTCTCTATGCGATTTCGTCTTTGCGCTCGCCTCGTTAGGGCGGTCAGGGACGCATCTTGAAACGCTTGCTGGAGTCAATCCAAAGTGAAAAAATTTGTCAATGATCCGACGCTCCTCACAATTTGCGGGCGGGAGTATATCGGGTTCGTGAAAAATTTCACGAATAAACTCCATTGATTTTCTGCAATTTCAGAATGAGCCGTTCTTTGGGACGCAAAGCGCGACCGAAATGCATTCAAGTGTCTTTAATAAAGCGTCTTACGTCCGTCATTTTCTGGTGGAATTCAGCACGTTTGGCGTATTTAACCGAAGCATATTCGCAGACTGCGTGCATTTTTTTGTAAAGATTGTGCTTACCTTCTGGGCTGCGCATCCTCGTCAGACGACCTTTGCGCGTGCGCAGGCCAGACCTATAATCCGCCGCCTTCGCTTTCATCTCGGCCTTTATCCTCATGACACCGTTCAGGGTCGGCATTGGCAACGATATCCATCGTTTGGCAGAGGGTCTTCCCCTCTTTCTGGGCGGAGTGGAGATCGAGCATTCGAGTGGCGCTGATGCCCACTCTGATGGGGATGTCATCCTGCACGCGACAGTGGATGCGCTGCTGGGCGCGGCCGGGCTCGGGGATATCGGTGAGCTTTTTCCAGATGATGACCCGGCATACAAAGACATAGCCAGTAAAGTCTTCGTTGAACGGGCACTCGAGCTGCTCACAGAACGCGGATACTCGCTGGTAAATATCGACACAATCATTATGGCGCAGGCCCCAAAGTTGAGGCCGCACAAGCCGGCCATCCGTGAACGCATGTCCGAATTGCTTCAAATCCCCATCGAGCAGGTGAATGTAAAGGCAAAAACAGGCGAACGAATCGGCCCAATCGGCAACGAGAAGGCCATCGCCGCAGAAGTTGTCGTTCTCATTGAAAAGGTCTAACCACGAACACAAAACATCATGGCAATCCAGTTCTACAACACCCTGACGAACCAGAAGGAAGACTTCGAGTCCATCGAGCCCGGCAAGGTAAAGATGTACAACTGCGGCCCGACGGTCTACAGCTTTGCTCACATTGGCAACTTCAGAGCCTACGTTTTCGCGGACATCCTGCGGCGCTACCTCGAATACAAGGGCCTCGAGGTTGAACAGGTCATGAACATCACCGATGTCGGACACCTCACGGACGACGCGGATGAGGGTGAAGACAAGATGGTTGCGGCTGCAGGACGGGAAGGCAAAGACCCCTGGCAGATCGCTGATTTCTATTCTGACGCTTTCTTCGAGGACTCCGAGCGGCTCAAGATCCAGCGAGCCATGGTCTACCCCAAGGCCACCGACCACGTGGAGCAGATGATCCGCATGATCGAGACCCTGATGGAAAAAGGCGTGGCCTACACGTCTAACAACTGTGTGTATTACGACATCGGCCAGTTCCCCGAGTACGGTTCGCTCTCCGGCAATTCTCTCGAAGCGCTCCAGGCAGGGGCACGCATAGAAGTGAACCCAGACAAGCGGAACCCCCTCGATTTCGCGCTCTGGATCACGGACGAAAGCCATCTCATGAAGTGGGACAGCCCCTGGGGCATCGGCTACCCGGGTTGGCACATCGAATGTTCCGCCATGTCCATGAGCCACCTGGCCGAATCCATCGACATCCACACCGGCGGCGAAGACAACATATTCCCCCACCACGAATGCGAGATTGCGCAGTCCGAGGGCGCCACCGGAAAGCAGTTCGTCAAGTACTGGATGCACGCCCGCTACCTGCTGGTCGATGGCGGGAAAATGTCCAAATCCAAAGGTAATTTTTACACCCTTCGCGACCTCCTGGACAAAGGCTACGATGCGGAGGCCGTCCGATACGAGCTCCTCAGCACGCACTACCGGCAGCAGTTGAATTTCACCCTGAATGGCATCGAAGCCGCGGGCAGATCCGTCACTCGCCTCCGCGATTTCTTGCGCAGCCTCGATGACGCATCCGCTCCGGAAGACAACCCGGAGGTCAAACCCCTGACCGATAAAATGCTGGCTGATTTCGAGGCGGCAATGGATGACGACCTCAACATCTCACTCGCTCTGGCCTCCATCTTCGATTTCGTTCGCGACATCAACCGCGTTGAAATCAGCCCCGCGGACGCCTCAATAGTCCGAGACGCGATAAAGAAGATCGACCACGTCATCGCAGTGATCGCGGTCGAAGAAGAGCTCCTCGATGAAGAGATCGAACGTCTGCTGGAAGAGCGCGTCCAGGCCAGAAAAGACAAAAACTTCGCCCGCTCCGATGAGATCCGAGACTCCCTCAAAGACCAGGGCATCATCCTCGAAGACACGCCGCAGGGGACGAGGTGGAAGAGGGGATAGTTCGTGGGCCTGCATTGCCCAGAAAAATCTCTGGAGTGAATCAGTCTCCCTTCAGCACCGGCAGGAAATCCCAGCTCGCGAAATCCTCAACAAACGCGCAAACCTCCTGCACGATGGCGTTGACCAGCGATTCGCCCTTTTCGGCTGTGGCCTGTTCAGGCTGACCGAGCGCGCCTGTTGGTGATTCCCGACAAAATCGGCTGGCGAATCCGACCCGCCCCAGATTCTCGGAGCTGAAGAACGGCGTATCGATCACCGGCGGATGGCCCCGGGCCTGATCCATGTGTACCAGGTCTCCACGGAAATGAAGCATCATTGATGTCTCATACTCGGCCGCGTGAGACAGTTGCTGTGATGCCATGCCGTGCTGCTCGGCACCCATCACCGGCTTGGCTATCAGCCAATACGAGGCGATGGTGACCAGGGCCTCATCACAATCCGGACACGAATTCACCATCTCCGTTACCGCATTCCCGCCGGGAGTGAGATTGCCGCCGTGTCCGTTGAGAAAAAAGATGCGCCTGAAGCCGGCCCGCACGAAGCTGCGCAGCATGTTCTTGATCATTTCACCGTAGACCGAGTTCGTTACTGTGACCGTCCCGGGAAAGTCCAGGTGATGATCGGATGCGCCAAGCCAGAGGGTCGGCGTCAATGCAATCTTGTCGCCGAGCTGTTCGTGCACCCCTTCCGCGATACCGGTTACGAGATAGGTATCCGTCAGCAGGGGCAGGTGGTGGCCGTGCTGTTCGAGCGAAGCAATAGGGCAGACAACAATGGTGTTTTCCTTGTCAACGTCTCTGATATCGATCCAGCGCTGATCTCCGTAAAGCATGTCAAGAGCTCCGATGCAGAAATATGAGGTGAGATGAAGGAGCGGATTCTGTGGTCGATGTGCTCGACTGTCAATGATGCTCCGGATTCCTTCTTAAAGACGGGATGACTGGATTCCTCTTAGCTCGTGAGTACCTTGGCCCTCTTCTGAATCCAGAGAAACCAGGCTTGTCCCAATACACCTTCCCATACGATCCCGATCGCCCCCTTGACATCATCAGCATGGGCCGGGTGGCCGTTGATTTCTACGCCGAACAGATCGGCAGCCCTCTCGAAGACGCGCAGAGCTTCCGTATGTATCTCGGTGGATGCCCGGCCAATATTTCCGTGGCTTGCGCACGGCTCG
>JASLXP010000347.1 GCA_030740295.1 Planctomycetota bacterium
CACGCATGCCGCTCCCTCTTTTTGAAAGGCGAAGCTGGCCGGCCAGTTGCCGTGCGTGCTCGAGGGTGGGATCGGTATCGACAATCTCGCTCCCCGCGCAGGTAGCGTTTACCGCGACTGCAATGCCTTCGAGGAGCGTGGATTTGCCGGAGCCGTTTTCGCCGACAAAGAAGGTGACCGGCGAGGAAAAGTGAATCTCATCCATGTCCCGGATGATCGGGAGCGAGAAAGGATAGTGTTCCGGCAGCGAGTCAGGGTTCTTCAATCGGATGGATTGCAGGGATGACATCGCAATTTGAGAAGTTGAAAGGGAGGTAGCTCTTGCCTCTTAGACAGTGCCATTCTCCCGCACAGTGACAGTGGGAAGATGAAGGTCAGCTTTCATTTAACCAACAAGACTTCCACGGCGGCCAGCGAAGGCGGGAGGGCGGTCGGCGAGGCATCGGCGTGACGAACGAAACGAATGTCCATCGCACGGTCGGCCAGAATGTTCTCGAAGACACGAACTACGGCTCGTTTTGGGCCGCCGGCTGCGGCCACTGGATCGAAGTTCTTCTCCACTGTCTTTCCCTGAATCTGGATGTCAAATATGCGCTCACCTTTGGCGGCGTCACCCAGCTCAGCGAAGTGCAGCGATACTCGATAGCGCTTTTCCCTGGGCTGTGCTTTTTGCACCAGCACGGGTCGGAACCCGTGGGTGATGTGCGGCTGCCGTGTGAGCGTTCTTTTGGTGCGTGGGCGGATGACGAGGTTCTCCAGATCGAGCCCTGCGTCAGCAAGCGTCTTCCAGGGCAGGGCGAGCTCGGCCACGGCTATGTCGTCGTCCACTTCAATCGCTCCGGCCCACGGGGCGGTGTAGGCGGGGTCCTCCACTTTCTTCGCGGCTGTCCATCGACCGTCATATCTGCCACCGGTAATGCCGAGCCCGAAATGGAGAATCGTCTGCAATGATGTGTCGCTCACAAGGAATTCAAGAGAGTCCTCATTCCACACTGCCGTATCATCGGCTGGCTCGTCGAGTGCGAATTCTGCGTCGTGAGGCAGCTCGCCGGTCGTCTTCCACGGCTGCTGCTCCCCGCGCCGATCTATGGGAGGTACGACCTCAAAGCCTGCGAAAAGCGAGTTCTTGTCATATGAGAGGAACATCGAGCTGCCTTTGCCTGCTGGAACTGCATAGCGTCTCTCCCACGCTTTGTCCTCGAGCACAGCATCCAGGACCGGGGCTTCCCCCGGAAAGACAACCGCGCCATCTTTGTCGCTCATGAAAAGCTGCAATCGAACACCCCCGATCCCCTCGAAACCGGATGTGTAAAGCCAGGGCCGATCGGTGCCGGCAATCGGAACACGATCTGCATTGACACGATAAGGCTTGAGAGAATCACCCCGCAGCTCAACGGGCACGGGCATCGATCTGTTGGCATACGTGGGTGCGCGGGGCAACTGCAGCCAGAGGCCGCCGCGATCGTCCCGGCGGTCACCCGGCGCCGCGATGTTGAAGCGGCCGGTGCGGAGCAAAGCGGCCGGGGTCAGCGGTGCCATGAACATGGCCCAGTCCTCGTGCCGTCGCCGCTTTGCGGGGGCAAGGGCAAGCGTCGTCTTAAAGTTGTAGTTGCAGTTGCAGCCGGAACTGCCTTCGGCTGCGAACACCAGGCCCTGCGCGGGCGCCGCGCTGATGGTACAGCTCGGGCGCACCCCACCGAAGTATCGCATTCCGCTGTCGTCGTTCAGGTCGTAGAACGCCAGCGTGCCCGATCGCAGCACGTGCAAGCTGCCGGATGCAACGGGATTGCCGCAGCCCTTGCCGCGGTTGTATTCAAAGCCGGCGACCTCATGGCTCAGGGGGTTCTTACGGTCACGCTTGAGGCTGACAACAGAGCCGGCCTTTTTGCCAATCCAGCCCATTCTGCCTGGTCGAAGTGCGTGTTCAGGCAGTTTGCTGACCGCGGGCAGTTGTATGGTTCCGCTGGTCGACTCACTGCGAACGATCCGAGCCCAACCGTTGTTGAACGCGTAGGCGAAGGTGTCGCAATGGACTTCCCACCGCAAGTAACCACGGCCGTTGGCCATCGCCTTCTGTTCAGGGCCCGGTTGGTGATTCAGAGCCGCTGCGAAAGAAAAGTTCTTCAGCCTGCCGCCGCTCAGCCGGATCAGTTCCTGTAAGGGAATGGTCAGTTCCATGTGCCGGCCATCGTCTTCTGATGCCACGACAACCTTGGGATGCGCGGGGCCGATGCCGAGCTCGACGCGGCTGGCGGCGGGCTTCACAAGGAAGTGGAATATGCCTTTCTCATAGAGATTCACTCGATGGCTCGGTGCGCGCACATCGAAGAATAACTCCCAATAGACCTTGTCGGTGACCTCTACGCTGGGAGCCAATTGCAGCGTCACTTTCAGCTCCTTGCCATCTTCACTTTCGGCTAATTGAATACTGCCCGCCGGCTGCGGAGCTTTGGTCGTAACGGATGCGACGCTGCGAATATCCGGCTTCTGATAATGGTCCAAAGAAAACTGTGGACGATCCTTGAGCGAAAAGTGTTTCGCGGTCGGAAATTCGCCATGCACGGCTTGCTGCTCGCCGGTCGCCGCGTCGAGCGTGTAGACCACGTGCCCGAAATTGAGGTAGGCATGATCATAGTCCGCGCTGATGCTTTTCGTCAGCCAGGGATTGATTGGGCCGGGCGCGTTCCTGAGTCGGCCGATGTTGCGGTAAAGGTAGGGGAGCGTGCGCGCCCAGAGTTCCGTGCCGTTGTACGCGTCGAGCGCGATCAGGTGGTTCTTGCCGATGACAAAGTTCCTGCCACCGGCTGCCACCGGCGGGCGACTGCCTGATCCGGTGCGTTTCGAGCCCGGTCCACCGAACCACAAGAGCTCCAGCGGCCACTTGACCCGTTCATCGTTTCTATGATCCGAATCCCAGTCCAGAGCTCCCGCGAGTTTGCCCCGGCGAAGGATCAGAGCGTTGCCGGCCCGTCGGATTTCATCTGCTGATGTTCCATTGTCGCCGAGAAGAGACTCTACTTCTGCCGTGGCTTTTTCGATGAAGAGTATTCCGCCGGCCGGGGCCAGCACACGATGCAGCTCTGCCGCGCGCCTTATGGCTGTCTCACCGGTCGCAACAATCACGTTAAACGCGTAATCGGCAAATGGCAGCGGCTTGTCTCTCACATGCTGCTGTACGGATACCTTGCCCTGCGTGGGAATCATCCGTTCGAGCAAATCACGGCGGGCAGCCGTCACCGCGTCCGCATCATCCAGGAGAAGGACTACCTGCAAGTGAGTATTCGCTGCCAACCTCGCAGCCAGCGTCAAATCTGTATGCCCTATGACCAGAGCCAGGCCCCGATTGATTCGTCCTCCATCGAGAGCGTTTCTTAAATCGCCATTCACAGGCTCTGTCTCGACGATCGAGGGAGACGTGTCGCTGGATACCCCTTTGCTCCCGTTCACTGAGAAACAATAGATGCTGCCCGCATCGGTCGCGACGAGCAGTTGGCTGTCCGCAATTGCCACCGACCGAACATAGCCATCGAGATTGCTCTGCTCCCACAGCATCTCGCCCGTCCTACGATCTCGAGCCACAACGCGGTTGTCGACTCCTGTCACCAGTGAGTTCACTGAGAGCGCCATGCACCGCAATCTCCTTGAAGGGCAATCAGCCTGCCACAGCACCTTGACCTTTGTATATCGTGAGCTGGCATCGTAGCACCGGATCTGATCGTTGACGGTTACATAGGTCCTCTCGTCAGCAAGCACTCGGTCCGCGCGCATGGTGCCGAATTGCTGCAACATCGGCAGGCGATAGGCGTAGTGGATGCTGTAAGAAGTTCGTGTCAGTCGCTCACGCGGATAGCCGAAGATAAGGCTGCCATGCTGGTCGATGCACACTGCAGGGCCGCCCCTTCTGTTCTGATAGCTCGGCGCGGTAGACCCCAACAGACGACCATCCTTCAGGGCGTAGGACGCTGGCGCCGAACGCCCGGTGGGTACGACGAGGCCCCCGCTGCCCGCCAGCAGATAGCCGGTCGGCGCGACGCCGGTAATGGTGTAAGCGCTGACGCTTGCGGTTCGTCTGTTGAATGTGCCACTTGTGTCGTTGACCCACTTGACCGCGCCAGTCGCAGCATCCAGGGCGTAGACAAAGACACCTTCAGCGGGCCACATACCCGCGGTCACATAGAGTGTGCCATCCAGGACCAGCGCACCAGTGCGCAAAGGCCAACGGGAAATCATTCGACCATTACCAACAAGCTGTCTCGCCGATGGAGCCGCACGGAACTGCCAGATCAACTTGCCACTCTCAGCCGCCAGGCAATAAACGAAGCCGTCGTCCGAAGCGACGTAAAGGCGATCACCGACGACCTCCGGCGCGAATCGAACCGGGCCTCCCGTGACAAAGACCCACTGCTGCTCGCCCGTCGCCAGGGACAGACAGCGCACCGCATCGTCTGCCGAAGAGCCATAAAACACGCGCCCGCCAGCGGCGACCGGATGAAACGCGTAATCAAAGTCAAGGATCACCGGCTCCGAATGGTCGCGGATGTAGGCGAAGTCAATTCCAGTCGGGTGGCTCAGCGGGTCGGCAAAGGCCGGCCTGGGGGCGTGTCTGGACTTATGATGCCAGGCGAGACCCAGAGGGAAGGTGAGCCGATCTGTCGATACTGCGCTTCTCCGAGCATCGTGACGGTAAGCAGGCCAATCGCTTGCCGGCGCGGATAACGCGAACGCCAGGAGCAGGCCAGGCGAGACGTTAAGCCGAACAAGCAGTCTGAGTGGATGGGGATGTGACTTCATCGATTTCGCCGGCGCAGGTGACCAGTGAGGAAAATTTGATCCGGGAGCGGTCCTGATTCAGCCAAGTCACCAGATAACCGTCGCGCCCAATTGAGAGAAAGGCTGGTCCGGTGTCACTACGGGCATGGCCAGACTTTGCGCCTGAGCAGAGACTAGGCGATCAAACGCATCGCTTTGGGCGAGTGGTAACTCACCACTTCGGCTCGAACGTTCATGGTAGCGCTGGACCTCCAGCTTGCCGACTAATACGTGAACACATCTTCGATCGCCTCGGCTGCCCGGTCTCTCCATTTGTAGTAATTGTCGGTGAGTGTGATGGCCTTCTCCTGGACGACGAGCTCGCCGTTCTGGCCTCGTGGGTCTCCGCGATCTTCGTTTATTCTGGCGAGACGTTGACGCCAAACTTGCGCCCTGGTTTGGGCGTCCGGATCTTTTGCGAGGTCGTGGCATTCGAGCGGGTCGTTCCGGAGGTCGAAGAAGAGCTCTTTGCCGGTGTGATGAAACCAGACGTATTTCTCCTTCCCGTCGGTCACGTATTGCATGCCCTGGTCGAGGGTGTAACAGCTCGTGTGCTCGCCCTGGACAAACTCGCGCCAGTCGTCGCGTCCCCGGGTGATGTTAAGGAGGCTCTCGCCGTCCACCGAATCAGGGATGGGCAGGCCCGCGGCGTCGAGCATGGTTGGCATGATGTCGCGAAGCTCGATGGGCTTGTCGCTCTTTATGTTTCGTTCCACCTTCCAGCCGCGCGGGTATTTCATGATGAACGGAATCCGCGCGCTTCCCTCGTATGCGTAGGTCTTACGCCAGTGATAGTGGTCGCCCATCATATCTCCGTGGTCGGAGGTGAAGATGATGAAGGAGTTGTGGAAGTTCTCCGGATCGAAATGGCGGAACTCGTAGAGGAAGCGCCCAATCTGGTGGTCGATGAACGTGATATTACCGTAGTAGGCGGCCCGGCCGCGATGCACCTCTGCATCGGTGCGATGTGTGAAGGGCGCGTTGGTGTTGGCGACCTTGTCGTCGAACTCACCGCACCAGTCACCAATGGCCGGCTTTGGTACATTCTCGTTATTGATGTACATGTCGTAATAGTTCTGCGGCGGGTCGTATGGCGAATGGGGCCGGGCGAATGAGAGCCACATGAAAAACGGCTTCGTCGGGTCGCGATGTTTGATGAACTTCACGCCTTCGTTGGCGGTCCACCATGTCGGATGCAGATGTTCCGGCAGATGGGAGGGCCTCCCCATCCAACTGTTCCAGTCAATGCTGTGGTCTCGATAGCCGTAAGGGCCGTCTTTGTTTTCATCGAACCATTCATGGTAATCGCTGACGAAATTGCCGGATCGACGGGAGCTCTCATCGAGGACCATGTTGTGAAAGCCATAAAGCCTTCGTTGCGGGCCGAAGTGCATCTTACCGACGGCCTGGGTGTGGTAGCCGGCTTTGGTGAGCTCGCCCGGCATGGTCGCGGGGAAATTCAACGCGTCGCTTCCGGACATGGTAAGCCGGCCATGGTTCCATTGATCCATACCGGACAGGATGCCTGACCGGGCAGGCGTGCACGAAGGCACGGAGGTGTAGGCGGTGGCAAAGTGAACGCCGTCCTCGGCCATTTCGTCCAGGTAAGGAGTTTCGACGCATGGATGGCCGTCACAGCCAAGGCAATCTCCCCGCTGCTGGTCGGTGGTGATGAGAATGAGGTTGGGTCTTCTGCCGGTTGGATTCAGGTCTGAGGACATGGGAGTCGCCAATGGTTGATGGAGGGTGGTAATGGTCTGACAGGGAGGCGATACTGTGTCAGGCATTTGGCGAGGTCAACACATTACTGTGCTGGCAGGCAGAATTCACCAACTTCTTGAAAAGCGCCGACTGGATTTTAGAATGCTGCGACTTTGGGGAGAAGGTGGATAATACAATTTCCCCTGCACACTTCCGGTAGGCCGAGGGAGCTATCCATATGACAACTAAAACCAAGGGAATTTCCCTTCTGAATTATGTTCGCCTGCGAGAATCCATGTCTCGCGAGGAGTTTCTCAGAGAGCATAATTATCCTGTCCTCGTGCAGCAGCGGGGACCTGACGAGGAACAGGAGGGCGACATCTTTTCGACCGTCACGCTGACTCAGCAGCTCAAGGACGGCAAGATCACCCCCCAATCCCTCAATATGAAGCCGGAACAGGGCATGATATTGCCTGTGGCCAAGCAGAATTCGAGCCTGTTCGAAGGGATGATTAATGTGGGCCGAACGGTAAATAACGACGTGGTCCTCGATATCGCCGGCGTTTCCAAGTTTCACGCCTATTTCTCCCGTTCTTCCTCGGGAAGCGATTTCTTTCTTACGGATGCGAACTCAAAAAACGGCACTTTCATCGAGCGTCGCCAGCTCCGCCCGCACGCGCAGACCAAACTGAAAGATGGGGACCGTGTCTGTTTCGCCGGGCAGCTTGAATTCACGTTCTACTCGCCGGAACGTTTCCACGAGATGCTCGGTTCGATCGAGAATTCTTAACGAGGCCCTACACTCCCCATTCTTTTCGCAGTTCCGCCGTCGGGGTCGGCGCAGGCCCTTTTCCCCACGCGTAATGGGACTTGGGATTCTCTCCAATCCAGCGTTCGTCAACGGGATCGGCGGCAAGCTGGTAGCGGGTATCCGATGAAAGCCGAAAGCGATTCGTCAGATTCGTCAGCGAGCCGTGCATGGTGAACATGCCGAACACGAGCAGGTCACCGGCATTGTAAAAAGTTGTCTTCCACTGCCCACCGTGCCGATTTACGATCTCTACCGGATCGGTTGAAAAAGATCCTTGAAAGTTGTCACGGTCCACATCCATCTGGCCGTAGGTTTCTCTGATCCGCTCGAACCGGTGCGAGCCTTCAAGCACTGCGAGGGCGCCCTGCTCGATGGGCACGTCGCCGAGTGGAATCCAGGCCGTGTAGAGATTCTTCGTCCCGCGGCCCATGTAAACCACATCGTAATGCATGGCCGTGAACTTCCCCGGTTGAACGATTCGCAGCCATCGGTAATCAAAGGGTCGCACCTCGCCGCCAAGAAAACACTCGAAGAATTCGATCACCTCGCCTCCTCGGACGAGGTCCACGAATGCCGGCACTTCGGTCAGCCGGTTGCTCCCGCCTCTGAACCCGCCCTTTGCCGGGTCTTTTGCCACCCCATCGATGGCTGGATAGTTCTCATCCAGCAGACCCTCCTCGCTTAACACCTCCATCATCTGCTGCCGGACGTTCATGACGGTGTCTTTGTTCAGGACGCCTCGGAAGAGAAGATAGCCCTGCTCTTCCATTTGTGCGCGCATGGGCTCGGCATCACCGTAGATGTCATTGGAATCGATCATCGTGTCAAAATACTGGCCCGGCAGATCGAGCTTATGCTCGCCCATGGTGACTTTCATTGGATGGCTCCGAATGTGAAAACGCTCAGGATGAATAAGAGAAACGAATATCGTAGCCTGCGATCTGTGAATTGAAATCTGAGAGACGTACCAGACGCCAGCCAAGATCATCGCGATGGTCAGCCCTACGATTCATCATGCCAGACATCGACATTAATCTGTTCCTTCGCCGAGTCAGATCGGAGGTCAAGAAACATAAAACACCTGCCGTCACCGAAGTGGCCCAAAAGCG
>JASLXP010000348.1 GCA_030740295.1 Planctomycetota bacterium
CCAACTCGCTCCCTGCTGAATTGAGATCTGGCTTGCAAGGCCGGGGAGCGTCATGTCCAGGGCCTCATGAATGCCGATGGGCGGCGAAGTTCCTTCCAGGATGGCGTCGATGAAGTCCTGGGCGATCCAGTAGTCACCACCGCCGTGACCTGCTTTGACGGCTTCCTCAGGTGGGTTCTTCCAGTGCTCAGGCAGGAACTCGTCATAGAAATCTTCGAGAGGATACCACTTTGTCTCTCCATGACGGGAGCGTATCCAGACCTTGGGTTCGTCTCCAAGGCCTCGTGTGGCTTCGTAGCATCCGTCTGTCCCCTGGAGTGAATAATAGGTCATGTTATGTGGCCGGTCGGAAATCATATCGAGCCGCAGGTTGACCAGACCTCCGCCCGAGAGCCGACATGCGGTGAAGTTGGCATCTTCAATTTCATACTGGTCGCCCCGCGGGTCGCGATAATGATGACCGGTGCCCACGCAACTCACAGAGATGACCCGCTGGTTTCCAAACCACTGAAGGACCGGCCCAAGGCTGTGAGTCGGGTAGGTGTTGCCGTTAATGCCGGTCTGCCATTTACGCCGCCACTTGGTGATCTCGTTGAGGCCCTTCAACTCGTGTGTGTATTCGCCCTCACCGAAATAGAGCTCGCCGAAAACGCCCGCGCGGGCCATCGCTTTCACGACCACGTTTGGCCGCATGTAACAATAATTCTCCGCCATCATGTAGACGCCCTTGCTCTTCTTTTCGGCCAGTACCAGGTCGCGGCATTCTTCAATCGAGACACCGGCCGGCACTTCCGATAAAACGTGGATATCACGCTCGAGCGCCATGATTGACTGGGGGACATGCAGCGGCATGGGTGTGCCGACGATGACCGCGTCCACCTCGCCCGAATCCATCATTTCTTCGGCGTCAGCAAAAGCGAGAACATCGAGCTCCTGAGCACGCTCGGTGAGCTGCTCTTCTTTCAGGTCGCAGAGCGCGGTCAGCTTTGCATCCTGATGAACGTTAATCGCACGAAGGTGACCAGCTCCGCGGCCAATGGCGCCAATGACGCCGAAACGAATGGGAGTATTCATGATTCAGGTCTGTGTGAGGGGCAGGAACAATTTCATATTTTCGTCTGGCTCATCCTTAACAGAAATTACTTAATCTTCACCTCGCGGCCCTTCTCCGCTGAGTCATAAATCCCGTCAAGGATTTTCTGCACCATGAGACCGTGCTCTGCCGGTGCCATTGTCGGTTTGTTGTAGAGGCAATGCTCAACGAAGTTACGCATCTTGTCTCCAAACTGATCACCGAATCCATGAGACGGAATCCAGCCTGGCTCGGAATTGATCATATGTCCGGTGTCGTCCCGGAAGATGCCCGGCGGAGACCATGATGCACCGGCCTTCTCGCCCATGATGGTAAAGTTGTTAATGCCTTCTTTGATGTGCGCTGCAAAGGATGATTCAATGCTCATGATGGCGCCGTTTTCAAAACGGATCTGCCCCACGGCCAGGTCTTCGACCGTGTAGGTTTTGTGATCCCAGTTCGGCCACTGGGAGACGACATCAGATTTCTTGTTGCCGAGGTAGGTGAACGTCTGCCCAAACGCGGCCACCGGCTTCGGCGATCCCATGACAAAGTGTGCGACCTCAATGATGTGGACGCCGATGTCGATCATCGGCCCACCGCCCTGCAGATCCTTCCGACCGAAGACGCCCCAGTTGGGAATACCTCGACGTCGCAATGCTTGGCAGCGCGCATACATGATCTTGCCAAACTGACCGGCCTCGATCGCGCTGGTGATATATTTGGTGTTGCTGTTAAAACGATTCTGAAAACCGATGACCAGCTTCCGTTTGTTCTTCCTGGCAGCATCGACCATGCGCTGTCCTTCTCGAGCATTCATCGCCATCGGCTTCTCCACCAGTGCGTGGGCGCCCGCTTTCAGTGCATCAATCGCACACGGCGCATGTAGGAAGTTCGGTGTGCAGACGCTGACCGCATCCGGCTGCACTTTTTTGAGCATCTCCTTGTAGTCAGTAAAGCACTCCGAAATGCCAAAGTTCTCCGCATGCCTGGCCATCCCTTCTTCGTTAATATCGGCGAGAGCGAGAAGCTCAACATCATCCATTTTTGAAAGGTAATTCATATGCGTGCCCGCAATTCCGCCGGCACCGATAAGGGCATACCGGAGCTTCTTCTTCCTGGCCATGATGGATCCTCTATTGAACGATAAACTCGAAGTCTGGAAGGCGGCGTACCGTACTATTGGAAACCTTGTTGTCCATCAGCCGCCGTAGCGCCGGGCCGCTGCTGGCAGCTTGTAGCTTCAGTGCTTTAATCCGCCCACCAATTTTGGCATTACCCAACTGGGATTCTGAATTCATGGCCAGCGTAGTCGTCAGCGACAATCTGCCCGATGCTCTGGGGCATTTTGGGCCCTATGGGGGCCGATTTGTGCCCGAGACGCTCATGCCTGCGCTGCAGGAACTCGAGGACGAATTCGACCGGTCTCGGAACGATGCTGAGTTTCAGAAAGAGCTTGAATACTACTTCACTGAATACGCCGGCCGTCCTACTCCACTGACTTTTGCCGCCCGCATGACCGAGGATCTCGGCGGGGCCAAAATCTATCTCAAGCGAGAGGATCTACTCCACACCGGCGCGCACAAAATCAACAACGCCATCGGGCAGGCGTTGCTGACCAGGCGAATGGGCAAAAAACGCGTGGTTGCGGAAACCGGTGCCGGCCAGCATGGCGTTGCAACGGCCACCGTGTGCGCCCTCTTCGACCTGGATTGCATCATCTACATGGGCACGGAGGACATGGAACGGCAGGCTCTTAATGTCTTTCGTATGCGTCAGCTCGGGGCAGAGGTCGTTGGTGTTCATGTCGGAAGCAAGACTCTCAAAGATGCTATTAATGAGGCGCTCCGTGACTGGACGACCAACGTCCGAAGCACCCATTACATCCTTGGCTCGGCCACCGGGCCACATCCGTTCCCGAAACTCGTGCGTACTTTCCAATCGGTCATCGGACGAGAAGCCAAACAGCAGATCATGGATAAAGAAGGACGCCTGCCCGATTACCTCGTTGCATGTGTTGGCGGCGGCAGCAATTCGATTGGGCTATTTTACGAATTTCTCAACGATGAATCGGTCAAGATGATCGGGGCGGAGGCCGGCGGACTCGGCATTGATGGCGGGCTGCATGCGGCGCGTTTTGCCGGAGGATCGCTTGGGGTACTGCAGGGCGCAAAGAGCTACCTCCTTCAGGATGACGACGGCCAGGTGCAGATTACTCATTCAGTATCGGCCGGTCTTGATTACGCCAGTATCGGCCCCGAACATTCGTTCCTGCATGACAAGGGCCGCGTCGATTACACCTACATCGTCGATACGGAGGCCGTCGGGGGATTCAAGTACGCCTGCCGGACCGAAGGCATCCTCCCTGCCCTCGAAAGCGCGCACGCGGTCGCAGAGGTCCGCAAGCTCGCGCCGACGCTTTCCAAGGATCAGATCATCATCATGAATATGTCTGGCCGTGGAGATAAGGATGTGCAGCACGTGGCCAAGTGGCTGAAGGAAAACGAATGAATCGCATCGACGCGAAGTTTCAGCAGGCGAAGGATGAAGGCCGTGCCATTTTCAGTATTTACATCTGTGCCGGGGACCCCGACCTCGAGACGACAAAAAAACTCGTGCTCGAATTCGATCGGGCAGGCGTCGATCTCATTGAGCTCGGTGTCCCGTTTTCCGATCCCGTCGCCGACGGCCCGGTGATCCAGAATGCAACCCAGCGCGCACTCGAGGGAGGCACCACACTTCGGAAATCTCTGGAGACGCTGAGCGCCATCCGCAGCGAATCAGAGATCCCAATCACCTTGATGACCTACTACAACCCGGTCTTTCACTACGGTGTTGAAGCACTCGTGAAAGATGCGGTGGATGCCGGTGCCGACGGCCTGATCGTGCCAGATCTTACACCCGAAGAATCGGCCGACCTCGTTTTCGCTGCTCGCTCACATGACTGTAAAACGATTTTCTTCACAGCGCCTACCAGCACGGACGAGCGCGTCCGCAAGACCAACGAATCCGCCACAGGTTTCATCTATTGCGTCAGCGTGACCGGCATCACCGGCGCCCGTGATGCGCTGCCGGAAGAGCTGGTCAGCAATCTCCAACGCTTCCGCAGCCTGACCGACAAGCCGCTGGTCGTCGGATTCGGCGTCTCCCAGCAAGACCAGGTGCGCATGCTGTCTGAGCATGCAGACGGCATCATCGTCGGAAGCGCCATCGTGCGAAAGATTGAAGAGCATCTCTCCGAGGGGCGTGATGTGCTTGTGCAAAAGGTTGGCGAACTGGCTGCAGAGCTGGCAGCCGGAGTACGGTGACCCTGTCTGCCGAATCATTCGAGTATTGAAAGCACAACGCCTGCTGCTATACCTCACGGAGGCAACACAGGTTTCAGAAAAATGAACACGCAAGACGAGATGCTCAGCACGGTTCACCAGCTCGTGGACAAGTACCGGACGCGATGCCTCTGGTTCTTGCGGGAGGATTTTTATCCGACAACTGAAGAACAAGTGTCAAGAGTGCTGAAACACATTGAAAAAAATGGGGACCGGGCGGCCTTTATTCAGGTAGCCGAAATCAAGCAATGGCTCTTACGGAATTCCAAAGAACAGTCTGCCGTTTAATCTCTTCGAATCGGATTAAACAGGGAGAACACTTTACTGGGGAAGGGCGAACCAAATCTCGACAGCCCTCGAAGGGAGTGTCCTTTAGTTTCACGTTGGAGGTATCAAGGGCGCTTGCCCATCCATTGTCGAGAGGGCGGGCCAACCATTGATCACCATTGCCAGCCCCCAGAACGCGCGCATCAAGCGTCTTGTTCGCTTGCGCAAAAGGAGCGAGCGTGATTCCTCCCGATTGACGGTAATTGACGGCATCAGAGAGATCCGGCGCGCGCTGGAGGCTGGTATTGAGATTGCCGAATTGTACATCTGTGGAAAGCTGATCGCCGAGGATGATGCCGGTCTGGTCGTCGAGGCGGAATCGAAGGCTACCGAGGTATTCGAAGTGACAGAGAAAGCTTTCAGGAAGGGAGCTTACGGCGACAGAGTCGAGGGACTGATCGCCGTCGTGCCTATCCCGAGGCTGGTCCTGCAAGATCTGCCGCTGGGCGATTGTCCGTTGCTGCTTGTGCTTGAGGGCCTGGAAAAACCGGGAAATCTCGGCGCAGTGATTCGATCGGCAGACGCCGCGGGCGTAACAGGAGTCATCGCGTGTGAACCGGAAACTGACCTGTTCAACCCTAACGCTATCCGCGCCAGTATCGGCACCATATTTTCCGTGCTGACCGCAACTGCATCGAGTGCTGAAACCATTCAGTGGCTGAAAGAGAACGACATTCATACGTTGGCAGCAACACCACATGCGGAGACCGCGCACACGGATGCCGATTTCTGCAGGCCGAGCGCTATCGTGCTCGGTAGCGAGCATCACGGCCTCACGGATACCTGGCTACAAGGAGCGGACGCGACGATCCGAATCCCAATGCAGGGGAAAGCAGATTCACTGAACCTGGCGATGTCGGCGACGATCCTGGCCTTTGAAGCGGCGAGGCAAAGGGGGGGGTGAGATTCTGAATTCAGGATTCAGCCGGGTCACCCCGCAGACAGATCCGGCTGATGCCGTCACCCCAACTACAAGTCTCGTGCGATTGTGCGAATCGTGACTAACATACCCGGCCTTCCATCAACCATCCTCCTCTCGATGTCTTACTTTCGTCCCAACATAGATGCCATGGAAGGCTACACGCCGGGCGAGCAGCCCAAGGGGGATGAGTTCATCAAGCTCAACACAAATGAGAACCCTTATCCGCCGTCCATGAAGGTCTACGATGCGATCAGGGAAGAGGTGAACGCGAGCCTGCGCAAATATCCCGACCCGGTCTGCCAGGGAGTCCGGGAAAAAGCTGGGGAGGTCTACGGTTTTGCCGCCGAACAGATTATCGTGGGAAATGGCTCGGACGATCTGCTCACGATGATTTGCCGGGCCTTTTGTTCCGAAAGAGAACTCATCGTTCAGCCGTACCCCACTTACAGCCTCTATGAGACTTTGGCGCAGATTCAGAACGCAGAGTTCAGATCTGTGCCATTCGCTGACTTCAATCATCTGCCCGAAGGTCTCGCTGTGCCTGGTGCGAAGGTAACGTTCGTGGCTAATCCAAATTCGCCTACGGGGACGGTGGTCTCGCTGGAAGAACTGGACGAGTTCGCCGGCCGGATAGAAGGGGTTCTCGTGGTGGACGAAGCGTACGTCGATTTCGGCGAGTGGGATTCTCTTCCGCTGATTCAAGAGCACGACAACGTCATCATTCTGCGCACATTTTCAAAATCATTCAGTCTGGCCGCGCTCAGGGTGGGCCTGGGATTCGCCAATCCAGAGCTGATTCAGGGGCTGATGAAGGTGAAGGATTCGTATAACGTCAATCGAATCAGCCAGTCCGCGGCCCTGGCGGCGCTCGAGGACACCGAATACACGGAAGCGATGATCGGCCGGGTCCGCTCCACGCGGGCTCGGCTCGTTGATGCGCTTTCAGCGCTTGGGCTGCATGTTTACAGCTCACACTCAAACTTTTTATGGGTGCGCTGCTCCGAACCTTCTGCAAAATCAGTTTACGAGGACCTGAAATCACGGAAGATTCTGGTGCGCTTTTTCAACCACAGCGGTCTGGATGATTGCATTCGCATCACGGTAGGTACTGATGACCAGACCGACACTCTTATCAAAGAACTCAAGAACCTGATGGGTTAAACCAATGGCAAAACGAAACGTTCGAAAAAGGCAGTCGAAGATAGAGCGCAAGACGAGGGAAACGGAAATCACGATCACTATTGACCTGGATGGACAGGGCAACTGCCGCAGTGAGACAGGCGTGAGTTTCCTCGATCACATGCTGGAGCTTCTCGCGAAGCACGGCTTCATCGATCTCAGTGTCGTAGCCAAGGGAGATCTGGACGTCGACGATCACCACACGGTTGAAGACATCGGCATCTGCATCGGCCAGGCAATTCATGAGGCTGTCGGAGACAAGAAAGGGCTGCGCCGATACGGTTTCGCCAGTGTCCCCCTCGATGAAGCACTTGCCCAGGTGACGGTCGATCTAAGCGGTAGAGCGTTCCTTGTAATGAATGCGGATCTCGGACAGCAGCCTGTGGGCTCTTTCGATCCCGACCTGGTGCATGATTTCTTTTATGCTCTGGCTGCTAATGCCCAAATCACGCTTCACATAAACGTCCTTTACGGGCGCAATACTCACCATAAGATTGAGTGTATCTTCAAGGCATTTGCCCGTGCCCTGGCCGAGTCGATTACCAATGACCCTCGGCAGAAGGGCGTCCCATCCACCAAGGGCGTTCTCTGAACCTCGAGCGATTCTCCCTGTGAATCGCTCTCAATCTTACTGATTGAATATGCCGGATAAGGTAAACATTCTGCTGGTTGACGATTCCGCGGTGAATCTGGAATTGCTGGAAGCGATGCTCACCAGCCCGGATCTGGAACTCAAGAAAGCTCACAGTGGCGAGGATGCTCTGCAAATGCTCAAGGAGAATGAATTTGCACTCATACTCCTCGATGTCCAGATGCCCGGCATAGACGGGTACGAAACCGCCGGACGCGTCCGGAAGAACCCGGCGCATTCACACGTGCCGATCATTTTTGTGACTGCTTCCAAGACTGGGCAGGAATGGGTCAACAAAGGCTACAAATCCGGCGCCGTGGATTATCTGTCCAAACCATTGGAGTCAGAGATTTTGAATAGAAAGGTGGAAGTATTTGTCGACCTGTTCCGGGAAAAGCAGGAGCTCAAAAATCTCTCCGTCCACGATGAAGTCACCGGCCTCTACACCAGGCGAGAGTTTTTTGTTCTTGCCCAGCAGCAACTCGATTATGCGAAGCGAACCCGCAAAGGATTCATTCTCATCGTTGCTGAGATTGCCGGGTTCCAGTTTATAGTCGACAACTGCGGCATCGAAGACTCGCAGACCGCGCTCAGCGACGTGGGCAACGTCATCAGAGACACTTTTCGTACTTCGGACATCAGCTCTCGCATCGGATCTGACGTCTGCGCCATCCTCGCGTTAGAGGCGTTCGGCGCGTCGACCACGGATATCCTGACCATGAGGCTGAAAGAAAACCTGGCGGCTTTCAACAACGAGAGCGGCCGAAACTACCAACTCCAATTCAACCTTGGAACAGTTACGTTTGACCCGACCTCACCTGTTTCGATCGAGGAACTTCTGGTCGAAGCGGAATACATGGTCAGTGTAGAGAAGGCGAACAGGAGGGATTCTGGCGATGGGGGATAGCGGATACGGGCTGGCATTGATCGCGGGGGACGATTCACGCGTGAGTTAAGGATTGGGGAAGGGCAGGCAAATCAAAGGCTGTTGGTACAGAACAGCTTTAATGTCTCTGCGTTGATCTCCTTCCCTGCCAGATTCTGCAGTGCCTGGCTTCTATCCTCTTGTCTGGTTTTCGTGCAGGCATCGATGAAGGCGCGA
>JASLXP010000349.1 GCA_030740295.1 Planctomycetota bacterium
AGAAAAGTGTTGCCTTTCCATTCAGGGTCTGGCGCGAGCGTAGCGTATCCGACGATGCCGCCCGGTCCCTCAAGAACTCTCACTTGGGTCTTCTCATGGTGGAGGCTTTCAAAATCATTCAACAAAGAGAACTCGAAACAAGTCGGGCCGAACACGCGGGCCCGCCGGCAGCGATACCAGTCAGCGGTCGGGCACGCCATCAACGCGCAGACGTCAGACCAATCTTCCCACTTGATTGGGCGGCCGATGGTGTCTCCGACCTTAAGAAAGTCGTTCCAGAATTCTTCATCCCGTTGATAGAACATCGCTCCGGATTCCGGCTGCAGGCTCTCGAAACCGAAACTTCTGTAAATGTGGTAAGGGTGTGAATCGAATCCTGTGCCCAGAACGCAGAATCGGCCTCCTTGTTCTCGGAAATCGTCCATCTGTGCCCGCATGGTGGCATTGCAGATGCCCTTGCGACGATGTTCTTCTTTTGTGTAAACGTGCCCGAGGTCGCCGGTCGATCCGTACTGCCAGACGGTAATGTTGCTGACGGCCTCTCCATTGATGAAGCCGATATAGAAGAGATTGCGCAAGTCGCCCGTCTTGCCGTCAAACCCGTGGCCGATGTGCCACTGCCACGCGTCGCGCTTGTGGGAGAGGAGGTCGAGGACAACTTCCCGGTATTCATCATCGGGGGCTTCGACTACACCAATTCCCAGCGTTTCGCCGTTCTTCAGTTTGGCTTCGCCCAGATTTCTCATTGGGTTGTCTCCAGGGAGAGATTCAGTTCGTCGTTGTAGGCAAACAAGGCCGGCAATCCGCCGGTATGCAGGAAGACGATTTTTTTGTCACTGCCGATCTTACCGGTGCGAATGTGATCCAGAAGCCCGGACATCACCTTGCATGTGTAAACCGGATCGAGCAGGAGGCCCTCCGTGCGGCCGACGAGCCTGAGCGCCTCACGGTGGGCATCGTCCATCAGGCCGTATCCAGGACCGACATAATCGGTCAGGCTGATGAGCTCTGAAGGATCGAGCCGAGTGGAGAGTCCGAGCAGTTCGGCACATTCGTTACCAATGGAGGAAAGGCATTCTTCAAAAGTCCAGCCCGGCATCACTGGTTCGGCCAGGGCCGGAACGCCGACGATCTTGATGGGCGACTGTACATGCTTGAGCCCGAGTGCCAGCCCGGCCTGGGTGGTGTCGGAAGAACAGAGCCAGAGCTCATCGATTTTCAGCTCCAGCCCTTCGGCCTGCTTGATCAGTTCAATGGCTGCCGCTGCGTACGATGCCGCATAGAGTCCGAGCCCAGATTCGTTCCCGACGCGTGCAATGAAAACTCTCTTCCCCTGACTGGAGAGCTCCGCCGCCCTGGCTCTGACGAGTTCGCCTTGCTCAGACCATCGGGGTGCATCGACCACGGTGACGTGCGCGCCCACGATCAGGTCGAGCAGTAACCCGCCCTGAATCTCGTCATCCTTTTCACCACGAACTCTGCGCAGTACCAGGTGGCATTCAAGCCCGGCCTTTGCACATGCGGCGGCGAGTTGTCGGCAGTAATTTGACTGGACAGCCGCGCCGCCCACGACCGTATCCATGCCATCTGCCTTAACCTGGCCGAGGACATACTCAAACATGCGGGTCTTGTTGCCGCCCATGGCAAGACCGGTCATATCGTCACGCTTCACCCAGATATCAGGTCCTCCCACTTCCGCTGAAAGCTGGGAACAGCGCTCCAGTGGTGTAGGCAGGTTGGCGAGAGGAATGCGTGGGAGCGCATCTATCGTGGCCTGGAGCTCATTCAGACGATCTGGATTCGCGTTAAGCATAGTGTGCAGAAGAGGAATGAGTAATACGGGCCTTGGTTGCCGATGCTGCCGTGGCGGCGCGTGCCCTCATCGGCGCTTGCTGATTACTGCCCCGTCATCGTAAAAATCTCCGGCCCGTCACTCAGTATGGCAACCACGTGCTCAAAATGCGCGGCCAGTTTGCCGTCCTTGGTAGCGACGGACCACTTGTCATCAAGGGTGTCAACATCGTGGTGGCCCTGGGTGATCATCGGCTCGATGGCGATGGTCATGCCCTTGCGAAGTTTGTCTCCTTTGCCTGCATCACCGTAGTTGGGTACCTGAGGGTCTTCGTGCATGTTGCGGCCGATACCGTGCCCAACGAGGGGGCGGACGATACCGTAGCCGTGCGATTCCACACAGGTTTGGACCGCGTATGAGATATCCCCCACGCGATTACCGACCACGGCCTGCTCAATCCCGAGGCGGAGGGCTTCTTCACAGACATCGAGGAGATGCTGGGTCGATTCACTTACTTGGCCGACCTTGAATGTATAAGCCGTGTCGCCGCAATATGAATCTCTCTTGATTCCGAAATCAACGGAAAGAATATCGCCCTCCACCAGCGGCACATCGTCCGGGATGCCATGCACGACCACACTGTTTGGCGAGGCGCAAATGACGCCTGGGAAGGGCGGCTGGCCGTTCGAGCCGGGATAGTTGAGAAAGACCGGACGAACGCCTTCGTCATGGCAGCGGCGTCCGCCGTAATCATTAATCTCCAGCGAAGTGACTCCCGTTCGCACCATGCCGCCCATTTCTTGAAGGATGCGTGCGGTGAGCTGGCATGAGGCCTTAAGTCTCTTCAGTTCTCTCTTGGATTTCAGAAATATCATCTTGTTGGTTCGTCACTGGTGGGGAAGTGATTCCTGGCATCTGGCTGGCGCAGTCGATGGCGAAAAGCAGGAAGAGCACCAGCCCGCCGAGGAGTATCCCCTTTGAGAAGTTGGTGTATCGCTCGTGAAGAATATCGAATTCATCTTTGTCCGGACCTGACCAATCTTCGAAATTACTCTGCGGCGCATTCGCTCTCAGATGCTGCATGCGCGGCCCGGTCGAAAAGATCAGGTATGCCAGAGTCAGCAACATGATCAGCGGCAGGATTATCTTGCCCGCCTGAAAAATTCGCCAGCGAGCCCCGCACCCCGATGCCGGTACAAATAGCAGCAACGCCACTACCGCGAGAATGAGAACCAGCCCGCATGCGATCTGAATCCCGCCGAGCACATTTAATGAACGACCGACAATTCGGCCGGCGTCGAGGCGGTCATCTTCGAGGAAAGTAAAGATCTTGGTCGCGAAAACCGGCACCGCGACAAGAGTGCCCACCCACACTGCGAGGGTGAGATACTGCAACCAGTAAACGAATGAAAAGATGAACCGTTTCAATTCAGGATGGCGAAGGGTTCTTGCTGCGCTGCGGGTCTAGGGATGTCTGCCGGAGGGATGAGCTCGTAGCGTGTATTACGCCGCCGCGGCTCGTAACCAGCCTCTTTGATATTGCGCTCAATCTGTTCGATCTGGACCTGGAAGCGGGTGCCGGCCGCGCTGACGACGTTTTCTTCCATCATGGTGCTGCCAAAGTCGTTTGCGCCATATCGCAGTGAGACCTGAGCGATTTTGATGCCCTGGGTTACCCAGCTCGCCTGGAAATTATCAATGTTATCGAGCACGAGCCTGGAAATGGCGAGCGTGCGCAGGTAATCGTGCGCGGTGGCTTGATGCCAGTCACCGTTGGATTCGAGTTCATCGCCGAGCGGCGTGCCGTTTGGCTGAAAGCTCCAGGGAATGAAAGCGCGAAAGCCTCGGTATTCATCCTGGACATCGCGCACGCGCATGAGGTGTTCCATGCGCTGCTCGTGTGTCTCGACGGTTCCGTACATCATGGTGACTGTCGACCGGATCCCAAGTCTGTGCGCGTCCCGCATGACCCCGAGCCATTCATCTGCCCGATCCTTGAACGGCGCTATCTCGTCACGGACCTTGTCGACGAGCATCTCCGCGCCGCCGCCGGGGATCGAGTGCAGGCCGGCCTCTTTCAACCTTTCGAGCGTATCCGGAATCGGCAGTTTCGAAATCTTGGCGATGTACAGAATTTCTGTTGGCGACAGCGCGTGCAGAATGACCTGTGGGTATTTTTTGGAAATCGCCTGGAACAGTTCTTCGTAGTAATCGATTTTGAGTTTTGGATTGAGCCCGCCCTGCATGAGGAGCTCGCAGCCGCCGAGTTCGAGCATCTCGTCGATCTTCCTGAAGATCGTTTCCAGCGGCAGGACGTATTCGCCATCCTGGCCGGGCAGGCGATAGAACGCGCAAAACTTACATTTCACCCAGCAGACGTTGGTGTAATTGATGTTACGGCCGGTGACGTAAGTCACGACGGAATCAGGATGCCGTTCGTTTCGGACGTAATCGGCGAGCGCGCCGAGCTCCGGCAGATTGGGGTGCTTCCAGAGCCGCATGCCGTCATCGAAGGTGAGGCTTTCGCTGTTGAGGATTTTGTCTGCGATGTCGTGGAGCATGATTGTCGTAGCTAATTTAAAACTGATGCGGCGGTCGTCATGGCGGACATTTCCTCCATCTGGGCCTCTTTTGCGAGGCCGGGATATTGCGAGACGTCCCAGTTTACCCGGCGATATTTTGAGTCTCTTTCGAAAGGTTCACGGCCAGCGTCTGCGATCAGATGCACCATCTGCCGGTGTGTCAGGTATTGTCTTTTGTCTCGCACAGGGTCGCGGGTGATTTCGTATTCAACGATCGTCCCGTCGATATCGTCCGCTCCGTACCACTGGGCGACTTGCGCGATCTGCGGCGTGATCATCACCCAGAAAGTTTTGATGTGATCGAAGTTGTCGAGCATCAGGCGGCCGAGAGCGACCTCTCTGAGATCCTGTTCGCCGGTGGCGTGGCGGACGCCTTCCATCTCCGTGCGCTCGGGATGAAAATGGAGCGGGATGTATGCATAAAAGCCGCCGGTCTCGTCCTGGGCTTCGCGAAGCTGGACCAAGTGGCCGACTTTTTCATCGATCCGTTCGATGTGCCCGTAAAGCATGGTTGCATTGGAGCGCAGTCCGATGCGATGCGCGGTCATGGCGATATCGAGCCACTCTTCCCCATTTTGTTTGAGCGGAAAGAGCTCCTGCTGAATGCGGTCGCTGAATATCTCTGCACCGCCGCCGGGGATGGAGTCGAGTCCTGCCTCTTTCAATTCGGCCATCGTCTCATCGAGCGGCTTGCGGGCCTTGCTGGCAATCTGGACGATCTCGACCATGGTGAAGGCTTTGACGTGCACGCCGGGCCGTGTCTCCTTCACCACTCGGATGATGTCCTTGTAGTACTGGTAATCGAGCCTTGGGTTGATGCCCGCGACCATATGGATTTCGCTGGCCGGAAAATCCATGAACTCCGCAACTTTCTGCTGCACGTCGTCCACGCTCATGGTGTATGCGTCTTCGTCGCGGGGCAGCGCGTAGAACGAACAGAATTTACAGAACTTGTTACAGACGTTGGTGTAATTGATGTGCTGATTGCGGACGAAATAGCATAGGTTGCCGTTCTTGCGTTCCCTCACGATGTTTGCGAGCGCGCCCACAAGATTGAGGTCAGGACACTGGTAAAGACGCATGCCGTCGTTCCACTCGAGGCGCACATTTCTGAGTACCTTGTCGTAGATATCCATCAATCCAAATCTGGTCAGCCGTGCTTCCTGTACTCTGTTCAGCATGGAGTCCAAACCGCGTTTTATCAGTTAGATTAACGCCACCGAATCCCGAGCGCGGGGATTATTGCGGGTGTGCTGGAAATGGCAATCGTGGTGCTTTCAGCGCCTGGTGGGTTGCGGGTTCTGCCTTCACACTGTTAGTTGTGCTCTGCATCGGGCTATTCTTCGGAACTGACAGAACGGACGGGAATGATGAGTGACGAGCTATTCAATCTTGAAAACGAAACGGCAGTAGTTATCGGTGGCACGGGGATTCTTGGCGGAGCGATTGCCGAGGGATTGGCCGGCTCCGGCGCAAAAGTAGCGGTCGTGGGCCGCAGCGAAGAGCGCGGGAATGAACGAGTGCGCGCCATCGAAGCGAACGGTGGCACGGCGATGTTTCACGTGGGTGATGTAACCAGCGTTGAATCTCTGACCGCGGCCCGTGACGGGATCAACGAGCAACTGGGCACGGCCAGCGTGCTGGTGAATTCTGCCGGAGGCAATCGTCCCGATGCCACGCTGCCTCCTGGCAGTGATTTCTGCAAACTTCCCCTTGAAGCGTGGCAGGGGGTGTTCGATCTCAATCTGGTCGGCGGCACCCTGCTGCCTTGCCAGATTTTCGGCGAGACCATGGTCGAGGCCGGACGAGGAAGCATCATCAACATAGCCTCAATGTCGGGGATGATTCCCTTATCGCGAGTGGTGGCGTACTCCGCGGCCAAAGCAGCGGTGATCAACCTGACGAAATTCCTCGCGCGGGAGTGGGCCACCCGCGGGGTTCGGGTGAATGCGATCAGCCCTGGCTTTTTCCCCGGGGAGCAGAATCGTGCGCTGCTGTTCAACGAAGACGGCTCGTATACGGAGCGTGGCAACCAGATCATATCCCACACACCTATGGAGCGATTCGGCGAGCCGCGAGAACTCCAGGGCATCGCCGTCTGGCTGGCTTCAGAGAGAGCTGCTTCGTTTGTTACCGGCCAGAATATCGTGGTCGATGGCGGGTTCGGATCCGTAACGATCTGAGTGGGGGAGGGGAGGGGAAAGGCAAAGCCAGCCTCACCTTGTCCCATCAGGCTCCTGTTCCCTGGCTCTTTGAAAAGAATCTGGGCCCACTAACAGGCTACTCCATCTTTGTTGCGCCTTCTGGCAGCGGCGTTTCTTCGGGACTCAGCATCCCGCCGTCGGGCAGCACTTTCATCCAGATGTCTTTTGTCTTAACTACCATGGCCGGGCCGCGATGGAGTTGGATGCCGATCAGGCCTTCGAGCGCACGTTTCTCCGGATCGTGATCGTAGATCTCGCAGGCTATCTCATCATCGAGTTTCTGGATGAGATGGTTGCCGTTGGCGATCACGCTGAACTTATGCCACTCATCGTTTCGGACTTCTTCCGCAGGAGTGCGGTCGGCAATAAGATACTTGTCACCGTTCTGGGCCAGCAGGACATCCTGTCCCCTGAAGGCAACGATGCCGCGACCGCGCTCTTCGTAGAGCTGGCAGTTGTATGGTGGATTCGGATGGACGTCGCACTGATATCCGCTCATGCCAAACGGTCCCACTTCCTCCGTCAGTTCCTTACTTCGATACTGGATTCCGGAATTGTTGCCGTCCTGCCAGAAGGTCATGTGCAGTTCGAAATTCTTCGGTTCGCCTCCACGCCAGATGAGGAATTTGTTGTGCGGAATGTCCTCGCCGTCTCCGAACTGCCCGACGATGGCGCCGTCCTCTACGCTCCAGAGCCCTTCGTCGCCATCCCAGCCGGAAAGATCTTCGCCGTTGAAGAGAGAGACGAATCCAGAGGCGGCAGCCGCTTCTTCAAGGGTCGTCACAAATGGTCCACTCAGTTCTGATGACATGCTCGTATTCCTTTCAGGAAAGTTGGGGGAGTTGAGGAGCGGCGGATGCTATCAATTTCGTTGGCAGGTTTGAAACAGTTTTCTCTGTGACTGAGACCGGAACGGCTCTCTTACTCAGCCCCTGCAAAAAAGTGCCAGGACTCGTCGAAGACGCCTGAGGCTGATGGGTTTCGAGACGACCAGGTCTACACACTGTGGGCGTTCGCCCTTTGCCCTCATCGCCATTCCTAATGCGGTGAGCATGATGTTGTACCCCAACAGAGATTTATTCGTGAAAGTCTGCGCGGTGTGCGTGTACTTTTCTTCCACACGGTTGGAAGGTCGCCCGGCCGAGGCAAAAGAATGGCTTTTCATCCGGGGGGATGGTGACCCACTCTTTGGAGTGCGGTAACTTGGACGACAGCGCAAGATTCTACTTGAACCGATTGTGATAGAAGCGGTTAGTTATAGTTAGGCGCTGAGGTTTCAGGGGCAAAGCCCCGGGCCGTTTGCCTAGCCCAGCCCAACAGGCTGGGTTTTCGGGCAGATCATCCTTAGGGGCGAAGCCCCGGTCATTTGCCCCAATGAATGGCCTCCTTATAAATGGCCGGGGCGTTGCCCCTTTTCAAATCTTTGTACTATTCACCCAGCCCGTTGGGCTGGGCTAGGCAAACAGCCCGGGGCTTCGCCCCTGAAATCCGTCAAAACATCTCCGTCTTGGACTACCAGGCTCAGTGGCTGAGAATAGTCGGTGACCCCGACTCCACCCTGGCCATTCTGTCTTTTTCTCAGAAGGATAAACGATTACTATTGGAACCAGACCGGAATGCGTTGACTCATTGCTGCCATCCTGAAGCTGTTCGAAACAGATGAAGATCATGACCACTCGGAAACTTCTGCCGCTTCTTTTTGCCCTGAACGCGTGTCTGCTGGCCGAGAAAGCCGCGCAGACTGTCTATAAGACTGAATCGAACATCACTTATTGCGAAGTGGACGGCAAGAAGCTCATTTTGAACGCGTTCCTCCCGCAGGGGATCGATAAGCCTGCTCCCGCAATGGTTCACATCCACGGCGGCTGGTGGAGCGGGGGAGGGCCGATGAGGCGTTTTGGCGGAGGGCGCTTCGCTCCATTTACGACACGCAAGATCGCCGTGTTTTCCATTCGGTATCGGCTCGGCAAGCAGGGCGGTTTTCCGGAGAACATTCGTGATTGCCGCAATGCTGTGCGCTTTGTTCGAAAGAATGCGAAGCGGTTCAACATCGATCCAGATCGCATCGGTTGCTTCGGCGGATCGGCAGGTGGGCACTTGAGCATGATGGTCGGCATGGCGCCCGAGGATTTCAAAGATGGCGGTCCGATGGCGGGACTCGAAGGAATTTCTCCTAAGGTGAGCAGCGCATTCGCCTGGGTCGGCCCGACAGATTTCATTCGTCAATGGAATGAATCCGTACCGGGCAAACCAAACAACGCCCAGCCGTACCATCGCGTTCTTTTCAAAGGGCGTATTCCCGACACTGAAGAAAACAAAGCGCACTACCTTTACATGTCACCGATGGGGCACGTGCGCAAGGAAATCCCTCCTATGCTGGTCTGCGACGGCGAAAAAGATCCTATCGTTCCGAATCAGCCGGGTCTGACATTGACGGAGGCCCTCAAAAAAGTGGGCGCCGATGCGACTTACTGGCTCACCAGGAATGGCGGTCACGGTTTTCCTGGCGGAAAGGGATTTCCTGAGCTGCTTGGTGATTTTCTTTCGCGGACTCTGGATATCGAGTGAGACTGTTAACAGCGGCTGATGATGAACTGTCCAAACATCCTCCTGATACATTCTGACCAGCATCGATACGACTGTGTTGGCGGGCATGGTCATCCACTGTTGAAGACGCCAGCAATGGATCGGCTCGCGGCCGAGGGGGTCGACTGCACCCATTCGTTCTGCCCGATCCCGCTTTGTGTGCCTGCGAGGGCATCGCTCATGAGCGGGCAGTATCCGACCGGGCATCTGGGCATCGCCAACTTTGATACCGAAGCGCCCCGGCCCTTCAATGATGATGTGCCACTGTTCAGCCATCTGTTAAACGAAGCAGGCTACAACCTTGGTTACGTGGGCAAGTGGCATCTCCATCCGACGAAAGATGCACGGGATTACGGTTTCCATGAATATGTTGGCGCCGGGCAATACGGCAAGTGGCGGAGAGAGCAGGGCCTGGAACCGATGCCTCGTGAAAATGCATGGCTCGGCGAACTCGATCCGCACATCGAACCGGACCAGTCAAGGCTGGGATGGGGCGCAAGCAACACAATCGATCTCCTCGAAAACTTCGCGTCCAGTGATTCTCCATTTTTCCTTCGATGGGATCCGCCGGAGCCGCATCTGCCGAATGTGGTGCCCGAGCCTTACCACTCTTTGTATCCACCATCCGAGATCGAGCCTTGGCCAAGCTTTCCTGACAGTCTCGAAGGCAAGCCCTACATTCAGAGGCAGCAGCTCCGCACGTGGGGGCTCGAAGGCTGGTCCTGGGAACAGTGGGCGCCGGTAGTGAGTCGTTACCTCGGCGACATCAGCCTGCTGGATGCACAGATTGGCCGTATTCTCGATGCCCTCGAACGTCTCGGTCTGAAGGAGAACACTCTCGTCATCTATACCACCGACCACGGTGACATGTGCGGTGCCCACGGAATGATCGACAAACATTTCATCATGTACGACGATGTCGTTCGCGTGCCGATGATCGCGCTCTGGCCGGGGCAATTGCCCGCCGGTTCTTCATGCGATGCGTTCATCGCGTCAGCCGTCGATCTCGCGGCGACCTTTTGCGATGTCGCAGGCGCACCCATCCCCAAGACTTTTCAGGGCCAATCTCTCATTCCGGTCCTGCGCGGTGAGACCGATGGCGGTCGCGACGACATCTTCAGCATGTATCACGGCAACCAGTTCGGACTTTTCAGTCAACGCATGGTCCGCACCCGCCGCTGGAAATACGTCTGGAACGCGACCGCTGAGGATGAGCTGTACGACCTGGAAAACGACCCGGGTGAATTAAGGAACCTCGCTACTGATTCCGCCCAATCAGAGGTCCTCACCGATCTTCGCCACCGCCTCATCCGCTGGATGGAAGAAACGAATGACCTCCTGCTGAATCGCTGGACAAGACCCCAGATTGAGGAGGGCCGGTCGATTTAAGAAAGCAGGATTCACGGATTCAGGATTCATGGATTCACCATTCACCACTCACCATTCACTTCCGCCATTTACCATTCACGATTCACGATTCACCATTCACCATTCACCTCCTCCACACATGCCTCCAGAAGTTTACAGATTTCTCCATCTCGCCGGCGTCCTGGTTGTCTTCCTTTGCACGGGAGGGCTCGTCATTCCCACTATGATGGGGCCGAGCGAAAACGACAGGGGCGGACGCAGGCTAGCAACGGTCTGTCTCGGCATTGCGATGTTCATCGTGCTTGTCACCGGCTTCGGTCTGATCGCCAGGCTTCAGTATGGTTTTCAGGGCTGGGTGATCGCGAAGATGATAATCTGGTTCCTCATTGGCTGGCTGCTGATCTTCATCAGGCGCAGGCCGCGGTTGGGAAAGCAAGTCTGGTTCGTGATGATCGCCCTTGCTGCGGTCGCGGCTTACATTGCCGGTTTCAAGCCCTTCTGATTCCCTTGGGACTTGGTGGCGCAGATTTCAGCCTGCTATCGCGCAAACGAAGTTCCCCTTCGCAGGTTACCGACCTTCGCCACTTCTGAACCCCTCACACAAACTTCATCGTCTTCGGCTCGCGCTCCATCTTGGAGCACACGTAAGGACGAATCAGGCGCTTAATGTCCTTCGTGACACCCGGCGACAGCCTGATTGACCGGCCGTCGCTGATCCTTCGTTTTTGCAGCGCTGTGAGGCTGGCAATAGCTCCCTTTGAAGTCAGGGTCACTCGGTCGGGCATCCGGGCCGCACAACGTTCGCAGGTGATGCCGCCTTCGCTCATGCTGAAGTAGATACGCCGGCCTTGCGGCTTCTGCCAGCACGTGACGCACGATTCCAATTCAGGTCGAAAGCCGACCTCGCCAAGGAACTTGATCTCGAACTGAAACAGGACGCGGGGCACATCGTTCGCCTGTTCCAGTTCTCGAAGCGTGTTGATGATGAGGTTGAATGCGTCCGGATGTGGCTCGTCTTCGCGCGTCATGCCTCGAACGATGTCGGCCATATAATGCGCGGCATACATGCGTTCCTGTGACTCTCGCAGGCCGGCGAAAGAATTCTTGATCTTCGATTCAGAGATCGTGTGGAGCGTGCTTCGCGTGTGCCGGTAAAAAGTGATCTCGTTGTAGTTAAGCCGGTCAAATGTGCCGAGGAAAGGGCTCTTGGGCCGACGTGCTCCTTTAGCCATGCCGGAAAGGAGGCCAAACTTGCTTGTAAAGAGCGTGACGATCAAGCTGGTGTTGCTGTAATCGATCTGGTTGAGAATTACTGCATCAGTGGTCGGGATGGCCATGGCAATGTCTGGCTACGATTCGTTCCTGCTGCTGCGTCATTTCGTCCGCGTCTGCGTCGGTCTGATCATCATATCCGAGCAGGTGCAGGATGCCGTGTACGCAGTATCGAAAAGTCTCTTCCTGTATCGGCAGTCCACGGGCCCGGGCCTCCTGACGGGCCATCTCAACTGAGATCACGAGCTCCCCAAACTGGTTCTCAGGATTGGGAGCGCCCTCTTCAGCCAGCAGAAAAGAAATGACATCGGTAGGCCCCTCGTGCTGGAGGAATTGTTCGTTCACTTCCGCAATCGCCGCATTATCGACCAGAGCCAGGCTGAGCGTGCCCTCGATGGCTTTCTCGAACTCCTGCGTAAGCCAGGATTCTAATCGGGCGAAATCGATATCTGAGCAGTCGGTGTTTTGAGCGATTTCCAGTTGCATGGGCCTGGGAATGGAATGTTGGAGTCTGGATGATTTAACGATGTCGGAAGTCTTGCTACCAATTCTTTATATGATGTCTTCACACTTTTCATACCTGGCACCTTTAGAGAAAGACACATGGCAAAGCAACGCAAGGTCCGCTGCGCGGTGATCGGCCTGGGCATGGGACGGCATCACGCACAGAATT
>JASLXP010000350.1 GCA_030740295.1 Planctomycetota bacterium
GAACACGAGGCCGGCCTGGTTCACTTTTACGTGGATGGCAAATTTGACGGGCTCAAACGACTGAAGCCCAAAGCGCATCAGCCAAAAGAGATCGTTCGGATTGGTGTGACTGCGATGAATTTCCCTCGCGGCCAGACCTACTTCAAAGGCAAAATGCCTGAGGTGAGGTTTTACTCGAAGGCGTTCAGCGACGAAGAAATGAAGGAGCTCACCGACCCCCTTAACGACGATGACATGGTCGGCCATTGGAAGTTCGATGCCGCAGATGGAACGGTCAAAGATCTCACCGACAAAGGCCACAGGGGCAAGATCATCATGGGCAAGCCGGCCGCTGCGCCGGTCAAAACTGACGTGGCACTGGTAGCCGGTACTGCGGGCGAGCAAGTGGGATTCGAGTGGCTCAAGGACAAGAGCGACTTGCGATTGAAGATTCCGGCCGGTGACAAACCCATCAAGTGGACACTCTGGATAGGCCAGACAGAAAAGCTGGAACTGACGGAAACGATGCTGTCCGAAACATCGATCGACGATCCAGCCCAGGATCTGACTCGCTTTACAAAGGGCGGCCCCAAACGCTGGGACGGCGAGGTTGTAACGGAAGCGAAACTTGGAAAAGCAGACGGGCCGTTCGCGGTCGACATACTGACCTATCCTTCTAAGAGCCCGTGGTTCTGCCGGGCCCGTCTGACTGGCTTCGATTTCCTCGATGCTGACCGTGCTGTGGTCTCAGCCTGGGAAGGAAGCATGTGGCTGGTAAGCGGATTGGAGAAGCTCTCAACTGCGGAGCCAGGCAGTACGCAACCTATTCGCTGGCGGCGGATCGCGTCCGGCCTCTTCCAACCTCTCGGAGTCAGAATTTTCGATGGCAAGATCTACGTCACCTGCCGCGACCATCTCGCCATCATTCACGATCTCAACGGCGACGGCGAAATCGATCACATCGAGAGCTTTAACAATGACCACCAGGTGACCGAACACTTTCACGAATTTGCCATGGGTCTGCAGTCGGACAAGGATGGCAATTTCTACTACGCCAAATCCGCCCGCCACGCGAAAACCGCGCTCGTTCCCCACCACGGCACACTCCTGCGGATCAGCAAGGACGGCCTCAAGACGGACATCCTGGCCACCGGCTTCCGCGCTGCGAACGGAGTCTGCGTCAACCCGGATGGTTCGTTCATCGTGACGGACCAGGAAGGCCACTGGAATCCCAAGAACCGGATCAACTGGGTCGTGCCCGGCAAAAAATTCTACGGCAACATGTACGGTTACCACGACGTGACCGATTCATCCGACGAGGCCATGGAGCCGCCGCTGGTCTGGATAACGAACAGGTTCGATCGTTCACCATCTGAGCTCCTTTGGGTCGACAGCGAAAAGTGGGGTTCCCTCGACAAGAAGCTGCTGAACCTTTCCTACGGTTACGGCAAGGTCTACGTCGTGCCCCACGAAAAGGTCAACGGCAAAATGCAGGGCGGCATGTGCGCGTTCCCGATTCCTAATTTTCCGACCGGGGTCATGCGCGGACGATACCACCCCAAAGACCGCCAACTCTACCTGGCCGGCATGTTCGCCTGGGCAGGCAGCGCGCACCAGCCGGGAGGCTTTTATCGCCT
>JASLXP010000351.1 GCA_030740295.1 Planctomycetota bacterium
GGCCAGCAAACAGGTCAGAATGGACAACGGAACATCCCCAGAGTTGAGGGCATGCCCCAATTCCCGTCGCCGTATTTCATAAAGGACTGGCGCAAGACTGCCCGTAATTTCGATCAACTTGCGTTCGGCTTTCAAGCGAAAGGCGAGCACTTGCCTCTCATCTGGTTGGATGAGAGCCGAATCAATATGGATCGCGCAGGCTTTGGCTTACCGTCCTACGTTGGGCCCAAAGACAAGGGGCAAAACCACGAAGCCATCACCACGGTCGGAAGTGTACTCGGGGCCACCTTCGCCGGCATAGACAAGACAGAAGGAACGCACAATTGGGTTCTGATGTGCGAACAGTATTTCAATAAATCCAATGGCCTGAATTTAGTGCTGAACAGGATGAACACGAGCAGTGGTGCATCATTTTGGTACGACATTTTTCCTCACATTATTTTCTATGCGCTCGCAGACCGATACCCCGACACGGGCAACTTGGAACAGATTGTAAAAGTCACTGCAGACCGGTGGTACGAAGCCTGCCGTGAAATGGGCGGCAAGAAGGGAGTGCCGCACTTCGACTACACGGGGTTCAATTTCAAAAGTATGAAACCCCAAAAGAACGGAAGGTGGACCGAACCGGACGCGGCTGCCGGTATCGCCTGGCTCCAATACATGGCGTGGGTTCGATTTAATGACAAGAAATACCTTCAGGCTGCCGACTGGTGCATGCAGTTTCTTCATGAGCGAAATGAAAACCCCTACTACGAAGTTCAAGTGCCGTTCGGGGCTTACATTGCAACAAGAATGAATGCAGAGCTCGGCCGAGAATATGATCTGGAGAAACTAATTAACTGGTCTTTCGATCATTCGAGCACAGCTCGGCGAGATTTCGGCGTCATATCTGCTAATTGGTCGGGAATAGATTGCCATGGTCTGGTCGGAGCCATCAACCGCCCTCCATGGCGCAGAAGCGGGGGAGGATATGCATTCGCCATGAACACATTCTGCATGGCCTGGCCGATGGTGCCCCTCGTTCGCTACGATGATCGGTACGCACGAGCTATTGGAAAATGGATGCTGCATGCGGCTAATGCTGCGCGGTTGTTTTATTCAGACGCGCATCTGCCGGAACGGCAATCCTGCCCATATTGGAAAGGCGATCCTGACCACTCAATCGCGTACGAAGGATTACGGCATTACTGGGACGCTGAAGAAACGCTGTACGCCAGCGGAGATCCCGTGAAGCACAAATGGGGGTATAAAACCGACTATGGCATTTACGGTTCAGCCTTCTCAGGAGTATTTGGCGGGATCATCCGAACCACGAACGTGAAGTACATCCTTCAGCTCGATTGCCTGGCGACGGAATCGTTTCCGAGCAAAGCCTTCCCTACCTTCCTTTATTTCAATCCATACGACGAAACCAAAGAAATTGAGATGGACGTTGGCCTTCGTCCGTGCGACCTGTATGACACCACCAACGGATCGTATGTCCGCAAGAAAGTCACGGGAAAGACAAGCTTCCCTGTCGCTGCCGATTCCGCGGCTTTGATCGTTGTCGCTCCGTCTAACGGCAAGCTGACTCGTGAAGGGCACAAAACTCTGATCGATGGTGTAGTCGTCGATTACCAGAATTCTCCAAATTAATGACCATTCTTTAGACAGAAGGAGCCATGCTCACGCCCGCCCAACGCATATTCTTTGACGTCAACGGATACCTGTTGCTGAAATCCGTCTTCACTGTGGATGAATGCAACGAGTTCATTTCGATCCTCGACAGGATGAGGTCGGACACTTCCTTGCGCCGTCAAGACAGGGAGGAAAGCACGGTGGTTTGGGGCACAGCCTGGTACGACAGTCACATGTTGGACACTGCCATGAGCGATCGATTCAGGCCTATTGCAGAGGACATCCTTGGTGGTGAATCGAGGCTGGAGGAGAATCAAGCCATCATCAGCCATCCTGGAAAACACTCGGAGGAATGCCTCGAGAAAGACTTCCCGAGGACCGGTTGGCATCGCGGGCTCAATCCTGATTACGCCGGTTTTGATTCCAGCGGACACTACCATTGCCTCATTCCAAAACTTGCTACCTACCTTTCAGACAACGGGCCAAACACAGGCACGTGGGTTGTCCCGGGGAGTCATCGAATGACCACACCTGTCAAGGAAATGATCAAGATTCTGGACCGTTCTCTCGTACGCCAGGTCGATGCGGAACAGGGAGACGTGCTCCTGTTTGGCGAAACTCTCATGCACTCTGCGCCCCCCATGGATTTAACCAGCGATCGCTATCTGATGATCTTCGCCTACTGTGCTCACTTCATGAAAATGTGGAGCGAGAATATCGATCCGCCGGAAGACTTTGGTGCGGATCTGACGGAAGAGCAAAGACGTTTCGTCTACGGCCTGGATCGATATAAGTTTCGCCCAGCCTGACTGTCGTGTGGAAATCTCATGACCCGAAAAGCGTTTACCTGTGCCCATCGAGGGGCATCGAGCGAATATCCAGAGGAGTGACCCTTCACAATGCCCACGGATTCAGTCAAACCAACCGATCCACTTAATCAAGCCCAAAGTGAGGCCGATCACATCACTGCTCAGGGCTACGACGTTTTCGAAAGAGCCGTACAGCGCGTCCTCTTCGACGCGCCGTGGCTCGCCTCTGAATCGCTGCTCGACGGGCTCGAATCTTTCCATCAGGAACGTATCGACAAAGTACCTTCTGCGACGACCTACCCGGAGTCGTCCGTGTGGGTGGATTACGTGCTGAGCGTGGACAGGGAACTCAAGCGTCTGTTGAATCTTGATGCCCGGCAGATCGCCATTTATCGGAGTCTTAACGATTTCCTGATGTTCCGGGGAATCGCCAGGTCAAGCTTGCGGCAACAGGAAAAGTGCCGCGTCGTCTACATCCCACAGACCGACCACGGGCAGTTTCATGCGAAGAACATCGACGATCCCGCCCCGCCCAACTGGCGGCCCCAGCCCAAACCGGAAGCACTGCCACACGCCGGCAACCTGGTCTGGGATGGCGTGGGGAGCGGCCTGCACCTGGACGACGAGCCGGACGAGATATTTCCGCTGCCGATCACGACCATGTACCAGCACTACGCGGACGATGTGCCTTCTGCCGTAGACTTCCTGACGAAGTATTCAAAGTTCTTCGGTGGGATGAATTTCGTCCTTCACGACCGGCAGAAGCGCAGTGTGGCCATCGAAAAATGCAGCCGGAACTTCATCGAGGTCTTCGAACCCGACCCGACGAGTGGCTTCAGCCACTGCAGCGGAATGGCCTGCAGAAATCCCGAATCGCCGCAGGCCATCTATCAGAGAGCCAAGCGGCAGGAGTACTGCGAGAAATTTGGTCTGCCGAACGACGGCCCGGACTGGACTTTCTGGAACGCCTGCCATACAGCAGAGGAGATGCTTGCCTCCGGTGTCCGGTCGATGTTAGGCACCCCGCGCCGCGACGACCTCTTCAAGCTCTTCACCACACCGTGGCCGGACGGCCTGAACAAGCCGGGCGTAAAGCTTCATCCCGAACAGACCGTTCCGGAGTACACCCTGATTACCAGCGTCACGCTCATAGACGAGCTCATCCATTACCGCTGGCAGCGGGATGAAGATCTGAAGTACCCGGATGAACCGGAAGTCATTGAATTTGGAGAGCAGTCCGGCCTCTCGGAACCGGAGTAATTTCTGGCAGCGCCAGCACAAGCCCTGATGAGTCATCCTTCCCCAACAATCGCGGTCGATGCTGCTGGTCCCGTTGTCATTGGTGTGCCTTTTCCTGAAGGCCAGCTCTCTGATCCATCATCACTGGCAATTGTCAGTCAGGAGGGTGTTCACCAACTCGGATCCGCGCGGAACCTGGTACCCTGGCCAGACGGCTCTGTCCGCTGGGCGCTTCTGTCTTTCATTGCTGATGCAACCGGCACGTTCGCTGTCGTAGTTGATAAAGCACAGGCTGGGTTCACGGAAGGTCAGGAACAGGTCAAACTCACGGCTGACGAGTCCGGCACGACTCTCGACAACGGGCACGTCGCGATTGCCCTGTCTGGAGAGGGTGGAGGCCCAATCCGCGAAATCCATGCGTCAGGGAAGTCGCTGCTTGCGTGCCCGGCTGACTTTCAATTGTGCGTTGGCTCTGCGAGCACGGCTCACGAAGGGAGCCGGGCCGTCACCGTTCTTGAGGACGGTCCGGCTCGAGTCAGGGCACGAACTGAAGGCGCCCATTACAACAGCGATGGTCAGCGGAAGATGACCTACCGGCTGGATGTCGAGCTCTGGGCTGGGATGCCGGTCGTCCGTCTGGCCTACCAGTTCTTCCAGGTCGAGCCCGGAGCCGAGTTTCTGCCTGTCGAGCGCATGGGGATGGATCTCGACCTGGCTCTGGGCGGCGAGATAGAACGCCAGTTCGTCCAGACCAACCATGGCGAGTTCTATCGTACCAGGGTCGTCTTCAATCCCGATCCGGTAGCGATTGTGACGGATACGGTGCGGCCCAGTCCTCACGTGGAAGACCCGGCGATGCTGTCAGATGACGACGAGTACGCATCCTACCTCGCTGCACCTCTGACCAAGGCGCCACCATGGCTGGGCGTCACAGACGGCGATACAAGCGCCTATCTCCACGTCCAGGACATGGCGGCCATGCAGCCGAAACGTATCGCCAGCGAAGGTGCGCGACTTTCCTTTGATGTCTGGCCGGAGCGGGCGGGACCTCTCCAAATGCAACAGGGGCATTCACGCCGGCATGTTGTGACGCTGACCTTTGCCGATGGCGAGCCGCTGAGTCGCGACAGCGTTGAGTCAACAATGGTGCTGCCGCTCTGGGAGGGCCGAGCCTGTGTGAATCCGGACTGGCTGGCCTTCTGCGGCGAATTCGAACAGGACAAGCTTCTGAAGCACCGGCAGCACACTCGATTTGAGAAATGGCTGACACGTCTCGTCCGGCTGGACATGCTTGCCGACATGTTCGACCTGGGGGACACCCCGGATTCGGGTTACCAGCGGAGTTATTCGGCTCTGGGACTGCAGCGGCAGCCGCGAGTTCCCGGCGCGCCGGCAAAGCCGAGGGTCTTTGGACCAGAAACTCCGCATCACTCCATGGTCCCGTGGGCTGACATGTCCGACTACGAGCCCGTTTGGACAAACAACGAGTATGACGCCATTCACGCCTTCGGTTCGGAACTCATGCGGACCGGCCGGCATGACCTCTGGCTGCATTTCCGGTGGCAGGTCCGGCACAATATTGAAGTCGATTTCACGCATTACTCCGATGAAAAGTGGCTTCATCGCATCAGCCGCGTTCACTCGGCGAAGCATACGACTTCCGGAGGCTACCCCAGCCATTTCTGGACCGAGGGCCTGATGAAATATTTCTGCCTCACAGGCGATCCGGACGTGCTGGAGAATGCGGTGGCTATCGGTGATGCAATTCTTCGCTTCTTCCACGACCCGGAGCGGGGCAAACTTTACGGCAACTACGATCGGGAAATGGGCTGGGCTCTTCTTGCCATGGTTCACGTTTGGGACATCACCCGCGAACCGCGTTTCGAGGCGGAAGCGGAGCGGCTTGTCCAGTTTTTCGTGGACTACCATTCCGAGCACTCGGAGGCACCCATCCATTCCCCTGCTTTCCTCGCCGCCTTCTACTTCATGCTCAACATGATCGAAGCCATCGACCTCTTCGCCCGAAGAAGAGACGACCGTGAGCTCGGAGAATGGTTGGTTGGGATTCTTCGGCCCTTCCCGGATGCGGTTCGGAAAATCCATTCCAGCGGCGGCACATCGCGAAGTACCGCCCCGGCCCTGGCGATCGGTTACGAGCGCACGGGCGATGTCCGCTTCCTCGAAGCAGGTCTGCCTGCCATTGAGGAACTCATCGAAGATTCCCCGGACTGGCAGACTCCCATCCACGAAGCCAAGCCCATGGCCATCCGCTACCGCGAGTTCATCCGCTTCTTCGGCGGCGCTCAAAAGGAGGGGATGCTGGACCAGTTCGAATACGAAAGTCTGAAGTCGTAGCGGTCGGCACCT
>JASLXP010000352.1 GCA_030740295.1 Planctomycetota bacterium
AAGCAGAAAAAGACTCTAGCCGTCGTAAAGCCCTACAGGAGGCTTTTCCTGAATCCAATCGAGATAAACATCGAGAACCTCCGCCAAGGCACCCCTCTCCACTTCACGACTAATGGAAAAGACCCCACCGCAGAATCGAGCAAGGTCACCGGCCCTATCCGCATCGATAAAACCTGTGCTCTGAAACTTCGCTCCCTGGAAAAGGACGGCACCCCGCATGTCGTAATGTCCATCCCCTTCACCAAAGCAACGCTCCACGAACCTGTAAAAGCGATCACCACCACGCCAGGACTCAACTACACCTGGTTTGAAGGCCAGTGGAAAGCCATCCCGGACATGGCCCGTCTCGAACCGGCAGGCTCAGGCGTGACCACACATTGGAACATCAGCAAACAGATAAGAAAGGAACACCATTACGCGGTCACCTACACCGGCTTCCTCAAGATACCACAGGACGGGTTCTACGAATTCCACCTCACCTCTGACGACGGCACACGCATTTCCATCAGCAACAGAGCCGTCATCGAGCTCAACGTCCACTGCGTCCGCGACGCATGGCGTGCCGAAGGCAGCATCGCATTGAAAGCCGGTCTTCATCCCCTGAAGGTTGAATATTTCCAGGACAAGCACAATAGTCGTTTGGAGCTGAAATATCGGTTCGAGAATGGTGAGTACAACGCGGTGACTTCAGGAATGTTGGTGCGGCCCGGTCAATAAGCTCCCCATTCAGTTTTACACCTCCTGGTTGGTTCAATCCGCTGACAGTCCCTTGTCATGAATGCGTGCGCTTTCCAATTCTCCATGAGCTTAACGTTCCTGCTGTCTATGTGTGCAGGCAGGTCCGAGCCTCCAATCACCTTCCGCACGACTGACTTTGCTCCCGCGCCAGATTCCGCGTTCAGCATTCAGGGGAAGGCACACCTGGCGGTTTATCGAGCTTTCCGAAAAAAGTATCCGGGCCTTGCCCCTGAGGGGGTGCCGATGGGGTTGCGGTTTGAAGGCGCGGCCGGCGAAGCGCCGTTGCTGATGTCCATCGCCGGCGGGACGGCGCCGAATGTCATTCATGTGAACAATCGGCTTTCGGGTAGCTACATTGAGCGAAGGTTCTTGTTGCCACTTGATGAGTTCATTGAACCGAATCTGACATCAAATGAGGCAAAGGCGAAGGGCCTCTTTAACGAGGACGTCATGTATCGTAACGAGCTCGAGCGGCGGGTCCGGCCGCAGGTTTGGGATGCGGTGTGCCGTAAAGGCAAGGATGGCAAACTTCATTTCTACATTCTTCCATTCAGCTACTGGGCCCGGGCTCTGGCCTATAACAAGACTCTGTTTCAGGAGGCGTCGCTTGATCCTGACAACGGCTACCCCAAGACGTGGGACGAGCTCCTCTCCACAGCACGCGCCCTGCACAAGCCAGCGAAGGACTCATACGGAATGCTGGTCGACACATCTGGCGGGGCGAGTTGGGTGGCTCTGCCTTTCTTCTATTCCAATGGGGCGCGCATCGTTTCAAAAAACGCGGACGGTGAATGGCGCGCGACATTCAGTGGAAGGGAATCCATTGAGGCCGCGGACTTCTACCTGCAGCTAGCAGACGGACCGTGGAAAGATCCGAACGGCAAGACTCAATACGGCGCCGGTCGCACCCGTGATGCTTGGCATCTATGGGATAAGGGACGGGTCGGGATGGTGCTGCTTTACATCAATGACACGCTCATCAACATCGATTCGCATCTGTCGGAGTTGAATCCCGATGAAGTCGGCATCGTGCCCGTCCCGGCGAGTCCCAGTGGCTCGACCACG
>JASLXP010000353.1 GCA_030740295.1 Planctomycetota bacterium
CGATTAGCCTTCATGAATTCGATCAGGCTACTCACATAAAGATCAGGCCCATAATGACCCAAGGTGTCGTCCCGCACCTTGCCATTATGGTAAATCATGGGCTCATAAAACCTCGGGCCCTCGTGCCAGCCAAAGAGATCCCAATGGTCAAACCCCATCCGACGTGGGTGAAGCGGATCGTCTTTGAGTAAACACATCTGCCACTTGCCAGCGATGGCCGTTTTGTACCCAGCTTTCTGCAGGTAACGAGAAAAGGTATGTACTTCCTCTTTCTTGGGGTAATCGCCCCAGGTCACCTTGCCATGCCTGAAGGGGTATTTGCCGGACATCAGGGTCAGGCGTGAAGGATGGCAGACGGGCATGCTATAGGCGTGGTTAAACTTCATGCCCGTTCGAGCCAGTTCATTAAGGTGCGGGGTTGGGTAGGATTGGCCTCCGTAACACTGGAGAACCTCCTGCCCAACATCATCAGCAAAGATGAAAAGAATGTTGGGTCGCTTCGCAGCCTGCAGGCTGATCGCTACTGCAATTAGCAACAGGAAAATCCGAATTATTGGCATGACCCAAGATTAGGTCAAAGGAGCGAGACAAGCACGGCTATAATAACACGCTGCGACTACTTGGCAGCCCGATCCACTTTCCGGTAAAGGAAGGCATCGGAGGTGAGTAGCGAGGTAAGCAGGGCTTTCATGCTGCCATCATTGTCACGGTAGGCTTTGTGGGCCGCTTGAAGTACGGGGGCGTCGTTCAAGGTTTCGTTGCGGCCCATCCAGAAACGGAAGACATGGCGAACAAAGACCTGCTCGACACGTTCGCTGGCGGCCAGTTTTTCGATCATTTCCAGCGCGTTCTTCACCGGGCCGTCCAACGCAGAGTCTCCGCTATCTGTAATTTCGCCAGAAGTGTCCACGGGTTTATCTAGTTCAGTTTTTCGAAAAATGCCTGCGTGGTTATACATTTCAAAGGGAAGCCCCAGAGAATCCATCTTCTTGTGACACATCCAGCAATAAGTTTTCTTCAAAACCCGCATGCGTTCGCGCAGTGTGTTCTGAGGTTCATCCGGCAGCATTGCATCCACCGTGATCAGCAATTCGGGAAGGGCACCGCCCAGTAGTCGTTCGCGAACCCATCGGCCACGCAGGATGGCGTGATTATCCATGGCATCGGAATGCGAAACCAGCCAGGAAGGATGCGTCAGGATACCTAAGCGTTGGCCCTCAGGAGCGGTGGCCAGAGTACGATCGGGCCGCATGGAGCCATTACCAAAAGAGCGACGGCTAACGCGAGCGTAAATTTTCGGTCCTGAAAAATTTGCAGTAGCTACGTTGTGTTTCCCCTTTGTCCGACTCTTCTTTACTGAGGCCACCTTTTTCCTTGCGGCGACCAGCAGCTTATTTTTCTGGCCCAAAATCTTCCTTGCCTCCCTGTCATCAGGATTAGCCTTTACCTTGGCTTCAAGTGCAGCAACTTCTTTTTCCATTGCTTCAAGTTCGGCCACGGCTTTCTTTGCCTGCACCTCAGCGGCTTTCTTCGCGGCCTCCAAGGACGCCTTCACCTCTTCCCTGCTGTTCTTCCTGCCGAAATAAACCTTGTCATTCACGGTAGCCACAACCTTGTCGGTGGTCAGCAATTGCCGGAACACGTCCTTATCTTCTTTCAGGATCAGCTCAATCAGGCGATCCGTGCTGACGGTGGCATCGAACATGGCCCGATAGTGGGACGTCGATCCCCTTCCCTCAATCGCACCCGTGTTTGCCAGGGCTTTCGAATCTTTGCAGATGTAGCCGCCAAGGTCGTAGTCAAAGTAATCACGGAAGAAGCGCAGAATCCGTGGCCTGCGAATACTATCGTCGGCAAGCATCCGAGCAACCTCCCTCTTCACATCCTCACGGGTACGCATCCGACCTTCAATAATCGCGTTACGGAGTTGCTCATCGGGTTGGATGTAACTGAGGGCATGATTAACGGCCAGACCGAGTTCCCAGTCCTGCAACATGACGCGTCCGTGTTCGTCAGGTTTGCCGGACTCCACCAACTCGGGGCGGAACAAGGCATCCCGGTCGAGGAAGATGGCCGACAACCCCATGAAGGCTCCGTTCTCCTTGCCCACCTTGTCGATTGAGCCCTTGAGGATTCGGAGATAATCCTCTGTTTCCTTGTCCGAGGGCGGCCTAAAGGTCACCGCCTCGAAAACATAGTCCACCGCGGCCCGCAGGTGCTCGTCGGTGATATCCGGTTCCTTCATCAGATCGTAAACCGGCGTCAGCGGACGGACGACTTTGGTGTTGTACACGATGGCAGTGGGAAGACCGCGGAGGTCGCCCTTGGGCTTGACCTTGTCCCAGGTCTTGGGGTCGTCGGTGATTTGCTCGGGGAAACCGACAAGGCTCATCGGACCATAGGCCATATATTGAAGAATATCCTGCGCCTTGCCGAGTATCTGGGTCGCCTCGGCACTATTGACGGTATAAAAATCGGGGTAATTTCCCAAGCCACGCTTGCGCTTGGAGGAAAGAACCACCGGGACACTCTTAACGGCGGTGGCATAGGCCACTGTACCTCCTTCCCACTTTGTAATCCGGTCCGTGCCGAAGTAGAGTTTCAACTCACCGCCGTGGTTGGTGGGGACGACGTCACCGCGGGTGCGCAACCCAGGTTTCGCGGGATCGTATTTCGCCTCCGTGTTGATGAGTTCGTTGAGTCGCGTGATATGCTCCTGCGGCGTCACACGCCAAATGCGCGCAGGCGAAGAGGTGGGTGCCAGCCGGATGCCTTTGGGTAACGGGCCGAAGAGCAGGTCGTGGTCCATGAAGTTACCCTTGCCGGGATCCAGATGGGCGCGGAAACCGCCCTTGTCTTTCATCACGCGCTGCAGCTCATTGACGATCCAATCGGAAAACCGAAGCCGATCAACAATGTCCGGCTGCGACTTCTTCTTGGGCGGCATCTCCTGCAGCGTGACTTGAGACCACACTGCCTTCCAAAGCGCAGCATTGGTCTCATCCACCGGCCCGATCTCTTCGAGCGAAAGATTGCCTTTGGTGGTCTCGTTGTCGTGACAATCCAGGCAATGGTTTTCGAGGAAATCTTGCGCGAAGTTTTTGAAATCGCCACGGGAGTGTTCGCCGGGCGTGTAAATTTCCGCAGCCTGCACTACCGCGAAAGGCAGGGCAAAGATCGCCACCCCCAGGGTAAGAGGCAATCTGTTCACACCAGAACTTCTTTCAGAGGCCCCGTGCCGGAGTCAAACTTCGCAGCCATCTTCTCAGACATATTGAAGCGGTCGGACTGAACTCCGGAGGCCCTAAGGATGGACGTGTACAGGGCGTTGATCGGTCGCTTACCGTCCAATTGCGTGAAACGACCCGTTTTAAATGCACCGTCGCAGTTGCCCAGAAGCATCACCGGCCAGTTCTTGCCCGAAGCATGCTGTGAGTCAGCATTGTTGCTGGTGTAGACGATCAGTGTGTTGTCCATCATGGTGCCGCTGCCTTCAGGTACCTTCTCCAATTCCTGCATGAGCTTGACCAGCATGCGGCTGTTGTATTGGCGAATCTTGATCCAGATCGGATTATCCGGCTGCTTCATGTGACCCAGATTGTGGCCCTGCTGCTCAACGCCCAAGCCTTTCCACGCGCCGAAAATCTCGCCCCGACCCGAACCGATGGTGAGCACGCTTGTGATGCCCGACTTGAGGGCCGAGATGCCGAGGTCCAAAAGAACGTCGTGCCAGTCCGTTTCAAATTCAGGCTTTGAGTAGCGCTCGTCCACCTCGGGCGCAAATCGCCGAAGATGGCTGGAAACTTTTCCAAGGCGGTCGCGCAGGCCATTGATCTCCCCGAAACTTTGAACGTACTGACCGTAGCGTTGCTTATCCGTCCCGGGCAGGTTTCCTCCTTTCGCCGCCGCCAGTTGCTCGATGCGATTAAACATGCTGGAACGCGCCTCGTGTTGCTTTCGGATTTCACCCTGGGAAATGCCGCCGTAAAGCATCTGGTAGAGATGATTCGGGTTGGAGTGCATGAAGATCGGCTGGCCCGCGCCGCTGGCTGAGAGGTTGGCAACCGTCGGCTTGGCCTTCATGTTCTCGATGGAATCCATCCCGATGCATAAGTGGGGCAGAAGTGTTTCCGGCAGCACCTTGCTCAGTTCGTAATCGATGGTGGGGGCACTGGGCGGCACGCCGTCACTTCCTCGGTAGCCACCAAGCGCACCAAAAAAGGCGCTGTGCGAAGGACTGGTATGAACACCATGCAAACCGTTAATGATATGCAGTCTTTCCTTGTAAGGTTCCAAGGCTTCAATGGGCTCAGGCAACTTGGCCTTCGCCAAAGAACCACTGACCTTCATGTCTTCAGGAATACAGGTCTTTGGATCAAAACCCTGATTCTGCATGAAGAAAATAATCCGTTTTAGCTTGCCTTTGCTGGAGGCCGCCTGTGCGAGACTCGGCAGCAGTGGGGCTGCAACAGCTGCCGCTGCCATTCCCTGAAGCATTTTTCTTCGATTAATCATCATCTCAAATCTGGCTTAAACGTACATTAAGACACTTGGACCGTCGAATGTATTCAATTCGTTAATTCCAACGCTCTTATCGCGGATAACGCACAACCTTAACGTCGTTCTTTTGTTTCGGTCCCGGCGTACTGCGGCCCTGAACGATTAGTTTCTCCAGTAGAGCCTTCATCATCCCGACCTGCTTGGGATTCTTTGCCGCCAGGTTCCGGCTTTCGCCAACGTCCTCGGATACATCATAGAGCTGAATGGGTTGCGACTGGTCGCCTCCCTTGCCCCAACCGCCCGAGCCCCGAGCCGGAATATATTTCCACTGGCCCATGCGCACTGATGGGGTGCCGCCAATGGAGGCACTTACCGCATGTTCACGTATGGG
>JASLXP010000354.1 GCA_030740295.1 Planctomycetota bacterium
GTGTCCTTCATTGCCCTGGCGCGGGCCGAGCCATCCGTCTTCGCCCTGCCGATCGAGAATTTGGTCGACACGCTGGTGCACCTTCTCGATCAGGCGCTCGTCGCCGAGCAGAAACGCGAGCGGGATAATTCCATCCAGCCAATACGGTGCCCGCTCCCAACTGTCCGCATCACCGCCAAACCAGGCACTGTCCCGCACATCGGGCCAGAACTCGTCAAGATGCCCGCTGAGCCCATCCGCCTGAATTTTCAGTTGCTGCTGCAGCCAACCACGCGGCTCAATCGCACCCAACGGCATTGGCCTCAATGCCAGCTCTTTCAGTTCACTCATCTCTGTCCTCAGTTTTTTGGTTCCTGTTATGGATGCGAAAAAGAGCCCCATGAGTTTCGTGCTTGGACTCCTGGAGTTAGCACTGGAGGTGAATTAGGCTGAATTCTACCAGACTGGCCCTGGACGCAGGATGTCATTTCGTGCAGAATAAAGGGGCATTTTGTCTTCAATGGAAAGCGCCCAATGGTGATGCCCGGAAGCACCAGAACCCGACACAGAGAGCCGCGGCAAGTCATGCTGGCCCTTGATTGGTACGAGCGGGAGCATCGACGAGGCTTCGCGCGTTACGCGCGAGAAGCCGGCTGGCACATGGACCATACCACACCGGACCACCCGGAGCGTCTGAAGTCGTGGCGGGGCGATGGCATCCTCTGCCAGCTTCATCCAAGTGCGCCAGCCTTTCTCGATCTCGTAGCCGGCAAGCGCGCACCGATGGTCGAGCTCTCGGACCACGTCCCGGAGATGACTGTCCCCCGAGTGCTCCCGGACAGGCGGAAGGCAGTCCACCTCATCGTCGAGCATTTCCTTGAGCGCGGGTTTCTGAGCTTCGTCTATTGCCGAAGGGACGCAAGCAGAGCGTTGAACATGCTGGAATGGTGCGCGGAGCGCGTCCAGGACGCGGGATGCGAGTTGGTGATTCTCACGTGCAGCTCACGCCGGCCGAGACGAGTCAAAGGCCAGGACGACTACCAGTGGCTGGCCCAGCGGCTGTCCGAGATGCCAACGCCCCAGGCCGTCATCACACTGACGGACGAACTGGCGCTCGGTCTGGTGGAGGCGTGCCTGGGTGCCGGGCCACTGGTCCCGGAGCAGGTGGCGGTCGCGCCCCTGTGGGACGTGGAGGACATGTGCGAGTTCGCGAGAGTGCCCCTGACTTCGATCCTCATGGACTTTGAGGAGCAAGCCTACCAGGCCGCCGCCCTGCTCGATCGCCTGATGGACGGCGAGGCCCCACCGACCGAACCGCTCCTCGTCCCGCCAAAGCCGCTGGTCGTTCGCCAGAGCACCGACATCGTGGCCATCGAGGATGTCGAGGTCGCCAAGGCAGTCCGGTACCTGATGTCCAACCTGCACGACAAACGGCTCGGCGTGCCCGACATAGTCGCGGCGACCACCTCCTCCCGGAGCGCCCTTTTCAGTGCGTTCAAGAAGCACGTGGGCCGACCCATTGCGGAAGAAATCCGCCGCCTGCGCATCGAGGAAGCGACGAGACTCCTGAGGACCACAAGCCGCTCTGCCTCCGACATCGCCGAGTCCTGCGGCTATTCCAGCCTCCAGCACTTCCGCCGCTGCCTGCACCGAGAGACCGGCTGCTCGCCTAGACAGTACCGGTTGCGACACAGCTAAATCAACCGAATGGGGTCAAACCAGACTTGTCTCGATCCGGCACGCCGCTGTTCCCATCTCGACTTCCGCCCGCCAGGGATAATCCGAATTGTCTGTCCTTTTTAGCGAAACGCTCTGCCCATTCTGCAGCATTTGGGGCCGCACATCTGGTGGGGCAGAAAGCAGGATTCCCGTGCGATGCTCGTCTCCCGTTCGGTTCGCAAGTGCGAACGTAATCCTTGACAAGTCCTTTTGCACGCGGATTTCTTCATCGGGTACAAATCCGTCACGGTCGAGCTCGACTTTGAGCCTACTGGGCGAAGGCTTTGCGTCACTCGAATCCGGCACAATGACAGCGAAGCGTTGGAGCAGGCCATCTCGTGGCATGAAGGACAGGCAGTCTTCCTCTTCACGCCATTCGCCGCCAAATACAATCCAGCCAAAGACCGGATCGTGCGTAACGACGGTCGCAGCCATCCGCAGCGCACCACCGAAGCCGAGGTCAATCTCTCCGTCGTAGTGCCAGGGGCCGCGGGGAACCTCCGTTCCCATCCAGGCGCGGCCGAATTTCTCACTCATGAACTGCCAGCCGGCGGCACCGTCGTTGTCTTCTCCTGAAGACCAGAATCCGTAATCGGCTTCAGGCGGACCGGTATTCATGAGCGACCATGAGCTCAGGTACGACGCGTAGCCGAGCTGCAGCCAGTCGCAGGGCTCATCGGAGAAGTTCAACGCATAATCGAGGATGCCCCATCCGCCCATGGCGGCCATGTAACTCATACTTGGATCAGCACCGAGTTGGTAATAGGAAGCATCCAGCCAGCCGCGGAGGGCGAGACACGCGGCGAGCTGACGTTCCATGAATTCCCTGGAATCTTCGCGTCGGACAACGGGGTGCGAGTGCCACTTCTGATTCTTTGCGTCCCACCAGAGATTCTCGTCGGGAAGCATGTCGTGGGTGGCGCCGTACTTCGCGAAGGCATACGACGATTCAAACGCAGTGCGGTCGAAAGTGTACTCCGAACGGTATGGATAAGGATCGTCATAGACGAAGTACTTTACCTTCTTCTCCCATTCGCCCCGAAGCCAGGAGGCACGGTCTAGGAATCCTTCACGCTCCAGCGCGTCCGCGAGCGGCAGCAAGATCAGTTCATTGTAAAGGCCGAGCTTATAGGTCTCGTAATAGTTCGGAAAGATGCTGTAGGGGTAGTCAAAGAAGGCTTTGGCCGTGCCGTATGCGCGCCCCAGGTAACCGGCCGCATCGAGGTAGGACGTCATCCCGGGATACCGGCACGCAATCTCATACATATGGAAGTAGAGCATGATGACGTGCGGGTAATCGTATGACCGCCAGACATGCTCCTTATCGAGATTCTGATCCGTGTATGCCTTGCGACGTTCCGGGTCGCGATTGATGAACCAGTGGGGCGTGCCGTAAACGCCATAGGGATACGGCTCTTCTTTGTCCGTACGCTGCAATTTGCCCCACACGAATCGCTCGAGGTAATACTCCAGGCTTTCGATTTCCGTGCGGTTTGGAAAGCTGACGTTCTTGGCAGCGATGAACGGCGCTTTGCAGAGCCCGGGGTCGTCGCAGGTCAGCACGTATACCATCCGGTCTGTGAAGATGTCGGGATCGTCGAGCGTGCGAACCACTCCCGCGCTCATATCGTAAGGGGCGTAGACACCGTCCCACCATTTGCCCGGGTCGCGCACCTGCTGATGTTCGATAATAAACGTCGTCCGCTTCTTGATGAGCGTCTCGAGCGGCTCGGTTACGAAGTATTCAAGGTGCGTGCTGCGGCCACCGTCATGACGGATCGTCAGCATGTTTTCACCCAGCCGCTTGAAAGACACTTCATACACGTGATGTCCTGGCAGGGATTCACCGAGCGGCGTGATGGAGGTCTCGTCTGGAAACTCCGCATCAATACTTTCGACTTGTGCCCTTGTGTGCAGAGAGAAACGTGCGGTCAGATTATCGGGGATGGTCATGCCCGGCACGGCCCGAATATCGAACAGGCCCTCCTCGAAGAGAATCTCACGCATGGCCTCGTAAGAGTCAGCAAACTGAAGGCGGAAGCCATAACGTACGGAAGAGTCATCCGAGCCTCGGGGCGTCAAGTGCAGATTGGTATGTTGCTGACGCCACGTGCCACGTGTCTCTTCACTTCCCGCGTGTCCTGAATGAATGTAGAACCGTGGCGCAGACGAATCACCCCCGTTGTCAAAATATTCCAGATGTGTTCCGGCCAGAACATTTACGACCAGGAACGGCGGAGCGCCCGATCCGCGCGTGAAGTACAGGAACGAACCATTCCCTGAAACGAAGTGATGGGTGATAAACCCATTCTCGCAGTTCCACGCGACCTCTTTGTCTCCGTCGGGCTCAATCGCCGGAATCGAGATCGCCAGGTCACCGATTTCGAGAACATGGTCGCTGGTGTTTTCGATTGAGATTTCCCAATC
>JASLXP010000355.1 GCA_030740295.1 Planctomycetota bacterium
TTCAGATGAGTATTTCGAGGATTACATGGACAAGCTCTTCAAGACCATCAGTCCCGGAGATGCTTTCATCCTTGGCGTGGCTGACAACGTCATGCCCGAAGCCAAAATCGAGCGCCTCCGCCGAATATCAGAGATGGTCGAAGAGCGGGGAACGTATCCGGTGCAGTGACAGCGATTCTCTCACCTGGCTCTGACAAGATGAAACTGGTAAGCCGAAAACACTCCAGCGTACACACGCTCCGTCTGTTTCTGGTAAAACCATCCAAGTACGACGATGACGGTTTCGTGATCCGTTACTACCGTGGTGTGCTGCCAAGCAACACGCTCGCCTGCCTCGATTCGCTCACTCGTGACGCGATCTCAGAAGGCCCCCTGAGCCGCCTCCGGGTAAAGATTTCGATTCTGGATGAGTTGGTTCAACGGATTCGGCCAAAGGCTATTGCCGGAAAATGCCGGGCCCACGGCGTAAAGGGCGTTGTCTGCCTGGCCGGGGTACAGACGAACCAGTTTGAGCGCGCAACAGATCTGGCGAAGGAATTCCGTTCCCACGGGCTGGATGTTCTCATCGGCGGCTTCCACGTGAGCGGATCGATTGCACTGTCTTCGGCCGTTCCTCCTGAGATTCAGGAGCTCATCGACTGTGGCGTCACCGTTGTCGCGGGAGAGATTGAGGGACGGTGGCGAGAAATCCTCGAAGCTGCCGCGGCGGGAGAGCTCCAATCTGTGTACAACTTCCTCGGAACCCCGCCGGACATCACTCACGCTCCGGTTCCGACAGTCAGCAAAAGTTATCTCCGGCGCTTCGCCTTCTCCAATTTCGGCACCATCGACTGCAGCCGTGGATGCCCCTTCAATTGCACCTTCTGCACCATCATCAATGTTCAGGGGCGGAAGATGCGCTGCCGGGACGCGGGCAGCATCGCGGAGGCCGTCAGGTCGAATTACCTCAAAAGCCGAATCACTTATTATTTTCTCACTGACGATAACTTCGCCCGCAATCCAGGATGGCGGGCCCTGTTCGAAGCTTTCATCAGTCTTCGGGAGGAGGAAGGCATTAATGTATCGTTCATGATGCAGGTCGATGTCCTTTCTCACCGGATCCCCGGCTTTATCGAAATGGCCAAACGGGCGGGATGCTCCCAGGTATTCATCGGCATGGAGAGCCTGAACCGCGATAATCTCATGGCCGTCGGCAAGCGTCAGAACCGCATTGAAGAATACCGTCACCTCATCGATGCCTGGCGGAGCGCAGAAATCGTCACCTTTGTTGGCTACATCATCGGATTTCCTTTCGACACCCCTGCCTCGGTGCCCGCTGACATCGAATACCTGAAAACAGAAGTGCGGCCCGACGTCGCCTCCTTTTTCATGCTGACGCCCCTGCCCGGATCCAAAGACTACACCGAGCTCGTAGAGAGCGGGGCGCACCTTTCCGATGATTTCAACACCTACGACTCTCTCCACGAAACATTCGACCATCCACATTTGACGGGCGGCGCCTGGACGGAGGCGTTTCAACAGGCATGGGATTCTTTCTACAGCGTGGACCATATGAAGAACATCCTTGAAAGCACAAGCCCCAGCCGCTACTGGGATGTCTTTCTCAAGCTTGTCATCTACAAGGCATCCGTACTCATCGATCGCCAGCATCCCATGGTCAGTGGTCTGTTCCGAGTCAAGGGGAGGCGTGATCGCCGGCCGGGAGATGCTGCTGAGCCCTGGTTCCGGCACGCATGGCAGCGAATCCGTGAATGGCGACGATCTGCCCGGCTCTGGTGGCGGTTGGTGATGGAGATGGAAGAGCTCTGGCTGCGAACCCGTAAAAGGAGCGAAGCTGAAGAACGGCTGGTCACCGAACTGGAGCGCATGCGTACTGATATGGAGCACTGGCGCCGCGTGCGTACCCGGGAACTGAGAGACCTCTGCCATCGGGCACAAGCCGAGATGCCGTCCTTCATCGCACGCATAAAGGAACGTCTGCACCTCTATGCGGATAGTCTTACCTATACCCGAGCCCACCTGGAGCAGTACTGGGAGCATTGCCTCGACCAGTGGCGTTCGCGCAAGTTCCACCGCATCCGCCCGGACAAGCTTACCTGGAACTTCATCTGCGAAATGCATCACCTCACCCACTTCGGCGTCGCAGTTTCGTCCGCGCTTCTGAGAGTCGGAAGCTAGTAGGCCGAGACGAGGGCAATTTTACGGATTTGAATGACAATTTTCAGGGGCAAAGCCCCGGCCGTTTGCCTAGCCCAGCCCAACGGGCTGGGTTTTCGGGCAGATCATCCTTAGGGGCAACGCCCCGGTCATTTGCCCCAAGGAATGGCATCCTTACAAATGGTCGGGGCGTTGCCCCTTTTCAAACTTTTGTACCATTCACCCAGCCCGTTGGGCTGGGCTAGGCAAACAGCCCGGGGCTTCGCCCCTGAAATCCGTCAAAACGACTCCGTCTTGGAAGCCAGTGCTTGTGCTATTAGTGATTAGTAGACCTTCAATTCTGATTCTGTGCATCGGAATTCCGAGAGATGACGGCCTTACTTTGGA
>JASLXP010000356.1 GCA_030740295.1 Planctomycetota bacterium
AGCCAGATACGGACACCCGAGACGGACTGCGCGTTGAGGCCGCCGCGAAGAAATGCCTCATTCTCACGGGCCCGGACCTGCCCGAGAGTGGCCGGGGTATCGATGGCTTTCGCCTCGGTAAAGAAACCGGCGACGTGCAGCATCTCGCCCAGGGCCTTGGCGGATTCGTACTGGCCGAGGGCACCTTCCGCATCAAAGAAGCCGCGGGTCTCAAGGCTCGTTGCGTCAGCAAGAAGCTCACGAGCCTGTTTGAACGTCTGAGACCGGAATGTCCTCAATCGTTCCACAGTTCTCGAGCGGAGCTTCGTTGGCCAGCGGGTATCCGCTGTGGCCTGGTTAAGAATCCGAAGCGCGAGTTGGAGATCTTTGCGTCGGGTCTGGAGCACGGCTGCATCCGAAACGGACTGTTTCTCTTTGGAATAAAGCTGGGTGGCCCAGAGGACGGATTGCAGGTCTTTGGCGTAGCGGGCCACTTCGTCGCTCTGTCGCTGACGCATCAATCCTTCGATGATGCGGGAGGCATCCTCATATTTGTCATATTCGATGGCACGGGCGGCGAGCCGGAAATCCTCCCACTGTTTGATCTGCTTTGTCGAGCTCATCTCGGGCAGGCCGTCGTATTTTTTGATGGCCTGATGGAGGGAGCTCTTGGACTTGGAAGTATCCCCCCGCCTCACTGCTGCTATCCCTCGGATGGCCTTCTCAATCCGCTCCTGTGCGTCCGTTGCGCGCTGAAATTCGAAGGGGAATTTGTCCTGCGGAACCAAAGCCAGATAACGCTGATATTTCGTCTTTGCATCTCTGAGCTTTTCGACGGTGTTTGCTTTTGCTTCGAGCTGCCGCGCTTCCTGATAGTGCTTATCAATATCCCGGCCGGGGGTAGGGCGGCGGAAGAATATATAGCTTCCGCCTTCCTGATGGCCGGAGTCCTTCAACACTCCGAGGTAGGGCGTCGAGCGGGTCAGGCCGGGCGCGAAGTTGGCGTAGAGTTTGAGCGTGCCGAGCCAATCCTCTCGGTTCGCCTCCAACTCGCCGATGAAGTGATAGGCGAACGCGCTATGCTGGCCAATCTCCTGATCCGGTACTTCTTCGAGCCCACCGGAGGTGATGACCTCTCTCGATTTCCTGCCGTAGGCTTTACGGTAATAGTCATTCTTGATCTCGGGTCGGGCAGCACTGCGGAAATTCTGCAACAGGTCGCCGGAGAAACAGGCATCCGCCACAAGGAGGACGTGCCGGCATTTGAAGGAGCTCATGTAGCCCTTCAGATCGGCTGTGCTGAGCCAGTTTTCCTGGTCGATCGGATCCTTGCCTGCATCGTGGGGAAGCCAGAAACCGACATTGTTCCGGGCATAGTCACCGTGGCCTGCGTAGTACACCAGGAGGGTGTCGTGAGGCTGGAGCACGTCTAGCAGTTGGACAAGGGCCCGTTTGATGTTTCGCCGGGTGGCCTGTTCGTCGAGGAGCTCGATGGTGTGCTCCGGGTGGTACCAATATTTTTCGTACAAAACCTTCTTCAGCGCTTTAGAGTCATTTACCGGCGCTTTCAGGTTGTCAAAATTCTTGTATTTATTGATGCCGACCAGGAGGAGCCAGTTATCGCCGATGATGGTTTTCTTGTCAGGCGCTTTGGGCCTGACGGCTATCCCTCTGGTATTTTCGGCGAGGAGAGGCGAGAGGCAGGCCAGAATGGCTAAGAGGCAGGGGTGCGTTGTTCCGGTCACAGGGATTCTCGACGTTGGATTTCAGGTTGGATCCACTACTCAGGATTCTAACATCCGATGGCATTCATGAAAGGGGAGACACGCCGGAGGATCGAGCAGATCATCCCTATATCACCGGGCTCTCAGATGGAGCGACAGACATTCGGTTCTTTTTGCAGGAGACACCGGTCCTTTGACACTGTCAGATGTCATCCATATAAGGGGCGGGCCTCACCGTGCCGATTAAGTGGAGAACGATCTGCGCCGCAATCGTCCTTGGAACCTTGGCTTGCCACCAATGATTCTGGAACCAGACCCAACAAGAAAAACCACGCGCAGGCGTCTGAAATGGCTCGGATTTTTTGTGTGGATGTTCATCACAGGGGGGCAGAGCGAGACTACGTCAGGGATTACCGGGGTCGAGGTCGATGCGGATGAGTTCGAGATCGTGGAGGGCGGTGATGTCATGATGGCGGTCGGAAACGTGATTGCGCGCAAGGGCGACACCACTATCCGGGCTGACCGGGTCGTTGTATGGGAAGGGAAGTCTGAGATTTACGCGGAGGGCAACGTCTCGCTCACCGAAACCAACACCCTGAGCTACGCAAACAAGCTGCTCTACAACTGGGAAGATCGCAAGGGCCTGATTTTCGACACGAATCTCCACCGGGTACGACCCCAAAGACCGGTAAACTGGCACGTGAAATCCGAAAAAGTGGAACAGCAAGGGCCGGACGTGATCAAGGCGAAACGGGCAAGAATCACGACGTGCAATTTCAAAGTACCGCATCAACATTTCACCGCCAGTTCGATCGTATTCAAGGATGGGCACAGTGTCGTCTTCAAGAATGCGGTCTTCCGAGTGCACAAGATCCCGGTCTTTTATCTGCCCTACTTTTATCGTGACCTGAAGTATCCGTGGCCCTGGTTTCATTTCGGGTTTGGCAGCTCTTCCGAATTTGGGACGTTCATTCAGACAGATCTGGGCGTGGAGGTATACCCGGGAGTGAACCTGCTCTTCGACCTCGATAACTACACCGACCGGGGAATCGGTAAAGGGATCAACGTGGAATACGAATCCAGCCGCAGAATTGGTTTCGTGGATACTTATTCCATCAAGGACGGTGGCCGGGATTTCGCCAGCATTCCGCTCGAAGAGGACGATCGTTATCGGATTAAACTATTTCATCGAGAGCTGCTGACAGATACCAGCTACGACGCTCTCCTCGATCATGAAGGTGAATTTTTTCTCGGCAGATGGACCGCGGATCTCGAGATTCAGGATTTCTCGGACAACAACTTCTACCGTGAATTTTTCGAATACGAGTCCCTTTATCAGAAAGAGCCTGAAAATCAGCTCTTCATTCACGGCAACTGGGAAAACTCCTCCCTGAGTTTCCTCGGCCATCTCAGGGTCAATGAGTTTCCCAACCTCTCTCAAAGCGAACAGCGAAGCGCCAGCACGAACGTCCCGGGCCAGACCGAATACCTGCCACGGATAGCGTACGACCTTCTATCCCAACCGGTCTGGCAGGACCGGCTTCTGTTCACCTTTGGCGCCGAGTTTGCCAGGCTGAGACGTAGATTTGACGATGACTTGAATCTCAGCGGGGCCGACCTTCTTTCTGACTTCAGGAGTATTGACCGGCTGGATTTTGACTCGGAGCTCTCCGCGCCATTCAAGCTGAATTTCCTTCACATCGAACCGTTCATCTTCAGCCGTGAGACGTTTTTCAGTGAATCAATTCAACAGGCGAACAGCGATTGGAGAACTGCCTATGGGGCAGGATTACGGCTCTCAAGCGAGTTCTGGCGGCTGTTCGATTTCCAAAGCAAATGGTGGCAAATCGATCGCCTCATGCATCGCCTGGTTCCTGAAGTGACCTTCCTTTCCATCCAGGGAGTAGATAATCCGGCCAACAGCCTCATCTTCTTTGACGGAGTCGACACCCTTGAACCGGTAGACAAGGTCACGCTCAACCTCTTCAACGTCCTTGAAACCAAGAGAGCGGATCAGATATACCGGCTTCTCGAATTCGATGTGCTCACGAATTACTTCCCCAACAGTCGGCGTGACAATAACAACGATTCGTTTAGTGATGTGGAAACCGACCTCAGGTGGTACGTACACCCAAGGCTGTATGTATTCAATGACAACGAGATCGGCACAGACCCGATCCAATTCAAAGTCATGAACGTCGGGATGAGCTCCAGCCCGGTCAGAGGATTTGTGATGGGCTTAAGTCAAAGGTACAGCCGTGACGACAGCAACCGGACCATCTGGTCGGCGCGTATCTCACCCAGTAAAAGGTGGGAGTTCTATCTGCAACAGGATTATGAATGGAATCAGAAAGAATACTTTGATTTTCAGGTTGCCCTGCGCAGGGTTTTTCACGATTGGATAGTAGAATTTGGCTTTGATGAAGACCGTGGAAGAGATGATCGGACCTTATTCTTCTTCATTGGGCCAAGAGCCGGGCTCGAGGGGAAGAGTTCACGCTCCCTGCGGTCCCAGTCATTTGTAGGAGGAGACAACAGTCAGAGGAGGAGGCGTTAGCCCATCGAATCATGAAGAAAGCACTCTACCCAGGCAGTTTTGACCCAATTACCTACGGCCATCTGGATCTGATCCGCCGAGGGGCACAGACCTTTGATCATCTGGTAGTCGCGGTGGCCAGGAACACAGGGAAGGAATCCATGTTCACCCCGGAGGAGAGGGTTGAAATCATTGAGTCGCTCACCCGGGAGCTCGCCAATATCGAAGTCGCCCAGTTCGATGGGATGACGGTCGATTTTGCCCGCCAGCATGGCTGCGGGGTCATCCTGAGGGGCCTGCGCACGATGGCTGATTTTGAGTACGAATCGCAGCTCGCATTCATCAATCGGACCCTGGCGCCCGATGTAGAAACTGTCCTGCTGATGTCCAGCCAGGAGTACACCTTCGTGAGCTCAAAATGGATAAGAGAGGCCGTCATCTTCGGCTCGGACGTCAGCCAGTTCGTGCCCAAGTCAGTGGCCGAACAGCTCAGAGAGCGAGCCGGAAAATAGCCGCCTATACCACCTCGACGACCTCCGTAAACCGGGTCACCCTCAATACCTCCAGCACCACTTCGTTCACGTTCTCGAAGATGAGAGGTACATCGTTTTTCTGAGTGTGACCGAGGATCTTGCCTAGGACCCCGAGGCAAACGGAATTCAACCTTTCCACCCTTTTGAAATCCATCGTCACCTGGCCGGTATCTTCCTTGACAGAATCGATGACCTTCCGACCGAACGCACTGGATGAAAACACCGTGATGGATGCGGGGCACTGGACATGGATCGTGTCAAACCGGCGTTCGACCTGAAAACCAGCCTCCGGGCCGGACACATGGACCTCTCTGTCAGGCCGCACGGCTTTGAACCGCTTGGTATCAGTGCGGTGGGTGAACAGTTCAAGGTCGCGAGTAGCCGCCACGCAATGTGGCCATTCCTGGTTGGCCCGATACAGAAGATCGTCCATGAAGTCATCATCATGTTCGGGCGCGTGATGAAATAGAACCAGGGTCCGGACACCCGCCTCCTTGCAGACGGCAATCCCAGTTTCATAAGTGCTGTGCCCCCAATTCCGGTACTTTTCGTATTCTTCGGGCGCAAAGTGACTATCATGAATCAGGTATTCCGCGTCGTGACAGAGCTCTATCAGCTTGGGCTGCAAGTCGTCAGGGGTGTGTTCGGTGTCAGGACAGAAGACGACGGCCGAGCCCTCATGTTCGATGCGATAGGCCAGCGCGCCCTGCGGGTGATTCACCACGCAGCACGAGACCGTAATGCCCTGAATCTCACGGGTGCCTTCCAGAATATCCTGAAAATGCAACTGCCTGGCGATAGCCTCGAAATGGACTGGAAAATAGAGCTCGCCCATCAGCCCCCTCAGGCTTTCCTCTACCCGGCCATCGGCCTTGAAGAGCCCGTAAAAGGTGAAGGAGTTGCCCGGAACGAAAGCCGGCGCGAAGAAAGGAAAGCCCTGAATGTGATCCCAATGCCCGTGAGTGAGCAGAATGTTACTGCTTATCGGCCCATTGGAGTCTGTGATTAACTCCATACCCAGGCGCCGGATGCCGGTGCCAGTGTCCAAAATCAGTCTTTTGCCTCCTGAAGTCCGAATCTCCACGCACGTCGTATCCCCGCCGTACTTCATATGGTCCGGATCCGGTGTCGGCGTGCTGCCTCTTGTTCCCCAGAATTTTATCTGCATAGAACTCCCTTTCCGTGGAGCTTCGCTGTGACCATCTACAGACTGGGAAGATAACGATTTAACGTTTCAATTCCAGCCTATAAACACCTGCATGGCAGTTACAAACGTGAGTCTGACATGGACCGCGTGCCCTGTTGCCCCCTCAGAGGCCCTACCTATACTCCGCCCCCTTGCCACAGATTTGCCTGCCATCAGATTCGCTCTTGACCGATCCATTGGAAATGCTGACACCACCGGATAGCTCGCACTACGATGCTCTGCTCCAGGCAGCGTTCGCTGAAGATGTGGGCAGCGGCGATTGCACAACGCAGGCTCTGGTCTCTAAAGACGAACGAGGCGTTGGCACTTTTCAGTTCAGACAGAATGGCATACTTGCCGGCGGCATCATGCTCGAGCCCGTCTTTCGAAAGATGAATGACGACATCCAGGTGGAGTTGCACACGGAAGACGGAGAATTCATCCAGGAAGGGGCGATTATCGCCCTTGTAACAGGCCCCCTGCAGGCATTATTGGCAGCAGAGCGAATCGCTCTGAACTTCGTGCAAAGACTCTCCGGAATAGCAACTCTGACAAACACTTACGTCAACGCCGTTTCAGATTGCCCGGCGGAAATCCTGGATACTCGCAAGACACTGCCCGGCTGGCGGGGCCTGGCCAAATTTGCGGTCAGAGCCGGTGGGGGCAGGAATCATCGAATAGGACTTTATGACCAGGTGATGATCAAGGACAACCATCTGGCTGTTATTCAAGGCTTGCACCACTGCACGCTGCCGGAGGCGGTCGCCCTCTCTGTTACACAGGCACGTGAGCGATGCCCGGATCTGCGAATCGAGGTAGAAGTAGAAGATTTCGAATCGTTCTGCGCAGCCGTCCATGCCGGGGCGGACATCATCATGCTGGATAATCTGCCTACCATCCAAATGGCCCGGATGGTCGAGCATCTGGATTCTGAACGGTCGCCCTCCGTCCCAGACCGGCCCATTCTGGAGGCCTCCGGTGGCATTACGTTGGAGAATGTCCATGAAGTTGCCCGCACGGGGGTGGACTGGATATCTGTTGGCGCGCTCACCCACTCCGCACCTGCCGCGGACATTGCATTGGAGATAACGCAGGTTGGCTGAAGATCAGAACATATCGGACAGGCTTGACCCCGATGAGCTCTCAAGCAGGCTCGGAACGAAGATCATCGGACGGGAAATCCATGTTTACCGAGAGACCGCCAGCACTAATGACATTGCCTGGCAGTTCGCGACAGAGGCCCGGGAGGGTGTCAGCATTTTTGCCGAGGCCCAGTCTCAGGGCCGCGGCCGCCGGGGACGCACCTGGATTGATTCGGACGGAAAATGCCTGCTCATGTCAACCGTCGTCATGCCGGGATTACCGGCCGAAGATTTTAATGTGCTGACGGTCCTGGGCGCAGTCGCAGTGTGCCAGACTCTGCAGGATTCGTGCGGGCTCCGGCCCACGATCAAATGGCCGAACGATGTCATCGTCAGCGGCAAGAAGATCTGTGGAATCCTGGTCGAAACAAGGCAGGACGACAACAAAGCGCCCGGCACATTCGTCATCGGCATCGGACTGAACGTTAACCTGACCCGCGAGCAACTTCCGAAAATCCTGAGAGATCACGCGACATCCATAAGCATGGAACTCGGTGAAGAAATCGAACGCACCAAATCCGCCAGGCAACTGCTGAGAAACCTGGACTCCCTTTACGGGAACGTAAAAGCAGGAGACTTGGCCGACCTCGAACAGAAGTGGAAGAAGCTCTGCCTGACCGGCGGTGAGTTCCTGACCCTGGAGCAGAGCGGCAAGACCTATCGCGGCCGCGTCCACGATCTGGACCTCAGAGATGGCCTCATCCTCCAACTGGACTCCGGCGTCCTGAAATCATTCCGCGGAGAGCACGTGAGCGTGGTACCGGACATAGAAATCTGAAGGTTTGCCCTCTATTGTTTTTGCCCTCTGTTGTTTTTGCCTTCCATTTTTTTGCCATTCTCTTCCGTCTCAATTCCATTTTTTTGCCTTCCATTTTTTTGCCTTTCCCTTCCATCTCCATTCAAACTCACTTCCCAGCCTTCACGTCCACACCTTTACTCTCAAAACGAATCCTCCATTCCTTATCGTCACACTTGACCACCGCTTTCCTTTCGCCGTTCAGCGACACCCCCTTTACAGCTTTGCCGTTGCCACTCAGATCGTAAACCGTCAAGAAGGAAGCTGTCTTACCTCCTATCCGTCGAATGAGACAAGGATTCCGCTGCGACTTGTTATACCCAAATCGTCTGGCCACCAGAATCTGACCGTCAGGCTTTGAATCCAGCCACAGCCTGAGCAATTGATCCTTGCTCTGCATGAAATCCCAGATCGGCAGCGCATCCGGGACAAGCGAAACGTCCATGAAATGCTGGTAGCCGCCTTTCTCCCCCAGAGGTGGAGCAGTGGGCGCTGCATTTGCCCCCTTCATTTTTTCCTCCTCTGACCGAATCGGCGGGAAGCTTCTCCCCTCGGCATCTTCGGCAGCGCGCCCGAGTAAGGATGGCACCCGTGCACTTCCCAGCCAATCCATCGTCGCTGGCTTCTCTGACTCCACCTCAAACAGTTCCACCAGAAATGAATCAGTCAGAAAAAGAAATCGCCTCAAAACCGCATCTTTGTATGCGCCCCTGCTTTCGCCGGCCGCGGACGAATATATATCAGTCTCATCAAAAAACAGCAGCGTGCCGTTATCCGGAGCCTGGCTGCGGCCGTTAATCATCACCGTATTGTGAGAAGCGGTCTGCGTGTAATAGGTCTTGTATTCCTTATGTCTGTAATTCAGCCTGCCGGGATCAAACAGCCATTCACGACCATTCGCATAAAGGATCAGGTTCATCTTATCTCTCTGGCCATGCGCGGCCCCGTGTGCGCCGTAATCCAACATTACATTGATGGCGGAGCGCCCCTTCCCACGGCGCAGAACCAGCAGACCAATTCCTTTAAGAATGGACGATTTTGACTCGTAGACTCGCTCGATCTCCGCGCCCGGCCCCAGCAATTGAGCCAGCCGCTTTTTGTCACCATTCGCCCAGGCCTGAGCAAAAGAGGGATCCTTGTAGACTTCCCAGGCCCATCGGAAATACCGAAAGAACGAGCGAATGTTCGATGGATCACTGTCGTTAATCGCTGGGAATCTGCCGTCCGGATAACAGTATTTCAGAGGCGCCTCGATCATCGATCTGAATTTCTTCTCTTTGTGCAGGGGAATCCCAATCCGGCGCCCCGCATCGACCGTGGCCACCAGGGCCTGAAGCGCATAGCTGTGGTACGCCATTGTGCCTTCATTCCACATCCCATCAGCGTCAATATTCTGCCTGAGCTGATAAAAGAATCCCCGCTTCATATGCAATATTCGATTTACTAATTGCGCGTCACCCAGCACCGAAGAAATACACATAACGCCTGCGTTGAGCCAAGTCTGGTGATTATGTGCAAAAGTAGTATAGAGGAGCGTATCGGCAGTTGGACGAAAAAACTTGCTTTCAACTAGTTTTATATCTTCCTGAGTCCAGACTTTACTGTTTCGAGTCAGGTCGTATGCCTTGCACAGCTCAATCACACCGACTGCTTCAGACAGGCTCTGCGAATAACGCCGGCCGCCGTATTTGGCCAGAAAACCGCTGTTACCCCAACGATCGGCTCGTTTGGGGAATGTGTGGTACACCTTCGCATAGATAGCAAGAATTCGTTTGACCGCCTCAGCGTATTTGTCCTCACCCGTCCACAGGAATGCCCAGCCAAGGCTGACTGCAGCACTGTTCACTTTGTTATGCAGGATCGTCCGGTAGGATTCCACGATCCGTTGATCAGTAAAGATCTCTCCGGTTGCCGGATCTTTGTGCTTCTCGAGATCGAGGGCCACCAGCCGCCCGCCTGTTTTGGGATTAGCATAATAGAAGATCCAGTTGCCCCAATCAGTGGGAATATGGATCGGTTTATCGATGTGTGGTTCCGCTCGCCGGATCGCTGCAGTTTTAATTGCTTCAAAATTATCTGTTGCTCTCTTGGCTCGAATTTCCTCAGCAGTAATCGCCAATCTGGGAAAATCGCCAAACTTCGGGATAAAGTTTTCAGCAGAGCATGATTCAAGAAACAGCAGTGCGAGCAGAATGCTATGCAAAACTAGTTTTTCCAATCGGTTGGGCTTCGTGGCGACAGGCTGCCAGCCTGTCAGCTAATCTTGATTAAAACAAACTTGGCTCACAGGCTGGCAGCCTGCGGCCACAGGATGAATGCGAACAAAAAAAACGCCGGCCGGTGGAAACCGGACGGCGTTTAGTTTCTTTGTTGGCTGGCTCTTAGTCCATATGGTCTTCGTGTTCGTCCTCTTTCTCAGGTGTCTTGCAGATGACGGCCTGGGTGGAGACCAGCAAGGATGCGATGCTGGCCGCATTTTCCACGGCGAGACGGGTGACTTTGAGCGGATCGACGATGCCGGATTCGAGCATATCAACGACTTGACCGTTTGCCGCGTCGAAGCCCTGATTCGTATCGGCTTCCTTGAGTTGCTCGGTGATGACTTCACCGTCTCTGCCTGCATTTGAGACAATCTGGTTAGTCGGCGCTGCCAGGGCTCGGGTGAGAATCTCGAGTCCGACCTTCTCGCCCGCACCTTTGATTTTCGCATCGGCAACCGCGGCGGCGGCTCGAAGGTAAGCGATGCCTCCGCCTGGTACCACGCCCTCTTCCGCGGCTGCCCTGGTGGCGGCGACCGCGTCTTCGGCGCGTTCCTTCTTCTCCTTTACTTCTGATTCAGTGCTGCCACCGATCTGGATTGTGGCGATGCCACCGGACAGCTTGGAAATCCGCTCCTGAAGCTTTTCTTTGTCGTAATCTGATGTGCTGGCATCGAGCAATTTGCGAATCTGATCGAGGCGCCCGGCAATGTCTTCTTTCTTACCCGCACCACGAGAGATGGTGGTGTCGTCTTTGCCCACGGCCACGCGTTTGGCGCGGCCCAGGACGTCTGCGCCGGCTGTTTCGAGGCTCATTCCGGCGGTCTCGGTGATGACCTCACCACCGGTCAGGATAGCCATGTCCTGCAGCATTTCGCGACGACGGTCCCCGAAGCCCGGCGCTTTGACACCGCAGCAGCTAACCACACCGCGGATCTTGTTGACCACGAGGAGTTGAAGGGCCTCGCCTTCGATGTCTTCTGCAACAACGAGGAGGGGTTTGTTCTGTTCCGCGCAAAGCTCGAGAACGCCTACGAGATCCTTGGCGGCTGAGATTTTCTTTTCGTGGAGGACGATGTAGCAGTTCTCGAGCACCGTCTCCATGCTGGCAAAATCAGTGATGAAATGCGGAGAAAGGTAGCCCTTGTCGAACTGCATGCCTTCGACGAACTCAAGGGTGGTTTCCAGGCCCTGACCTTCTTCCACGGAAATGGCGCCGCTGACACCGGCTTTGTGGAGGGCCTCGCCGATGATATTGCCGATTGCTTTGTCTCCGTTGGCTGAGAGAGTGGCGACTTTGGTGAGGTCTCCCCTTCCTTCGACATCAGAGGCAATCCCTTTCATGGCGTCGATAGCCACGCGGACACCATGGTCGATCCCACGTTTGATGGACATCGCATCGGTTCCGGCAGCCACATTACGCAATGACTCGCTGAAAATACTCTGGGAAAGGATGATGGAAGTGGTCGTGCCGTCCCCGGCTGCATCGGCCTGTTTCTTGGCAACTTCACGGATGAGATGGATGCCCAGATTTTCACGGCGATCCTCCACTTCGATCTCCTTTGCGATGGTTGCGCCATCAAGGCTGACTGTTGGGCCGCCGAAGCTCTTTTCCAATAACACTGCGCGCCCTTTGGGGCCGTGGGTCTTGCCGACCACTTTGGCTAGTTGATTGATGCCCGAGAGGAGCTCGTTCCGAGCTTCTTCACCGAAATAAATATCTTTACCGGCCATGGTGCTCTCCATGAGGTTGGAAGATTAAATGTTGTTGTCTGCCTGCCCGCAGGCTGTGGCAGTGGTTCTGCCATTTCCGCAGTTCTGAGATTAACTTTGTCCGCTTTAGCAATGCCTATGCCACGAGCCTATCGAATCGGCAGCGCACGCAAAACCTTGTCACGTTGGCGTTTATGTTTGAGGCCAGCGCAATCCGAATCAGCAAAGATATGCTTCATTGCCGCTTTGGCAGTGAACCCATGAGCTCAGAAACTTGCGACGTAATCCATGATTGCTCCCGCGCAGTCGACACCGGTCACCCTTTCCAGCGCCTCAAATCCAGGGGATTGATTCACCTCCAGCACGACCGGGCCAGCGTCGGTTTCGGCAATATCCACACCGGAAATATCGAGATTGAGCGCTTGAGAAGCCCGGACCACGAGCAGCTCCTCCTCATCCGAAAGCTCGGCCGCCGTGCAGTCTCCGTCCAGATGCGTATTCGACCTGAAATCGCCTTCGCGTGCGCTGCGCTGCATACAGGCGATTACTTCATTGCCGACCACGAAGGCCCGTTTATCTGTGTGCGCACTTTCAATGTACTCCTGCACGAGAACAAGCTCGCCCAACCCCCAGAAAGTATCGAGGATCGACGCAAGCGATGCACGACTCTCAGCCAGCATCACCCCAATGCCCTGCACACCGACGGGCAGTTTGACGATGAACTTATCCCCCGGCAGCGTGTCCGTTACGGAGGCCAACTCCCGCTGATTGGCCAGAACGAATGTCTCAGGGATCGGCAGGGAACAGTCACTCAGTACCTGATACGCATGCACCTTGCTGCGCGTACGCTGAATGGCGTCGGCCCGGTTGACGGATCGGATACTGGCAGCCTCGAACTGCCGTACAATAGCCAATGCATGCTCAACCGGCAGCGCGCCCAATCTGGGCAGCAACCTGCATCCACATGCTTCGGGCATCTCGAAGGGCTCTGAAGCGCCTGCTGTCTTCTGGAAGAGCCCGTCCCCGATTCTGACATCAAGTTCCGCCGGGCTCAGATTCTGAAACGAACAGCCCCTTTGATCCGCGGCTTCGCTCAATTTACGGCAGGCGTAGCCATTGGGTTTGCGGCTCAAGCAAATGATGTGCATTGGGTCAGTTCCAGGTCGCGTTCCGGGCGGCGAATTCTCGAATTCAAGGTTAACTCTGGCAGGAATCAAGCGGCTTCATTCAACTCTCTGTCAACCATGCATAAAGACAACAGAGATTTCGATGTCATCGTCATGGGAGGTGGTCCCGGCGGGTCTTCTGCCGCCGCTATTCTGGCGGAGCATGGCAGGAATGTCCTGATTCTGGAGAAGGAGATCTTTCCTCGATTTTGCATTGGTGAGTCACTTGTCACAGAGACCTACTGGCCTTTCCAGCGACTCGGCCTGCTCGATAGGATGCGGAAAAGCAATTACCCGCGCAAATACAGCGTGCAGTTTGTTTCTTCCTCCGGCAGGGAATCGCAGCCTTTCTACTTCTATAAGACGAACCCGCACGAGAGCTCGATCACCTGGCAGGTGCCCCGTGCGGAATTCGACACGATGCTCCTGGAAAACGCTGCAAGGAAAGGCGCAGAAGTCAGACAAGGAGCATTGGTGAAGGAAGTCATGTTTGAGGGTGAGAGGGCTGTCGGCGTGGTCATCCAAGCCAGCGGCCAGACCGAATCCCTTCGAGCGGATGTCATCGTGGATTCCACCGGCAGAAATGCGCTTCTGGCCAGACGGCTGAATTTGCGGCAACCGGATCCGTTCCTGAAAAAAGCGGCGATATTTGCCCACTTCAAGAATGCACATAGAGGCCCCGGGATTGATGAAGGCGCGACGCTGATCATTTATTCACGAGAGAACCAGGCTTGGTTCTGGTACATCCCGTTACCGGAAGTAGTGAGCGTCGGTGTGGTCTCTTCGCCTTCGATACTGTTCGAGGGCAGGGAGAGGAATCCGGAAAAGACACTCATGGAAGAGATCGGCATGTGCCCGGCTGTCAGTGAACGGCTCAGAGACGCAACGCTTGCCTCTGAGGTGAATGTCTTGAGCGATTTTTCCTACCGCTCTTCACAGTGCGCGGGGCCAGGCTGGGTGCTGGTTGGTGATGCCTATGGTTTTCTTGATCCGATTTATTCATCGGGGGTCCTGCTGGCGATGGTGTCCGGCATCTGGGCAGCGGATGCGATTCACGAAGGGCTCGATGTCGGCGATGTGTCCGGAAAGCAGCTTGGCAGATTCGAGCCCACATTTGTCCGCGGCCTGGATGCGTTCCGGAAGCTTATCTACGCCTTCTATACGCCCGATTTCAATTTTGGCCGTTTCATCAAGTCCCATCCCCGCCACCTGAAGAATCTCGTTGACATTCTGGTCGGAGATGTGTTTAAAGAGGATGTGCACGACATTTTTGAAGACATGAAAGAATTTGTTGACCTGCCCGATGAGGCTTGGGCTGAGCAAGAAACGACTTCATAAAAGAATTTACAGTAGTATCTTCTTAAAGTTTGTCATTTGCCGATTATACTCATGTCGGCTGCAGTGGGGGGGCGCGGCCCCGGCCGGTTTCCCTCTTCCCCCCGATCATTTAACCATCCACTCGAGGAATAAGAAATGGTTGAAACACCGGAAGCTCCATCGGAGACAAAACGTTCACGAATTTTCGTGCTTGACGATCATCCAATCCTTCGGCAGGGAATGGCATTGCTCGTCAATCAACAGGACGATCTCGTCATATGCGGAGAAGCGGAAGACGCGCTCACAGCCCTCAACAATATCGAATCAAGCCAGCCGGATCTGATGATTGTCGATATCTCGCTGAAGGGCACGAACGGCATCGATTTCATCAAACGATGCCTGGATAAACATCCTGACCTGCCCATTCTTGTGCTCTCCATGCACGATGAATCCCTTTATGCGGAACGGGCCCTCCGGGCCGGTGCTCGCGGCTACATTATGAAGAAGGAAGCCACCGAGAACCTTCTTGAAGCCATCCGAGTCATCCTCAATTCCGGCGTCTATCTCAGCAAATGCGTCTCGGATCGCATGGAGGAAGACTGGCTCAAGCCAGGCCAACGCCCCAAAGGTCCACTCGAACGCCTCAGTGATCGGGAACTGGAAATCCTCGAACAGATCGGACGCGGCCGCAAGACAAGAATCATCGCTGAAGAATTCGGTCTGAGCGTCAAGACTGTCGAGGCTCATCGCGAGCACATCAAAGCCAAGCTCAAAATCGGCAGCGCAAATGAGCTCCTCCGTTACGCGACCCAGTGGACAGAGAGTATGAGGATGGAGTGAGGCGCTTCGCAGCATTCCTGCAAGCACCATCCTTTTGACTCTCGCGGACTTCGGGCGCTAAAAGCTCATCCGATAGAGCATCCAGTAGATCGTCACACCGGTCACGGAAACGTACATCCAGATGGGCAGAGCCCATCGTGCGATGCGTGCATGTTTATCCATCTGCCCTTTGAATGCGCGGTAGATGGCGATGATGGCCAGCACCGGCACCGCGGCCGCCAGGACCGAATGGGTGATAAGGATGGTGAAGTAAATGGTGCGGACGACACCGGCGCCCTGAAATGGTGTACTGCCGCTGTAGGCGTGGTAGTACAGGTACGAACACAGAAAAACTCCGGACGTGCCGAACGCAGTCAGCATGCAGACTTTGTGCGGCATGACTCTTTTCTGCCTGATGAAAATGAATCCAGCTAAGAGCAGGCAGAAAGCAGCGCCATTGAGGCAGGCATTCAGAGGCGGAAAGATCCGGAGCGGCATGATAGTGATCAGCGAATGGGCATCCTGCCTCAGCATTCGCAGACCATCTTCCTCAAGTCCATCGTAATAACCGCGGATGATCCCTCGTTCGTCCACCAGCACCATTTTCTGGGTGTGATGAAAATCGCCGCCGCCACCAGCAACTTTAAACCCCTTCCTGATCAGGGCGTTGACCCGCTCCTTATCGCCGGTGAGGAAGAGCCAACGTTGGCGGTCGGCGCCGAAGAGATCCGCGTATTTTCTCAGAACTTCCGGTGTGTCATATTCAGGGTCGATCGTCACGGTGACGAACCGTATTTCTTCTGAGAGCTTCGCATTCAGCCCCTTCATCGCCTTCGTGAGCTCTACGCACGGGCCCGCGCAGCGGGTGAAGATGAAGTCTGCGATCCACACCTTCCCTTTGAGGTCGTTGTTGGTGACCAGGCCACCATGCCGCTCCTGGAGCTCGAAATCGGCGAGATTGCCGAGTTCTCTGAGACGAAGTGATTCCATGCTTCCCACCCCGACAAACTCAGAATGCAGATCACCACACAGAAGAAGCACGCCGGCCATGCATATCCGTGATCTGTTATTCACTTCGATCCCCTCGCTCTCTTTGCCCCGCCAGCCTCGCTGTTCCTGCGAAGGTAAAGATTGCGAAGACCACGACGACCGCCATTGAAATCCCCAGGGATGGCTGACCTTCCACTCTGTGTTCGCTCAAAGCCTGTCGAATGGCTGCCAAACCATAGGTCAACGGATTTACAGCCATGACCCATCGAATCCCGGCGCCCGCGCCGCTTGAAGGGAACAGGGCCCCCGACAGGAGCCACATGGGCATCAGAAACAGATTCATAATCGCATGAAAACCGGCCACGGATTCCATCTTCCAGGCGAACAGGTAACCAAGACCTGTCAGGCCAAGACCGACCACAAACATGAACAGCGCACAGACAACCAACGATACAAGTCCCGGCGTAAAACCTGCGAACGGCGCAAGCAGCAGAAACAGCATCGCCTGCAGGAAACCAATCACAGTGCCACCGAAAATCTTCCCACACACCACCGCGTACGGTGAGACTGGGGACACCAGTACTGCCTGGAGAAAACCTTCGCGCCGATCTTCGATGATGGAGATGGTCGCAAAGATGGAGGTGAACAGAAGGATAAGAATCAGCGTGCCTGGAAAGAAGTATTCGAGGTAGTTCATGCCCTCCGGAGCCGATGGCGGCCGGAACGAATCTTTCAGCCCGAATCCGAACAGAAGCCAGAAGACGATTGGCGTCCCCAGTGCGCCGATCACACGATTGCGCTGGCGAAAGAATCGAACGACCTCCCGGCGAGCCAGGGACCATGCAGGCAAAACGAATCCAGGCGCGAGTGTCTGCTCCGGCATGATCATTCGGCCACCACGGATTCGAACTGATGTCCGGTAAGGTGGACAAAAACGTCCTCCAGGGTCGGCCGTCCCACGGTCACGGCCTCGATCTCACCGGGAAAGGACTCCACCAGCTCCGGCACGAATTCCGGGCCGTCCGGCATTTCGAGTCGCACCGCGTCGTCCACCACTTTCCCTTCATGGCCGAATCGTTCCTTAATCTGCTCGTAGAGATGTTCAGGATCTGTTGCACTCACCGTGATCACATATCCACCAATTCTTTCCTTCAAAGAATCAGGCGTGCCCTCGGCTACCAGGTTGCCTCGATCGAGGAATGCAATTCGATCGGCGCGGTCAGCTTCCTCCATGTAGTGGGTCGTCACCAGCACCGTCAGTTCCTGTTCGTTCTTCAGCTCGTTCAGGTAAGACCAGAAGTCCTGCCGCCCGCCGGGATCGAGTCCCGTAGTCGGTTCATCGAAGAGGAGCAGTTCGGGCGAGTGGATCAGTCCTTTGCAGAGCTCAAGCCGGCGCATCAGGCCACCTGAAAGTTTCTCTACAATCTCATCCGCTCTATCCGTCAGTCCGAGCCGGCCGAGCAGTTCATCCACACGCTTATTGAGGTCGCTGCCGGTCAGGCCGTACAGGTGGGCCTGGTGCTCGAGGTTTTCACGCACCTTCAGTCTCTTGTCCAAACTGGCATTCTGGAATACAACGCCAATGCGTGACCGGATGCTGAAGTGTTCCTTCTCACAATCGAAGCCAAGAATCTTCGCATTGCCGCTGGAAGGCAGCAGCGACGTGGAAAGAATCTTGAACAACGTCGTCTTTCCACCACCGTTCGGGCCTAACAGCGCATAACACTCGCCCCGGGCGACCGAGAGCGAGACTTCGTTCAAGGCTCTCCGTTGCCCGTAGTAATGCGAGATGGATTCCGTTTCGATGATGGAGTCAGACATATTTCTCGTCAGAACGCTGATACAGAGGCGCGCTATCTTCCAAACCAAAATCGAGGTGCCAAATCATGATCATCGATTCACACGTCCATACCGGTGTTACCAAGTACGTGCCAGTTGAAGCTCTGGTCGGACAGATGGACGCCGCGGGCATCGACAAAGCGATTCTCGTTCAGTATGGGGGCCAGTTCGACAACACGTACGAAAAGGAAGTCTGCGAACGCTATCCCGGCAAGTTTGCGCCGTGGGGGATGGTAGACACTTCGAGTCCGGATGCGGCCCGTCTTTTCAAAGAGGCGGTCGAGCGTGACGGCATGGTCGGCTTCAGAGTTCCTGCCGGGGCCCGTTCGGTGAATGGCGATCCGTGGGACATGTGGAAGACCCTGGAGCAGCACGACGTGGTGGCCTCGCTTTCGGGCAGCCGCGACAACTATGGCACGCCGGAAACTGCAGAGCTCATCGAACGCCACCCCGGCATCCGCTTCCGCATCGAACACCTCGGCCACCCTCAGCTTGACGAAGATGCGCCATTCCCGAAGTTTCAGAAAGTGCTCGATCTGGCCCGATTCTCCAACGTAGTCATCAACTACTCCGGTCTGTATGGCGCGAGCAAGGAGGGCTTCCCATACAAAGACATCGAACACTTTCTGAAAATGATCTACGACGCGTTCGGCCCTCACCGCATCATGTGGGGAAGCGATTTTCCACCGGTCTGCATGCGCGAAACAGTCGCCATGAATCTCGAGCTCTTCAAAGAAGGATTCGGCTTTCTCACGGACGAGGATCTTGAATGGATACTCGCCGAGTCAGCATTGAAGTTCACGCGATTTGTTTGAGCGGGAGCAGGATTCAGGCTTCAGTGTTCAGCATCCCCACGGACCTTGCGGGCTGGGATGTAAAGACCTCCATGCAACATGGGCCTGTCCGTTCCAGCCTCGTTAGCTACAGATCGGAAAGCGATGTTCAGATGGATGTTGGAGTAACGGCTTTAGCCGGGTCTTCATTGCCGGACGGAAGAACCCGGCTGAAGCCGTTACTCCAACGAACTCTTCCACTTGTGACAATGACGAGCTCATGCGGTGCAGATCCCAATTCCTGATCCCCGAATCCAGAATGTCATGAATCTCCAAGACGCCTTCACCGACTTCTCAAAACTTCAGCTTCCTGAAAGGGAAACAGAAATGAGCCGGAGATACCTGCAGGTCATCTGCCGGTGGATCCCCGTGGGGATGAGCTACTTTAACGAATGGCCCGGCAGGCCGCGGTGCGGCCACTTCTTTGGCGGGGTGCTCTGGTACGGACAGGAAACCGCCATGTCCGCAGCAACGTTCGCGGTGGCCGCATCCTCAAGGGAATTTGATGAGGCCCTCGCTGGGATCTCCGCGGACGAGGCCAGGCAGGTGGCGCTTAAAGGGCTTCGCTACCTTTGCTTCGTTCACGACACCGGGCCTGAAGACTGCGTTCGACCTGAAGAGAGCTGGGGGCGGACGGAACCTGCCGGGACCAAATGGGGCGAGCGAGGCGGCGGTTTCTTCCGGGAAAGCCAGTGCGGCAGGACCATTTCCGGCCTGGCGCTCACGGCCGCGCTGCTGAAGGACCTGTTGAGCGATGAAGAAAGTGAAATGCTCGCAAACATTGCGGCCGATTACATGGAACGGTTCGAAACGATGGAACCGAAGGCCGGCGTGTATCACGACACCCAGACCGAAGAGAACGCATGGACAGCACTGGGAATCATCGCGTGCATCCTGCTCCTCCCGGATCATGAACGAGCAGATGCGTGGATGGAACGGGCGAAGCTCTGGCTATTCCGAACCACGACATTGCCGCGCGATGCACACGACTCTTCAGTATTTACTGATGGCAAGACCATTCGCGAACTCACTGGCCGCAC
>JASLXP010000357.1 GCA_030740295.1 Planctomycetota bacterium
GCACGTCGGCTTCTCATGGCTGGGGCTCAACAGTCAGCACTCATCCATACTCATGCCGGTTCTGCTGTCGCTGTATCACGGGACGGGTAATCGGCACTGGCTTGAGCTCTTCAACAAAAAGGGCCAGGAGAAAAATGGTCGTCGTTGGGCGATGCTGTCGCCGGGCGATCACATCAAACTCAACGCGCACCCGATCTATGCCAACCAGGGCAACTTCCGCCTGAACGCCATGTTCGGCTTCCTGGATGATGTGAAACGGCAGGAGACGATTGGCAAGCTGATGGAGCGGTCTGCGCGCATCCAGCTCGGCCGCAAATTCCCGAACGATTTTCTGGAACGCTTTCATCCACAGGAACATTTCCAGGAGCTGGCGACCGCGTGCCGTTGGGAAGGAGATACCCTTTCGGGGGCGACCGAAGCGTGGAGGAGGTTTCAGTCCGCGTTTCTTCAATTCAAAGGACGACTGCGAGACCTGGCGATTCTGACGCATGTTCGCTTTCCCCTTGGCGGCTTTCACATGGCCATGTGCAGCGAAGACAAGGACCTTATTTGCAGACATCTGCCGGATATCTGGCAGATGCTGAATACCGTTGAGTGGAAGAGCATCGACGCTGCAGAGACCCGATATCTTGCAGCGGCCGTCGCGCTGGAGCTTTACAACTTCTACTTCAGGAATCTGAAGACTGCGGATGTGTCAGACAAAGAGGGACATCCAGAAAACGCTTTCGGCGAAGCCCTCCGCATGGTGAGCGACCTCGGCATAGGACGCGCCATGGATGCCACGGTAGAGGGCAACGCGCTTTACGTCATCGGCCAACGGGCCCTGCATGTCGCCGACATCTCGGCACCCGCTTCACCCAGAATCATCGGCAAGCTGCGCGGGCTTGGGAATGTCAGACAGATCGAGATCAAAGGTGGCACGGCTTATATCACCGCCAGAGAAGACGGGATGTTCATCGTGGATGTCAAGAACCCAAGGTTGCCAGTTGTCCTGCGCCATTACGACACCATCGAGCTGGCCACCGGTATTGCTCTCTCCGGCGATGTTGCCTTTGTGGCCTGCCGAACCGCGGGAGTCGAGCTCGTCGATGTTTCAGAACCGGAGAGCCCAATCCATCTGAGCACGGTCAGAACCGGCGAGGCACAGTCAGTTGTCGCACGAAACGGCTATCTCTATGCAGGCGTCTGGGGAACGCGCCAGTTGGTCATCTGCGATGTCAGGAATCCGCGCCAGCCGTCCGTCATCTCAAAGTTCCCTCTGGATGGCTTTGGGGACGGCGTGGATGTGCGGGGCAATTACTGCTTTGTCACCACGGGTCACCATGCTCGGAGGAAAGCAAAAGAGAAGAAGGATTCGACGCACGGCCGCGGGCACGGGCTGGAAATCATCGATGTGTCGGACCCCGCGAAGCCAGCCTTCGTTTCCCGTGTCAAGTTTCCTCCTCTTTACAGCATTGGCATGGATATGTGGAGCGTCACGGTGGCCGGGGACTTTGCTTTCGTCGCGGATACGTTCAACGGTGTATTCGTCGTTGATGTTTCCGAACCGACGCGTCCTCACATCGTGGCACACCGCCAGCTTCCGCTCGTAGAGGCAAAGAAGCAACACAGTCCCGTTGGTGGGCTGGCCCTGGCAAAGGACACCATCTATGCCGCGGGGGCCTGGTCGGATCTTCACGTCATCGACGCTGCGAATCTGGCGCGAAGCCCTGTGCCTGAACCGGACCGTGCTTCCAGGATTCCTGTCGCGCCCGAAGCTGAATCGGACCCACGGTTTCGAGCCTACAGGCCAGAGGGGCAGGTTCACGCCGTCGGGTTTGCCGGCGATACGGCATTGGTCGCCGCCGGAACCGCAGGGCTGCACGCCGTCGAGCTCTGGCCGGAGATAAGGAAGCTCAAGGTCTACAAGACCGAAGGCATCATCAGGGACGTCAAGGTCAGAGGCGATTGGGCTTACGCTGCAGAGGGAAAGGGCGGGCTGTCGATATGGAAAATCGAAGGGGAAGGGAATCTTACATTGACCAGCCGTTATCGTGCAGGGAATTCGCCCGTTAAGCAGGTAGTCGTCCCGGCATCCGGCGAGTATGCGTTTCTGCACGTCGGAGCGAACGCTCTGCACTTTGTTGATATCACTGAGCCTGCGAGCCCGAAGCGAGTTTTGAAGGATAGTCGGCACGGCCTGCTTTACGGTAATCAGATAACTGATGGCCTGCTTGAAGGCCGCTACGCCTGCTGTTTCTGGCACGTGACCGGCTTCTACTGGTATGACCTTCAAGCGGGAGACATTCCCGCATACACCGGAAACAACTATCGCTTTCGCGTCGGCGCACAGAACGGAATGGCCTTGCTGAAGGAGGACTCTCTCGTCACCAACAGGAATGGCAAGTATTTCATCCTTGGACGAAAAGAGACTCGATCACCGGATGACCTGCCGCAGTACGGAGTCAAAGGACACGGCCTCAGCGGAAAGCCCACCGTTCATGGAAACAAACTATATGTTTCGAATCGATTTACCGGTTCGGTGAGTGAGGTGAACATCACCGACATCAGGAAGCCTAAACTCCTCCGCCATCTCCAACTGCCTGAACACCCTGGAATCGTCGTCGTCCACAAGAATAAGCCGGTGATTCCAGCAGGATACCAGGGCCTGCTGATATGGGAGTAGCTTTTCAGAAGAGACCGCACATCAAGTGCTCTGAAGATCGAGAATTGGGCGGTCAATTCAGCTCGTAACTCAATCATTCAGGGTTCCGTTGCCATGGGAACTTGAAAGGAAGTATGCTGATGGAAGCACGTCCTCCATCGCCGCTCGCCATCTTCAGGGCTCTCCCTGGCAAACAGATCACGGAAGATGAAGCTCATACTCATAACTCTCGCGCTCACCGTTTCTTCAGCCAATGCTGAGCTGCGCGGCCGAACGGCCAAAGAA
>JASLXP010000358.1 GCA_030740295.1 Planctomycetota bacterium
CCCGCACGTTGGCGTAGGGGATTTCAATGGTGGTAGCCAGACGGATGCCTTTCAGTTCGCCGGCCCAGCGGCCGATGCTTTTGCCGTCCCTGTAATTTGACTGCGTGTTCCATGCCTGACCGAAGGGGAGCACGTCTGCACTGCGGAACGGAAGCGGGCCATTGCGGTGTTTTTCGAGTTTTGCGGCGAACTTCAGTTGCTCCTGCCAGACCTTCTGATTCATGGCGCCGACGATGTAGATCTGTTCGTTCCATCTTCCGCCGCTGAGATATGGACAATGAAGATCGATGGCCGCGCGGAGTTTGTCCTTCGACCAGGCTGGCACGAATTTCCGGAGCGCCTTCACTGAAGGATGGATGCTTTTGCCGACGTAATCCCGATTGTGGTCGCGTGGCTTCCGGTTCTTTCCCTGGTCTCCGTCCTCGACACCATCTTTGTCCATGAAGGGAATGGCCACGAGTTCGACGTTCTCTCGAAACCACTCCCCTGTTTCAGTGTCCGACAGAACCGCATCCATCAGACCTTCGAGTGCGTAGCTGGCCATCATCTCGCACGAGTGATGGCGGGCCGTGATGAGGACCCGGTGGCGAGGTTCTTTGTCAAGGCATCCAAGACGCAGCCGTTCGACCTTACGACCTTTCTTTGTTTTGCAGTGATGCTGCATTTCGAGGTGAGGATTGTCGGAGTGCTTCGTGAGGAATGCCTTGAGATGCGATTCCTGGTAGGCCATGCCGACGCTGAAGAGGGTCTCGTTTTCTTCTTCCGCAAAGGTGTAGCTGAAGGATTGTCCCCTTACCGCCTGCCTGCCCAACCATCGCCAGGTTTTGCCGAGGTCTGTGCTGACGCCGGGTCCGAGGGCGCCGATGACGTTGCCCTTCGTGAAACGAAAGACCAGTGATTTGCCGGCCGCGTCTTTCACTCTAAAACACCAGTAAAACCACTTTCCCCGGGTATCACGCAGATCCTGGTGAATAAATGCCTCTTTGTCGGTCAGCCGCTCCACCACGATATTGCCGCCGGGAAATTCATCATCAATGGTGTAATCAGCCACGATTCGTTCTCCGTATAAATGCAGCATGGCCAACCACACCATGCCGGCTGCGCATCTGATGTCCAAGTCAATAAACATGGTTGTGCATCGGACTGAAGAAATCTATCAAGTGCATCAGCATCACTCATGCTGGGACCGACAACATAACACGAATCCACGATTCAAGGTCCATGGCTCACAATATCCTATTCCTTCACCATTCACCTTTTCACCCTCTCACTTTCCATAGGAACGAGGTCCCCTTTTGAAATCTATCCCTGCGTCTGAAGAGTTTGATGAACGGTTTGACTGGTTCTCCGTGCAGATGGGAGTCACTCGGCTTCCTGCGGATCGGGATTTCATTCCGCTCAGCCACGAGATCAGTTTCAGCGATCTCCTCGAATCGATGGGCATCACAGGCGCTACCGATGAACGATCGCTTCGCCTCGGTCACATTGGGCCTGAAGGCGCGGTGTCCGAACAACCGGTGCAGTTCATCAGCGCGCCGCCCGAGCACAGACCCGATAAAGACGCTCCAGTACGCGTCGCCGGCGAGCTCTGTTGGATAGCGCGCAGTGACAGTACGGGCCAGGCAAAGTATCTCCTGTGGTTTGGTGTACCGAAGGATGGGGTGCAGATTCGGGTGCCTTACGGGCCGCATCATTTGCGAGGCTTCGATTCGGAGGGGAGGGCAACGCCCGTGCGCTGGCATCAGTCGATGCAGATTCGACCGCAGTGGCCGGTGAACGGCGCTGTAAACATTTATGAAAACAAGGAGCTCGTGACTTCCTATCGCACAGGGCCGACGCTGGCGGAAGCGGGCGAGGGCAACTGCAAAATCAAGCGGCC
>JASLXP010000359.1 GCA_030740295.1 Planctomycetota bacterium
GGCACTTTCCACCTCGGCGGAGCATCTGATAAGCGAGGCAAGCACATCGTCGCGATCCCCTTCCCAGATCCAGCGTTTGAGCCGCTCGAGGTTCTCTCTGTGCTCGTCCCGGATGAAACGTTTGCGTGCTGCATTCTTCCTGGATTCCGCCAGCAGCTTGAGTGCTCCTTCTGTTTCTGATTCCGCTATCTGTAGGAGCTCACTGGTGCCCGCATTCGCCAGGAAGTACAGGTAGCCGGCCATGGCGGAGGCGTTCGTGGCGAGGCCCTCTTTGCTCAGAAGTTTCGGCTGATCCGCGCCGCTGTGATAGGCGTCCCACGTACCCTTCTTCTTGAAGTGTGTCGTGAGCCAGGGGCAGGGAAATCCATACTTGGGATCGCCGATCAGAGTATCACTGGTGGAAACAAACCCTTTGGCTCGATAGCGGTAACCGGGATTCGAGCAGCGCAGCGACGCCCGCAGGATGGACTCTCCGACTCTGTCGACAAAACCGGCCGACATCGGAACGGTGGCATGCCAGCCCAGAATGCCATCGCAGACCTCCGGCTTTGCGCCTACGGTATCAATGCAGACGCCGGCCATGGGCGGCTGCTGGCGTGGCACGTTCTCCAGGTATTCAAAAAAGCCATAGCACTCGTAACCATGAAGCAGCCGTATGGTGCGCTTTGGCCTCGGCAGTTTTCCGGCTTGAATCAAAGATTCCAGGATGCGGGCAATCTCAATGCAGACCGCCCCACCGGATGCGTTATCGATAGCGCCCGGCTCCGCACTGTGCGCGATAGCCCAGACCTCGTCCTGGGGATTAAGTGCCCCTTCAACAATACCGGAGACGACATCATGCGTACCCGTGTACCGGCGGATGTCAGCCTTGATTCGCACGCGCAGCCCGCCGTGTTTCTGATACAGCCGGCGCACCTGCTGGCCCTCAGCAGATGAAAGAACCAGGCCGACCATGCGCAGGGGGCCATCGCTCATGGTGATTCCGCCCCACCCGAATTTTGTCCATGAAGTGGCTCTGGGATTTTCAGGTACCAACCGATCCGTAATGATCGCGGCCGCCCCTTTTCTGGACAACTCCTGCAGCAGGCTGCGAGGGTCCAGCGAGCTGAGAACGATTTTTCCCTGAACACTCGAAGCAGCAATCTTTTCAAGCTGTTCCCTGGTTTCGATAAGCACCAGCTCTGCCGTGATGCCTTCTCGCGGTGTGGCCGCGCTCCACTGGATCACCTGCCAGGGATTCTTCGAGTAATCGACGATCCGTTTCTTGACCGGGCTGATGATGTCCGCGGTAATCGAACGAAAGTCCTCCGCCTCCTGAATAATCCATCGCCCCGAACCGATGCGTCCCCCGGTCTGAATCTCACGGACCTCGGTCTTTGCCCCCGCTGCCTCGTATTCAGTGACGAGCGTGCGTGTCGTGTCATGAAATCGATCAAACGAATTCCATTGATCGGTCTCCTGAATGGCTTTGACGAGACGCAGAACGTTGCCGCCTCGTGCGGCATTATGAAGTGACGGGAGAATCTGTTTATTGAATTGATTCAGAGATTTCGGAGTGCGTGGCATAGGAACACCGGGTTGTCTAAGGTGAGAAATCTGCAGCGACTATAACGGAGTTTCTCATCGCAGAGAAGCCCGCAACTGAAAGGAACAGCATGCCCAACGTACTGGCACTCGATTTCGATGGGGTCATCTGCGACAGCGCAGGGGAATGCCTTTACAGCGCGTACAACACCTACGCAGCTGCACGAGGCCTGCCAGGCGCCGCAAGCGTCTCCGAAATTCGGCGCGACTGGTATGACACGTTTTACCAGATGCGGCCCTACATCCGCGACGGCAAAGATTACTTTGTGATCCTCTATTTTCTGGAACACGAGATCCTGGTTGAGAGCCAAACCCAGTTCGATCGGCAGTCAGAGACAGTGATGGCGAAAGTGTGTTCGCTGGCGCAAGTAGAAAACGTGGGGGATTTGGAAAAACATTTTCAGGACAGCCGTCGCGCCATCCGCGCCAGAGACGAGGAAGCGTGGTTCGACATGAATCCCCTGTACGATCCGATGCGTGAAGCCCTCGAAAGCCTCGGACCCGAATTTGAAGGTGTCTATATCACGACTTCCAAGCCGACGGATGCGGCCACAAAGATTCTGTATCACAACGGCATCAAAATTCCAGACCCGCAGATCCTCGGAAAAGACAAAGTAAAGAAGGCGATCGCAAAGAACAGCCAGATGGAGGCTGTCGCATCCGCCGCAGGAATCGAGCTGCCGCAGATTCTGTTTCTCGATGACCAGGTCTCACACCTGACCGCAGCAAAGAAGATCGGTGTGCAGTGTTTTGTCGCCACCTGGGGCTATAACACAGAGGAACAGTTGGAGGAGGCAGTGCAATCGGGGATAGCGCTGTTGGAGGAGAAGGGGATTCTGGAGTGGACAGCCGGGAGGGCGTAAGCCCTCATTCTTCGTCATAGTCTTCCATTGAACCTGGCCCGGAGGTGACGAAGACTACGTCTAAGAGAAGAGCCATGGAAACAGATCAGAACTCACAGCCATCAACCGCCCGTACGCTTGCCCATCAGATCCTCTGCGAGTACCGGCGAACGGGCAGGTTCGTATCGGAAATCACGGAACGCGAGTTTTCGCAGAAGAGCCCTTCAACCCCTGACCGGGCATTGATCACTGAGCTTGTTCTCGGCGTTGTCCGCCATCGCATCACGCTTGAATACCTGCTGAACAGATTCTCCCGCAAGCGTATCAAACACGCGCAGTATGCGTTGACTGAAGCACTGCTGCTGGGCCTCTATCAGGTGATGTTCCTGGAACGCATTCCACATTCAGCGGCCATCAACGAGTCGGTGAACATCGTTCGCAAACGCGTGGGCGAGCACGCGGTCAAGTTTGCGAACGGTCTGCTCCGCGCGGTGGCGAGAGATTTCGAGAGGTATCCACACGGCGAACCCAATGAACGGTCATGCCCTGTGTCCGAAGGCTGGGCCGCATTTCAAACAGATATCTTTCCGAATCCTGAAACCGATCCCGTTGAATACATCAGCGCGGCCTATGGTCACCCGGTCTGGCTGATCGGGCGATGGCTGCCGCGCTTCGGCGAAGCGGTAACCCAACAGATCTGCATGGCCAATAACGCGCGTCCCTCCATTCACGTGCGGTGGCGCGGCCAGCAAGAACCGAATGCCGACTTTTCACCTGTCGATGGTCTTGCAGGGCTCTACGCTGTCGAAATGGCCGGCCCGGTCAGCACCTTCCCCGGTTTTGATAAGGGCGATTTTATTGTGCAGGGACAGCCCGGTTACAGGGCAGTGGAGGCGTTGCGGATAGAGACCGGGATGGATGTTCTCGATCTCTGTTCTGCGCCCGGCGCGAAGGCGATGCATGCGGCAGACCTCCTCCAGGGTACGGGGCGGCTGATTGCAGTGGATAAGTCTTTGCGGCGTATGAAAAAACTGAAGGAGAACCAGGAACGCCTCCGTATTAGAAACATCCAGCCAATCATTGGTGACGCCACTGACTTGCAGCACTGGCTCAAGGGAGAGTTCCCGAGGATTCTGCTGGATGTGCCCTGCTCGAATACGGGTGAACTTTGCCGCCGCGTTGAGAGCCGGCATCGGCTCAACGCCGATACCATCGCAGGCATCGCTGAGCTGCAGCATCAATTGCTCGCCTCGGCAGCCGGCAAGCTTTCCATGGGCGGAACGCTCGTCTACTCCACCTGTTCCCTGGAAGAGGAGGAGGGAAGCTCGGTCGTTCGAGGTTTTCTGAGCGAGGGCCCGGGATTCAGTCAGGAAGAAGAACGCTGGTTTCTGCCGCATGAAAACGGCTGCGCCGGCGGATACCTGGCGCGGATCGTCCGGCATGCCTGAGGCCGTGGCGTGCCGTTATATAGAATGAAAGTAGAATAACTGACGCTTTACGCATTCACTGAACTGAAGGGCTCAACTGATGAAGCACCTCATAACTCTGACAATCTCCACCGCTCTTATGACCGGGCTCTTTGCCCAGCCCGCTCCGGAACACAATCCCGGCGACAAGAAGGCCCGCGCCAGACGCCTGCTCGATGAGCTCGCACGGCAGGAGGTGATTCGTGTCAAAGAGCGTGAATACATGTCTCAGCGGCTCATGCAGGCCGGCAAGAATTACATGAAGCAAGAGCGTTGGCAGGAAGCCATCGTCGCCCTCAAGAAATCCATCGCGCTGAGCGATGATTACGAGGATGCAAAGAACTTGCTGGCCCAGGCACGGCACGAAGCAGGATTGGAATCCGGCAAGAATCCGTCGGTGCTGCTGAGAAAAATCGAAGCCGAAAGAAAGGTCGCCCAGCAGGTTACCCTTCACGAAATGGAACGGATGATGAGCATCGGCAAGAAGTATTTTGAAACCAGTGACTATCAGGAAGCGATCAGCGTTCTCGAAAATTCGCTCGTCCTGGCCCGTTCCATTCAGGCTCTCGAGGGCGTGGCCCCGAGAGTTAGAGAAGCCAAGAGCATGATCGACTTTTCCCGCGAAGCGCTTCGCCGCAATGAGATCCTTCGCCGCCATAAATCACAAGAGCAGGCAGCAACGATTCTGCAGGCCGAGCGCCAGCGCCAGCGCCGCATCGTCGAAGGACGAAAGAACATGCTCGTCCATCGCGTCCGGGCCGCGATGGAGAGCGAAAATTATGACATTGCAAACAACATGGTGGACGAGCTTCTCGCGGTTGACCCTCTTAACGCCACCGCTCGCAGCCTGAAGAGCCAGCTTGCCCGCGCACATCGTTCTGATCGCGGGCAGAACGCAAGAGTGAAGACCGCAGTTAATGTCGACGAGTTGCTTATCCAGACGGATGAAGAGTCTACGCCCATCACCACCAAATACGAATTCCCGGCCAACTGGGAAGAGATAAAGAATAAAAGGCCAAAATCTCGGTCCGAAGAGGAAGACTTGCCGCAATGGAAACTGGACATCCTCGTGCAGTTGGACAAAAGAGTCTCCTTCGATTTCCTCGATACACCTCTCGCAGATGTGGTCGCTTTTCTTCAGAACCTCACCGGCGTAAACATGGTCGTCGACCCAGGCGCAGTGGAAGGCGACGACATCCCGGTCACCCTCAAAGTCGGCGATATGAAACTCGGCGCAGCGTTGGACTGGATTCTACGTCTGGTCAACCTTCAATACGCATTCCAGGACGAGGCCATTTTCATATCCACCAAAGAGCGCATCAAGAAGCCGGAGACCCTGCGTATCTATGACGTGCGCGACCTGCTGGCCATCATCCCGGATTACAGCGGTACCGGCCTGCCTTCCATCGGTGAAGGCGGAGGAGGCGGAGGCGGAGGAGGGGGCGACCTTTTCGCAGATGGAGAAGGCGGTGGTGAAAGATTCACCGGAGAAGATCTTGTCGAGTTTATCCAGCAGACCATCGCTCCCGAATCGTGGGGAGATGGTGAAGATGACTTTTAAGGGCTTCGCTCATCTAGTGTAGAGAAATGCGTGAGCGTTTCGAAAAGAGGCCCGAAAGGGCTTCTTTTCGTATGAGGAGAGGCAGATGAAGGGAGTGAATTCACGACATGCCCACCAACATAAGAAGGACATTCTCTGAAACTCCCTTGGCGATACGGATGCTCCACTCTCTGACTTTCTTCATCTCTGTAATCCTGGTGGATTCTACCACCACCTGTCCCGCGCAAGATCTGTTAATCCTGCGCAACGGAACAGAAATGGCCGGTCGCATCACCGCCAGCACAGCCGAGAGCGTCGAGCTGCGAATGCCGTCGAGCCGTATCAGTCTGAGACGGTCTCAAATCAAAAGACTCGATCGCTCGCGCCCCTTCGAACGCTACATCACGTACGGCTGGGCACTGCTCCAGAAAAAGGATTTTGCACAGGCCGAGGAACTTTATCTCGAGGGCGCCCGGAATTTCAAAGGCGTTGAGGCCCAGCGGAACCTCATGATTGCCGGTCTTTTGGAGGCCAGCCGAGGCTTCCTCGGTCACCGGCTCTTTGTGGACAGCAGCCGCTGCCTTGAAAAGGTACTGGTGGAAGACCCCGATAACACTGAGGCGAAAAAGCTGTTGGGTGAGGCAGGCCGCATGTGCCGCAAGATCCGGAAGGAGATCGAAGGTTTTGTCCAGGCCCTCCACGAAAAACCGGATAACGATTTTGCCCGCTACCATCTGGGACTCCGCTACGAAAGCCTCGGCGAGAACGAAAAAGCGCAGGAGGAATACGAGACGGTCCTCAAACGTTCCAAGGTCGATATCGCAAAATTCACCGGCCTGGTCCACATGCGCGGTTTCATCAAACGGCACATGGTCGTTTCAGAGGAGGAGGTCAATGCCGGCGCAAACGAGAAGAAATACAGCAAGAACCTACGGCAGATGGAGGGACTCAAATCACCGAGGGCAATCATCTACCACTACAACCGCCGGCTGGCTCTCGATGTCGTCAAAGTGGTCGACAAGGTCTTGCCGCGAATCGAAAAGGAATTCAATGTTCCAACCGACCGCCTGCCGTACACCATTTTTGTTTACAAAGATGAAAAGGAATATGCCGAAGCCACCAGCCTGCCTGGCTCTGCAGGTTATGCCGCCGGCCCCCGCAAGATTCATCTCTATCAGACCGCGCCCAGGATGCTGAATTCCGTGCTGCCTCACGAGCTGGTCCACGCCACGCTTTACCGGCAATACCGTTCCCTTCCCTCGTGGCTCGATGAGGGGCTGGCCGTTCGATACGAACAGGGCCCCGGCATTTACTATGACCGGGTGAAGCAATGGATGAAGGACAACACCACCTATCCGTTTAAGGAATTCATGAAGAAAAGCGCGCTTCGCCTCTCTGATGACAGTCGTCGCGTATTCTATGGGCAGGCATACACCCTGGTCGATTTCCTGTACCTCGAGCACGGCGGCCGAAAACAGATGCTGGAATTCCTCAGCGCCATTTCCCGGACGAAAAACGTCGAAGCCGCCCTCAGGCAGGTCTATGGCCTCAAGGCCCTGTCGGGTTTCGAGCTACAGTGGCGGAAATTTATGGAGCTCTAGATCGTGGCAAAGCCGAACCAAACTTCGCAGCCCGGGGAGAGCGGGGAGATCCCGGCCTTCGTCGATGAGTGGGAGCGCAACAGGGGCGAACGCCCGGGCGGGCTCAGAACGTTCTGGAAGGCGATGAAGAAACGAGGCCCGAGCGCGGCCTTCATGGTCTCCATGGTCTTCCACTCCATCTTCGCGCTCATCCTGATGGATGTGGTTCTGCTCCGGGACCTGCCGGAGATCGAAGACCTGATCATCGAGCTTTCATTCAAAAAGGAGAAACCCAAGCCCAAACCAAAAGAGAAAAAAAAGCGGGATATCCACAAGCCCGAAAAGAAGGTCAAACCCAAAGATGATACTCCGCCGGTGCCCAAGCCGGTCGAAACGCCCGAGCCCGAGCCAAAGCCGGAAGATTCCGTCAAGTTTCAGAAGGAGGACCCGCTGCTCCTTGCTAAGCTCGAGAGGCTCGGCGAGACCACGCAGGAGAGCGTCATCGCCCCCACCCCCGTGGCCAAGGTCAAAGTGGGCACGCCCGAGAAGGCACGGGTCAATATTTTCCAGGGCCGCTCCGGTGAAGGAAAACGCATAGCTCTCAAGCGGGGCGGCGGTACCGACGCATCCGAGAACGCAGTCAAGCTCGGGCTTCAGTGGCTCGCAAAACATCAGAATCAATCCGGATGCTGGAGCACGTGGAAATTCGAGGAGCATTGCCCCGGCAGGGATAAATGCGGTCAGAGGGGTACAGATGTCGCCAATTTCGATCCAGCCATGACAGGGCTGGCCTTGCTCTGTTACCTTGGCGCCGGCCATACCCACAAGCGAGGGGAATACCGCAACACGGTCTACCGCGGTTTGAAATTCCTCAGAGCCGTTCAAAAGGAAGAAGGCTACTTCGGCCAGCGTCACCAGTACCTCATGTATAACCACAGCATCGCCGCGCTGGCCCTTGCCGAAGCCTACTCCATGACCAGAGACGAAGAGCTGAAAGAGTCCCTGCGCAACGCGATTGGATTCATCGCCCTTGGACAACAGCTCGGCGGCGGGTGGGATTACACGGACGCCAAAACGGGCCGCATCGATACCTCCATCACCGGGTGGGTGGTCATGGCCCTGAAATCCGCTGCCTCCGGCAACATCGCCATCCCGTGGCAGACCACCTTCGGCGCCATGCAGCATTTCGACAGCATGACCAAGAGCTCGGGCG
>JASLXP010000360.1 GCA_030740295.1 Planctomycetota bacterium
CCGTGGAAGGATGAGAAAGGGCGGCCGCTCCGCACTTACAGCAGCGCGGTGCTTCCTTATGCCTGGAAACTCAAGTGCCCCATTGATGGCGCTCTCTATCCTTCCAACGATTTCGGTAACGGGGACATGACCAGCGGTGAATTTCCCGATGACGGCTTTGGCGGCGCATGCGATTACAAAGGAAGCAAGTACGGCTTTGTCGCCGAGACTTGCCAGTCTTACTGCCACAAGATGCTTGCAGTGGCGCCACAATGCGCGAACGCTTACCTGGTAACTGGTGACATGCAATACGTTCACAAGGCCCTGGTGGCGTTCAGCCGCCTGGCCGTCGAGTGGTCGTACCTGGCAACAATGACTCAGCACCGACACCGCGACCGCCGCGGGCAGGTCGAGCGTCTGGGCCCTGCGCCATTCAGCGAAGGACCTTGTCTATCCGGCAGTGGGTTCACTGTCTACAGCATCGACCAGCCTGGCTATCAGTGGCGCCATGCAGAGGCGTACGACCAGATATTCCCTGCCATTAGGAAAGACAAGAAGATCGTCCCTTACCTCCAGTCAAAGGGCTTTGACGTCCAGTCTCACAAAGACGTGCGTCGCTTCATCGAGGAAAACCTCTTCGCGGTCTGGATGCAGGGAGCGATGGATCTGGCCACACGATCCAACGAGCCCTATCACCAGCGCGGTCTGGCACGCATGGCCGAATCGCTCAATTACCAGCGCGGCGACGAATTCATGGACTGGCTCTATGACGAACAGGGCAAGATGCGCTTCTTCGTGACGAACGGCTTCTTTCGCGATGGCGCGCCTTACGAATCGAGCGGCGGCTACAACGGAATGCACCTGGTGGCCCTCGGCCCGATTATTGAATCCATCGAGCATATGCGTGAGCTCCGGCCCGACGTCTACCCGGATGAGAAGTATCCCAACCTGACTCGGAGCCGCCGATACCATCACGTCTTCGATTTCTCAATGAACACCGTCAACATCGACCGCACTTATCCGAGAGTCGGCGACGATGGCGCGCCCCCGGTCTATCGAAAACGGCCAAAGCGATCTTTTCAGAATGGCGGCACGGAGGCGTTCGAGCACGCGTACAGAATCTTCAAAGATCCGAAGTTCGCCTGGGCCCTCATCAACAGCCGGGGCTGGAAGCCTTCGCTGGATTTCCCTTTCACCCGCGAAGAAATCAAAACGGAAGCAGCAAAATGGCCTAACAACTGGAACGACCAGAGCTGCCTGCAGGATGGATACGGCCTGGCCATGTTGCGGAGCGGCAAAGGCACAAAGAAACGTGCCCTTTGGATGATGTACGGCCGCGCAAGGGGGCACGTCCATGACGACATCATGCATATCGGCATGGACGCATTTCAGAGCGAGATCCTCGGTCATTTGGGCTACCCGCGAAACTGGAATCACTGGACGAAAAACTGGATGACTCAAATCCAGGCCCGGCAGATCCCTTTTGTAAACATGACCGCGTCTGCCCAACTCTTCGCGGACGCTGGCCCGGTGCACGTGGCCGAGGCCCTCGCCTACGGGATGCGAGATCAGGTAAAGCTGGGCAAGGGTTACACCGTCAGCAAAAGTGCGTGGCAGCGCAGAATGCTCGCCATCATCGATGTCTCTCCTGATGAGTTCTATTGCATCGATTTCTATCGAATCTCCGGAGGCAAGGAACACTGGTGGACCTTTCACGCGCAGGAAGGGGAGTTCACAACCGAAGGACTCAATCTGAAAAAACAGAAAGGCGGCACTCTCGCCGGTCCTGATGTGCCTTACGGAGACGAAGCGTGGCTGAAGAAGGCAGGCTGCAGGAAGGGCGGATATGGCTTCGGCGGTAACATGTTCGCCTTCCCTCACCTTTACAACGTCGAGCGTGCCAGGCCGAAAAGTGTATGGCACGCGGACTGGGCTTTGAAGGATTCGGATGGCCTGCACTTTCGCCTGACCGTGCCGAGCGCGGAAGGCGTGGAGACCGTCGTCTGTGATGGCAAATCTCCCGCGGGCGCGTCGCCCTACGAAATGAAATGGCTGCTCATGCACAACGAAGCAAAATCACCTGCCCGCACCCAGATAGCCAGTGTGATGGAGCTCTACCGCGAGCGGCCGGTCATCAAATCTGTCCGCCCCCTCGAGGTGACAGGCAAAGATGAAACCGGCTTCAAACCGTACGGCCTCATCGTCGAGCTACACAGCGGCCGCACAGACACCATCTTTGCCTCCGCCGATGGCGCGGTGAATCGGACTGCGGAAGGCGGTTTCGAATTCGCAGGCAGATTCGGGCTCCACTCTGAGAAAAACGGCAAGACCGTGAATGCCGTCCTGGTCGGGGGCACGCACCTGAAGCGTAACGGTCACGGCATCACTCTCGAGAAAGCCGAGTATCGCGCGGAGATCACCAAAGTTAATCGAGAGGAAGAGATCATCACCGTTTCTGCACCGCCGCCGAATCTGGATGCCATTGTCGGTAAGACCATCTTCATCACGAATCCCGTTCGCCGTATCGCTTACAAGGTTCTGGAGGCCAACTCCGTTGAGGGAGGCGCCGAACTGAGTCTCGAGTTTGAGTCTCACATCGGCACAGGAAAGGTGACGGGACACGGTGACCACCAGCTTAAGACTTCCACACCCTTCGCATTGAGAGGATATCGTTATTACCACGGCGCACGCCTCGTCAACGCCGCACGGACCGCTGAATACCGGCTCGACGGAATCAGCGGCCACGTCTTCATCAACGGCAAAGAGCATCCGAATGCCAAGGCCAAAACACTGAAAACAGAGTTTCCACCGAACACCTGGTTTGATGTTTTCGACTACGGCGTCGGGGACGAAATCGTCTGGCCGCAAACATCCGCACTGACACGCCGCTCCAGATAAAGTTGGAGAAAAGGCATTAGTCGGGGCCACTCCAAAGCACGCTCTCCGAGAATCGGAAAACCTTCTTTGAGTTTGCCCCTTAATGCCCAAATCCTGAATATTTACCTTTGAAGTCTGTCCGTGGCAGGCCGACATGCGCCATTCACCAAGCATCCTCTTGACCCTGTTTCTGCTGCTCTGCGGCTCCCTGCACGCCAACCAGGGCTCCATGTTCGACCCGGCGATGATTCTGCCTCTGAACTGTATGGAGACGACGAAGCAGTATCGGCTGGTCAAGGGTAATGCTCCGGCGTTCCTCTACTTTCCAGGAGAAAAGGTCGACCTCACTTTTTCATTCTCAAACGTCGGAGCAAAGGCGGAACAGATTTACGCGATCGAAATCCAGGGGGTGCACACCCGTCGGCCGAACAAGGCAAGAATTTATGTCGATCCCTTTGGCTTTCCCGACATCCTGAATCTTGACGGTAAAGCCATTCGACATCCGCTCGAAATCGAATCACGTGATCAGCAAGAAGTGGTCTTCGTAGCGAGAAATCTGCCCGTGCCGCAACGCTACGGCACCTATTGCCTCATCCTGCTCAGAGGCGAAGGCAAGAAAAAGGAAGATAGATTCCTGCTTGGCTCGGTCGTCCGTCTGGTCAGGACCAGGGACGACGCGATCGTTGAGAACACGCCCGTATTCGGTGAAGGGCAGATCTTCGGCGGATTCAAGGACAAAGCTGAAGCTGCCGGCGCCTATTACCGCATGGGCGTGCGAGGGGTCCGCTGCGAAATCTCCTGGCGGGGAAATAAGCCGAATGGCTCATACGACTGGAAACAATACGACGAGTTGACGGGGGCACTAAAGGAGGGCGGTATCCAGGCGATGTTTACCCTCGGCGGCGTCACCTCGAAGATGTACGGCATCGCCACGAGCCATCAGCCGATTCCGGCCGCGGTGAAGCCCGACTGGAACGGGAGCCCCTATGGCGGAAGAGCAGACTGGGGATGCGCGCCGAAACATTTTTCGCTCTATGCGGAGTGGGTTAGAAAGTTCTCCGAGCGTTACTGGGAGAACGGCAAGGGCGCTCTCTGGGGATTCGAGAACTACAACGAGCCCTGGGAAGGCGGCGGCATCAGCGGTTACGCTCGCGATTGCATCAGCTATCGCGACTGGCAACGATACATGGTCAGGGCCGCTTACTCGGTCAGCAAGAACATCCGTATCTGCGCGGCATCTTCGATCATGAATACTGAGGACAAGTTTTACTCCGAAGGCCCGGACGAGAATGGCAAGTACGAATTCGACCAGCACATCGACGTCTTTACTGACCACTACGTCACGCCGAACATGGCCTATGGTCCGGCCGTTGCAAAGGCGCATGGGAAATTTTCCATCGAGAACGAGACGTGGCTCGTGATCAGCGAGTACCTGTTGCCCCAGGTGATGTGCCAGTGGATGGCCTCCGGCCAGAGCGCAGTGTCTCCCTGGCATCCAAGGGTTCTCTTTCAGGGCGTGGCCGGCGGCCACCAGAGATACCACTGTCCCAGCACAGTGCCGGTGGCCACGGCCGCTTTCAATCACTTTGTGACCGGGCTCCGATTTAAACGGCTAGCATTCCACAACCACCTGCCATGGCTGTTTCAGTTTGGCGAAGACGACAACCCGCGGGGCGTCTGCGTCATGTTAGGCCAGCTCCTCACTCGCGGCGGGCCGACTCCGCAGGACAACCCACATGGACGCCTCTGGGGTCAAGTCGATTCTGTAGATGGCGGCATCATTACCGTGGATAACACCGACGGCTCGTTACGTTTCTACGACGTGGCAGCCAATGAAGTTTTTCAGGGCCAGAAATCGGTGAGGATCGATCTCACCATGCTTCCCACCTACATCCAATCTTCCCGTGGGCCAGCACACACTGTGGAGCGCGTCCGGCAAGGCAACATTAGAGACAAATATCCGGCCGAGATCCTGCCTCACGATTTTACCCAGCACATTACTGACAAGGCTCTCGCACTCAACGTTGATCTGGCCAATCGGCTGAACCGCCCAATCACCGGCAAGCTGACCGTCAGAGCACCCGATGGGTTCGGTGTCGCAAACAATGGTGAGTCGGTTTCTGTTAATGCTGGTGAGAAGAAGACCATTGCGATCTCTTTCAGTGCTGTGAAGGAAGACCCCTCCAACCAGTATCCCTTTGAATTCACGTGGGCTACAGATGCCGGCGTCTGCTCTTATAAGGAAACACTCAACTGCGTGGTCGCCGTCAAAGGCACGAAAACAATCGATGGCGACCTGGGCGACTGGGAAGGCATCCCTTCAATAACCCTGGTCGGCAAGGACAAGAAAATCAGCCAGGACGAACTGGCCCGCAAGCCCTGGCTGCGCCTTCTGAAAGACCTACCGGAAGGCGCCATGTTTGCCGAGCTCAAAATGGCGTGGGACGAGAACAATCTTTACGTCGCAGCACGAGTCAACGACCCGACGCCGCAGACCGACAAACCGCGCATGGAGGGACGCGATGAAGACGCCTACTTCCACAGCGCGGCTTCCGACAGGGAAGCTCCATGGAAGGCATGGCTTGAAAAACATGCTCAAGGTCAGAGCTTCAGCCAGGTGCCATACGTCTACAAGAAGAAGCCCTTCGACAATTCTTACACGGGCGACCAGTTGCAGATCGCGTTCAACGTGGCGGAAGGCTGGCATGACCTGGTGCAGCCGACTGAAGTGCCCTGGGGCTTTCACGCCGTCCCCGATACCGATTACGAATACTGCGCCTACCTCTGTGCCGATGGCAAGAGCGAGGTCTGGAATCTCCTCGCTCCCGGCCTGCCCCGCATCCACGACTGGCCACACCAACCCAAGGGCAAGAAGACCACCAATCCCACGCCGGGCGCCCGCCACGTCGTCAAACAGAACGGCAACGTCCGCACTTACGAGATCGCCCTCTCGAAGGCGAACATCTCCGGCCTGGAACTGGCCGCCGGCACCAGCTTCGGTTTCGTGTTCAGAGTTGGCAATAAAGGGGGCCCGAGAATCGACTATGGCGATGGCAAAGCAGTCACCAAAAGCAACGGCCTGACGCTGCACCCTTACTGGCAGGCGTCACCCTCCTGTAGTGTCACCTGGAGGCTTATTGATTCACCATGAAACAGATCTATCCCCAATCGAGAACCATCGCATGATGCTTGCTATTGCTCTGTTGTTGACATTCACTGGACTTCCAGGCGATGAGATCCAGATTGATGGATTTCAGACTGAAAGCATTCAGAAAGCCATTCTGAAGGCCGTCGAAGGCGACACCGTAGTATTTCCCAAAGGGACCTTCTTACTGACCGAAGCAATTGCTCCAAAATCCAGGACTCGGATAAAGGGCGCAGGCCAGGACAAGACCATTCTGAAGTTCATCGGGAACACGCCCGGAGTGTTTATTTCACTCAGCAACGTACAGGCGGTTGAAATCTCGGACCTGACTCTGGATGGGAACGAAAACCCAAACGCTTACCAGGGCATATCAGGAAGCAGATCTAGCAAGTTAAGAATTCATCACCTGACCATCCGAAATCTGGTGAAGTCGAAATCTTTCGGGCCCCATGGAATTCTGTTCTCGGGAGTCAATCCAACCCGCAAGAATGGTGTCACCGATTCTGTGATTTCGGACTGCACGATAGAGAACATCGGTGTCGGGGCAAAGTTCGGCTGCGGGATTCGTCTGGCATGGGGGTCATCGAGGAACCAGGTGTTACGCAACACAATCCGCAAGACAGGCCGCGGAGGGATATTTGGTGACAATGGTTCCACGGACCTGATCATCAGAGGGAACGCTGTCACCGAATCAGGAGGAACCGGACTGGGTATCGAAGTCTGGGGCTGGTGCGACCGATCCGTTATCGAAGACAACCGGATCGATCACTGGCTGAGTATTGGACACTGCAACTCTTGTGCAGTCAGGCGGAACGTTATCAGCGACAAATCAGGAGTCGTGAAGTTTCTCGGCATCGAGGGGATTGGCAGCAACTGCGTCATTACGGACAACGTTGTCGATCATGGCGCTCAGATCGGGCTTTCGGTCTCGAACAATACTCCCAAGAACAATTTCTATTGGGCGAACAACACGGTCCGCAATTGCGTGCAATGGGCTGCACAATTTCAAGGAGAAAAAGACGGGATAGCATTCCATTACTTCTATCGCTGCAAATTCAATGGAACGACGCCAGACCGGGGCAAACCCAGATATCCTGGAGACGCCGGCCATGGGTTCAGAATCAACGGGCACACGTCACACCTGGATTTTGAAGAATGTGAATTCTCCGGGAACAGTGGTTATGGAATCCAATTGGGCGGGCCTGCCATAGATTTCTTGAGTTTTGTCCGGTGCAATATTCAAAAGAACCGATCGCTGGCCGTCACTGGCGTTGGCAGCCACTCCAGCACGAAATCCGCAGCTTACTCGGCACTGGAATGGAAGGACTGCACCGTCGAACAGAACGGTAACAATCATCTGCCAGACGAGAGAGCATTTAAACAAGCCGCGCCGCAGGCATCCTTTAAGGGCCCACTCGAAGCTGTGGCAGGTCAGGAGCTTACTTTCGCCAGTACTTCGCGTGCTGCCCGAGGTACAATCAGAGCCATCCTCTGGGACCTGGGCGACAGTTACCCGCGAAACGAAAAGACGACACGTCATACCTACACCCGACCCGGCGATTATTCCGTGACACTCATCGTCTGGGATGAATCCGGAAGAGGAGCCCGCGAGACCAAAGTCGTTCGAGTTGTTCAAGAGCCGTAGGCCTGAAGACGATTTGGGGCGAAGGTAGATTTGCTTGCGTGTCAGCGGCTTCGTGCTGATGTCGTAGCAGTGGTAGCCTCTCAGCCACGCTGGTAGGTCAAGACGGGGGTGTCTTTACGGATTTCAGGGGCAAAGCCCCGCCGGTTTGCCTACTAGCCCAGCCCGGCGGGCTGGGAAGTAATGAAGGACAACCAAAGGGGCAACGCCCCGACCATTTGCCCGACTGATATGCTGCAAATGGACGGGGCGTTGCCCCTGAGTGGCAATCCTTCTCTGATCCCAGCCCGTTGGGCTGGGCTAGGCAAACGATCGGGGCTTCGCCCCTGAACAGAGGACTCCCATTTCTTAAATCCGCAAAAGATCTTCCATCTTGCCCCACGAGGAATCAGCCTGTGGGACCTCCACCGTGCATCCGTCACAGGTTTGCACTGGGCAAGCCAGCGGCCTCCTGGTTTGTGCAAATTCCTGAATTCTCATCTAGCTCCGTTCTCCTTCGGGCATGAAGGGACGGTACAACTGCCGCCAATAGGCCGGGCCGCGCCGGGATTCGCCGTGCAGCGGCGCCTCGGTGTGGATCAGGCGGTCGAGCAAGGCGCGGGTCATGCCCTCACGCATCTCCGCATACTCCGCCCGGTCGTAAAGATTGGTGATTTCATGAGGGTCGGATTCGAGGTCGTAGAGCTCGCCAAAGGGCTGTCCCGGATAGTGAACCAGTTTGTACTTCTCGCCTCGCAGCATCTTGACCGCGCCGCTTTCGGCATAAACGTACTGGCGGGGCGGCGGCGCGTGTCCGGACAGCGCGCGACAGAGGCTCAGGCCCTGGATTTCGGGCCCGACGTCGAGTCCAGCACAATCCAGAAGAGTCGGGCAGAGATCGATCAGCTCAACCATCTCGTCGCATACGCGGCCCTCATCGGAGACAGGCGAGCGAATCACCATGGGGACGCGGAGCCCGCAGTCATAGAGCATGGGGAATTCGTCGATACTTTTGGTGAGCATTCCGAATTCGCCGAGGAACTCTCCGTGGTCCGAGCAGAAAGCCACGACCGTATTGTCGAGCAGGCCGCATGATTCGAGCGCAGCCATGATCTTGCCTACCTGGTCATCGACGAGCGTTGTAGCGCCGTAGTAGTAAGCCATGGCTTTTCGCAGTTTGGGCTCGTCCAGATTCTCATAGTTCACGCGACGCCCCGACCGGCGGAACTCGGCGTGTATCGGCGGCTTGTCCGAAAGATCGGCGCCGATGAAACTCTGTGGCAAGGGCATCTCTGCCGGGTCATACATCGAAGCATACGGCTCCGGGCAGTCGAACGGCATGTGCGGATTGGGTAGCCCGACAAACATGAAGAACGGCTCATTCGCCGGTTGGCTCTGAATGAACTCGACCGCGCGATCACCGACCCAACTGTCGATGAATGCCTCCGCCGGCATGGGATTCACGTTGGCCTGAAAGTTATCCCAGTACTCGTCCGTGCCGTGGATGGCGTATGCCTCTCTGGCAATTTCCCAATACCCGTTTTCCTTGAGCCAGGTCTTGTAGTCTTCACGCAGGCAGTCGGGCGAGGTGGCCCCTGAGTGCTGCCCGCCACTGAGCATCGTGTCGGTAAAGGACGCCTTCTCCTTTTGCTCGAACAGATGTAGTTTTCCCACGCCGATGCTGCGGTATCCGGCGGTGATGAAACGTTCGCCGAGCGTCGTCTCGTTATCCGCCATGGCCGCATGATTAGAGACGGCGCCGTTGACGTGCGGATACCGGCCCGTAAGTAGCGCCGACCGGCTGGGAAGGCACTGAGGGTGCTGCGCGAATGTCCGATTGAAACGGGTGCCGGAAGCGGCCAGCGCGTCGATGTGCGGAGTCCTGATGACAGGATTGCCGTAACAGCCGACGCAATCCGCCCGAAGCTGATCGGCCAGGATGAGGATTACGTTCGTGGGCTGCGCGTTCATCTGTCTCGAATGTCCTGAACTCGGTGTGGAGAAAGAGAAGTTATCCCATTCGCGTTGATTTGCCCGGCCAGTCTGGCAGATCGCGGCGCTACTTCGGCCGAAACTCGAACAGCCTGAAATCATGAGGCCGCACCGGGCATTTGAGCAGGCCGTCCTTCCACTCGAACTTGCCATCGGGGTCGTTGGCTTTACGGTCTTTAAGGGTGACCTTTTTCTTGAAGCCGAGTTCTTCAAGCTCGGATTCTTCGTCGTCGGCGCCTGCCTCCAGGTCGCCGGCTTCGCGTTTGTCGCTCGTTTCCAATTCCTCCCCGGCGATGTCTTCCGCGTCGGGGGTCTTTAACTTTGTCAAATCCTGGTCGAAGTAGCTGAGGAGTGTTCTGTCGACGTCTCTGATTTGGATGACGTCAACGGCGACGCTGCCGAAGCCCATGCGTTTGGGGTCGAGCCTGACTTCGGATTCGATGCGGGTGCGGCTCCAGTTGACCAGGGCAACGGCGCACCAGTTCTCGCGTTTCCAGGCACAGACGTAGAGACTTTCGTGGTCGTGGGTCCCGACGGGTTCGGCGTCCCAGTAGCCGACGAACTCTGTCTCAGGATCGAGGGCGAGCTGCGACTCTTTAATCCACTTCTTGTCGATCTCGTGCCGCCCTCCCAGATGGACAACTGTCCAGACGATGTCGTTGGCCAGGAGCGCGGCGGTGTAGGTGCGCCAACGCTGCCAGAGCATGGTCTGGTAGCTTTTCCAGTTGCCGCCCGTTCCGGCGAACCAGCCGAGCCACGTCGTGGTCAGCCCCCACTTTTCGTGGTTCATGAAACGGACGCGGGCTGGCGTCCAACTGTCCATAAAGTCGCGCTTCTGTCCGGCGGTGGTGTAGAAGTCTTCGCCATCGAGGATGACATCGAAGAAGGAATGGTACGGGATGAAGTAGGTGTGGGTCGTGTGGGAGCAGAGGTGCGGGCGGAGTCCGTGGTCGTGGAATATCTGGCGGGTGCGCTTCATGTGTTCGCGCTTCTGTCGCCACTGAAATCCGGGCTGCGTTGTGCCGTCTTCGCGCTCGTAGCTGACGGGCGCATCCCCCGAATCCATCGGGTAGTTGAAGCAGTTGTCATAGTAGATGCCGCGAGCGAAACCGCGGCGCACCCACTCGTTCCAGATCCAGGCACAGTAGTCGATCATCTCCGGGGTGTACTTGCGGCTCCGCCAGACGTGCCCGCTCCATTCGCGGGTGTGATCGGGAAAGGAGTGGATGCCGGAAAGGTCGTGGTAGAGGCCCGCAGTCATCCGTTCGTGCGGTTTGGGGTCACGGCCGTACGTGCGGCGGAATCCGCGATCAAATTGAGGCTCTCGATGCGCCGCGCCCTGGGAGCCAAGCTCGCCGCGGTAACGCTGAGCAACCATTTCCCAATCCATGTTCTCCGGGTGGCGATAAAACTGCGTGGCTTGCGTGCCTTTCAGATTGAAGCCGCAAAACGAATCTGGCAACACGCCCCAGCTCGGCGTCATACGGAAGCCTTTCTGCAGTGGCTTGACAGGTATCGGGTGGAGCCCGAACTCGAACGTGCGCGGCTCACTTATGGCTAAGGCATCGCTGATGATATTGAGGACGAGGCTGACGGTCTGGCCTTCTCGCCGAATCTCAACGCCCGGCGATTCCGTGCTGTAAGTCCAGCCCTTGTCGTTTTCCGCAAACCAAGCCATGCCCCGCAGGTCGCCGGCGAGCATGACGTAGGGAATGAAGCTGCCGCGCATCTTTCCGTGCAGTTGGACCCGCTTCCTGTCAAGGCTGGAGAACACCTGGCCTTCGCCATCCGGTGTCGCTCCGATGTGTACGACGCGAGGATTGCGGAAACCATGCGCGCCACTCCACCAGTGAAGGAGACGGGAGGCGTCTTCCTTATGCGGGATGGTTAAGGAAAGATGCTGGATGCTGGATTCCCGGTTTTCGATGCCGTTCAGCGTGACGCTGAACCAGGTCATGCCGTCGAATTCGATGTATCCCTTGACCTCAGCATTGATGCCGGCCCCGGTAGACTTGCCGGTGAAGTCCGCGCGGACTTCGCCCTTTGTTTCGGCACGGAACGCGCCCGCGACGGGTCTGAGCTTCTGAGCGTTTCCACCTGCCGTCGCGGTGAGGGTGATGGGCGCGGCGAGGATCTCTTCGCCCGCAGAGATAAGCGATTCGGGCAGGCCGGAATCACTGAAACGAATGTCACGACGCACGACCGAGAGCGTTTTGCCCTTCATCTCGACGGGCGTCCAGCCGGGCATTACTTTATCCGAGACTCCGATCTTGTTTCTCCACCAGGGCGGCTCTTTTCGGTCGAAGGTATCGACGACTTCGCAGATGGGTTTCCCCTCCGCGTCTCGGGCCACGGCTTTGACCTCGTAGCCGCCGAACTCCATTGGCGGCGTGGTCACACGACCCCTGATCTGGTCGCTATCCTTGCTCTCGAATTTCTGCTGGCCGATGGGCTCGTCTGCATTCTGGGGTGTCACGGTGACGAGGGCATCATTCACCTTGGCGAAGTCCGGAGTGAGCGGATAGAGCTGCACATCCACCTGGCCGAGGATGCCGTTGTACCCGAACGTCATTTCCATCGACGACAGCGGGTGGACCTCGCGTCGGGGATCAAAGAGTGCAGCGATGTTGGCGACTTCCGAAGGCGCGAGGGCGCGGTTGTAGATGCGAAAATCATCGACTGCGCACTGTGAGCGATCGCGGCCGAACCGTAGCGCCAGTTCCTTTTTGGGGTCGAACTCTTTCACCTGCCAGTGCCATGCTTCCCAGTAAGGCCACGGCTCGCCGTCCAGGAAGAAGGTGCGCCGTTTATTCTCCCATGCCATACAGAGATGCATCCATCGGCCAGGATGGATATCGACGGGATGATGCCAGGCTTCGTTGTGGGGAGTCTGAGTGAGGGTGAAGTGCGCGACACGCTCATTCTCCCCCGCGAGGACTTCAAAGAGACGGATCGTCTTCTTGCCGTATGGGGCGAACTGATTCCAGGTGACTTCGTTGTTCCAGTTCAGCGGGCGCACCCAGAAAGCGATCGTGCCGCGGCCGGGCGCAAGCAGTTGCCCTCTGTACGTGAGAGGAACCGCGTCTTTGCCCGGATTCCCAACCGCCACCGCGTGCCCCTCGATCCCTTCGGCGAAAAGGGGGCGTGGCCTTTCCGGATCGATGAATTGCAGCAGCTTGCGCGCCTCTCCGATTTCGTCGGGCGCGACAACCTCGTCCGGCGCTTTGACGGGGATGAACGTGCGATTGAAGTTCAGGTGAAGAAGCAGATCGTTCGCGTCCCGAAAGTAAGGCCTACCTTCTTTTGCCGCGTTTCTGTTGTCGTTCAGGGCCCAGCCAAATGTACGCGGGTAGTACTCACGAACTCCGTTGGAGACTCGAAGCTCGTCCAGGACGCCCCGGAAGCCGGTCTTGGCCTTGCGGTCATTGCCGATTACATACCTGTTGAGCCCGCCCTTTTCACTTTTCAACGGTTTCTCAAACTGAATCAATTCACCGTCAAGACGAAACTCGACAGTACTTCCCTGCCGCGCAAGGCTCACATGAGTCCAAAGTTCTTCTCTGAGCTGATAACTCGGCACACGCTGCACGAGACCTGCCCAGTCCAACTCGATGGATCCATCCTTAAGCAGCCGAAGAACGACAGGTCCGGCCCGCCGGTTCGCCGGATGGAACAGGTGCAGGATCGTGAACGCCTCACCCTTCGGTTTCTCAGGCTGCATCCAGAATTCAAGGGTCCCGCTCACCGGCAGCCTCCCCATTAACCGCCCGTCACCGCCGTCAAACCTCAGCCCGCCCCCGAACCGCCCCTGATTCGCGACAATCCTGCAAGCACCAATCAAATGCAGTTTCTCTCCTGACATCACTGCATTGGCCGCCGACCGGCCCTCCCCCTGTTCATCGGACGAGGGCAATGCTAAATCAAGCCCGCCGCCTTCCTCATCCTCCGGGTCTTCGAGTTCCGCTTCGACATCGTCCATTTCCAGATCATCGAAATGAATGAGCCCCACCGTGTTGCCGTCGTAGCGGTAAGGTTCCCAGAAGATGGACTTAGGCTTTTCGGGGGTCTCCCCGCACGTGACAGACTGCAGGAGCAGAAGGTAAACGCTGAGGATGACGAGAGGGTTCCTGGCAGTCATAGTGGCGAAGAACATATCCCAACTGGCACGTAAATTCTTCACGACCTTTGCTGAGAGAGTCTGTCGTCGCAGCAGCGAAGCAGCAGCCTGTTCAGCCATCAATTCCATACTTGCCATCCCAGTTCTTATTTGTCGTCACTTGTTAGTGAACAAGCAAATGAGGTCAGACGAACAGGACGAAACCAGGATTCTCTGCTACCTACTTAATGAGTAAGGCGCCGGGCTGGGATGGCCGGTGCTGTTTGAGCGGCGGTCTGTATGAGCATGATGCTGGA
>JASLXP010000361.1 GCA_030740295.1 Planctomycetota bacterium
GGGCTGCCGTGCTGGTGCGTCTGGTAGCTGGAGCCGCTCCCGCTATTCGTCCAGATCACTTTGCCGGTCTCAGCATCGAGGGCATGAATGAATATGCCCATGAATCCAAAGATGCCGGCTGCAAAGTAGACCTTGTCATCAAAAACAACGGGAGCCCCTCGCGCTGGCCACATGCTGATCAGTCTCTCGTTACCGAGCACATGTCTGTCCTGAGGACCGCCTCGGAACTTCCAGGCCACGGTTCCGTCCTTCACGTTCAGGCAGTAAAGGAAGCCGTCGTCAGACACAAAGAAAACCCTGTCACGCCATCCCGCGGCCGCAAACCTGACGGGGCCGTCCGCGTAGAACCGCCATCGCTCCTTCCCGGATCGAGTTTCATAAGCGGTCACCTTGTCTGAGACCATCGAAGGAACAATGAGCGCCTGGCCGATCACGATGGGTTCATAAGAGGCATCGAATTGCAGCTTGGTCTGGCTCTCCGGCCACGCGGCCTTCGGCCGGGGAAGGTCCCTCGTCCACTGCAGCTTCAGGTCCGCCGGCACAGCATCCTCAGTGGAAGCGCGCCGACCAGCATCGAAACGCCAACATGGCCAGTCACCTGCCAGGGATGCATCGAGTAAACAGAAAATGATGAACGTCATAAATCTTGATTAGATTCAGGGAGCCCCTGCTTGCAGCTATCAGAGGTGTCGGAAACGGAGCTGGAGTATCGGCTTTACCCGCTTCTGAATTTTTCGCCATCCCCGGGGACGGCCGGCCTGATACGACAGGCAGACTTCAGATGCGGAAAACCGTCTTCTCCTTCGTTTGATCTGACTGTTACAGGCTGTAAAAGACAAGCGAAATGACAGCTCAAAGGGGGAGCATGAGCTCGCATCCGAGTGCTTGTCAGGAATCGGCAGTTCAAGAAAAATCTTATGGCCCGCCGTCCCATCCAATTGCCTGAGGTGCTCAAAGCCCTTCAGGAAATCAACGACGAGATTCTATCCTCCGACGGTCTGAGCGGGATATTGAATCGTATTGTTGATTCAGCCAGGAGGATTTTTCATGCGGAATCGTGCTATATCCAGTGTTATGACTCTGTGCGGGGTCAGTATTTTCCAATCGTTGCATCGGGCCTGAGCAAGGGCTGGACACACGCAGATATCCGGCGACCCGAAGGGATTGGCCAGCGTGCGGTGAAGGAGGGCCGGCCATTCTTCACCAGGAACGTTGATGATCTCAATCCTAAAGTTGTTGCCGAGGGAATTACCTGGGGCGGGGCCTTCCCATTACAGCCGGAGAGCCAGAAGGAAGTGGGAATTCTCTACCTGCATTTCGCCTCCGACCCGCTCTTCGATGAAGAGGACACCAACATCCTAGAGCTGTTCGCACTTCGGGCAGGGATAGCCACCCAGATAGCCAATTTGTTGGAGAACGATGAACGGATGCTCCGAGAGCTCAACGCTCTGCGGGATGCAACCTGGCGTATTGCCAACACATCCTCACTCAGGGAATCGCTTCAGATCATCGGCAAAGCAGCGAAGCAGGTTATGTCTGCTGACGTCGCCGTACTCTATCCATGGGACGAGGACAGAGAGGCGGTCAATCAGTCCCTGCTCGTCGCTGACGGCCTGGACCTGACGCAATTGCGAGTCAGACGGCCCAGACGCGAGGGAATGTACTTTCAGGTGATGAAAGAAGGGATGCTCCATGTGCAGGACATCGACGCAATTCCTGCGGATCAGATTGAGCTCCTGCAGGTTACGAGGGAAGACACCCTCTCCGTTTTTGACTTGAAGTCTTTCGTGGCTGTCGCCATGAGATCTGGCGAAGAGAATCTGGGCATTCTTTTTGTTGCATCCCGGAAACCGAGCGTGCTCGAAGAGGACAAGCAGAAAGCAATTCAGACCCTTGCCTACCAGGCCGCCACATGTATGCAGCTTGCTGATCTTGCTCAGACCAGAGAAAAGGCCGCACAGGCAGAGGCGATGAATTTCGTCAACTCATCTGCTGCGCAGTTTGCCCACCGTCTCTCAAATGTTGCCGGCACCATTCCCCTCATCGTGAGAGATCTGAGGAAGAAGATCATGGAAGCCGGTGTCACTGACGATCGCGTGCTGAGGCGTTTCGACGACCTGGCAAACGATACGACCATGCTTATGGAGATGGCAGATTACCTGCGCATCCCCCAGGACATCGGCCCCCTCGCCCCGGTCGATGTCCAGAAGACCATTGACAGGGCTATTGACAAGGCACGCCTCACCGATATCAATTCTTCGATTCGCCTTACTTGCGACATCCAGACTGACCTACCCCCGGTAACAGGCTGTGAGACGCTGGTCGAGGACATCCTGGTCAATCTGCTGCACAATGCCGTTGAGGCCAAGGCCGAGAACGTCCAGTTGACCGCCTCCCGGGACCCGCAGACCTGGAAGGTGGTGCTCAAAGTCATTGACGATGGGGTCGGCATACAGGAATCGGACTACAGCAAACTGTTTACGCCATTTTACTCGACGAAGAAGGCATCCCTGCACGGCATAGGCCTCTGGGCCTCCAGGGCCAGCCTGACAAGAATGAACGGCCAGCTCCAAGTGCAGAGCGAACTCAACAAAGGCACCACCATGACGGTCACGTTGCCCGCGTCAGACGAGAAATAATCTGAGAAACAGAAGTTGCCTCAAGCTCGTCACAACATTTCACTAAGGAGGAGCGTCCCGTGGAAATAAAACGCACGATTCTAGTCATTGAAGATCAGCCAAACTGGCAAAGGGAGATGACACGGATTCTGGAGGACGGAGGGTTCAATGTTCATGTAGCCGGAGTTTACGAAGAAGCTGTTGAAGCCATCGAGACGGGCCATTTCGAACTGGCTGTCGTCGACATGAGCCTTATCCAGGGCGACGCGGAGGATCGCAAAGGCGCAAAAATCATGGAGCAACTGGCGAAGGACGAATTCCGACTGCCAGTCATCTGTATCAGCGGCTATCTCAAACCGTCTGAGGTAGGCGACCTCATGCGTGAAGGCTTGACTGACTGGTTCTTTGACAAGAACGAGGAACTCGATGAAGAAAGATTCCTGAACGCAGTCACAGACTCGATATCCCGCACGGCTGAAGAAACCCAGGCGAGGTGGAAACAAATCCAAGAGCGGCTCATGGATCTGTTCTTAACCGATATCCATGAGAGCAGACCAGAAGGAGGCGAGTCCTGACTTACCGGTTCGTCCGCCGTTTAGGACACTGATCGAAATTAATTTGCCTACTTCAAACCTGCAAAGACATCCTTCCGGAGTCCCGAGGGACGCAGGAGAGTAGATGGTTTCTGATTTTTGATTTTCGAAGTCAGAAATGTGCTGCTTGAACAGATGCTTGACTTCAGAAATCAAAAATCAGCAATCATCATTCTTTATTCGGATTTCTGAAATGGGCTCAGAGAATCAGCCGTTCTTTTTGGTTGCGACGCCTTCGGCGTAGAGAAACAGCCTCCTCAGAAGATTTGGGTAAAGACCAGGACTTCAACCAGGGGCTACTCGCCTGCGTCCCTTCCCTTCGGGGCTGTGAACGTGGCACAATCAGTTTGGCCCGCAGCTCACCTCATCAGCCGATCGATCATCAGCAGACGGTGGCGGCCGATCTCGCTCTGGTAACTGGAATCGTCGATCAAGTTTCTTCGTTCCAGGGGATCTTCCTGGAGGTCGTAGAATTGCTCCGGCTGGCTGCCGCCCCAGTAGGCGTATTTGTGGCGGGCAGTCCGGATGCAGACTCCCTGCCGTGACTGGTCGTTTGTCATGTATTCACAGAGTGTCGATTCCTTTCCGGAGCCGCGTCCTTCGATGATTGGGCGGAGGCTGCCGGCGCTCATCGAAGCTGGGATTTCGCATGAGGCATAGTCGAGGATGGTGGGAGCCACGTCAAAGACCTCGACCAGAGCGTCGGTCTCGTGCGGTTTTGCTGTGCCCGCGGGCGGAGCAGCAATGAGTGGCACATGGATCACAGGATCGAAGAAGTTGCCCTTTCCAAGGCGGCCGAAGTCGAACATCATTTCACCGTGGTCCGAGACAAACAGAACCAGTGTGTTGTCGAGGAGGTTCCTCTTTTCCAGGCAGGCCACAATTCGTCCCACCATATCGTCGATGAGAGTGACCAGTCCCCAGTAGTAGGCACAGAAACGGCGGGCGAGTGCATCCTGTTCGGCGGTAGTGGTGCGCGGATTGCCATTCTGATCGACTGAGTAGTTGGGCGGCAGAATCACATCCTCGGCCGCGTAGAGAGTGTCGTAGGGCCTTGGAGGATCGATGGGCCCGTGGGGCCCACAGAAGCCACACCAGGCAAAGAACGGCTTGCCATGGTCCTTCTCCATGAAATCGATGGCGTTCTCCGCAATCCAGTAGTCCACGTATTCTTCAAGCGGGAGGACGTTGGTGAGAGCGGATTTGTATTTCAGGTAATCCGGATGCCGCCTCTGCTCATAGATAGCTTCGTACCCGCCCGGATGACGCTCCTCCAGCCATGCCGCGTAGTCACGGCCCAGGGGTGCGAGCCCGATATCCAATCCTGCAGATTTGGTCCAACGCTGCCCTTTCCCTCCAGTGACTTTCAGTTCGTGAAAGCCCTTCTCCGGCATCATGTGAATTTTGCCGAAAGCGCCGGTGTGATATCCCGCGATCTGGAGTCGCTCCATGAAAGTCGTTTCCCATTGGGGCAATCCCGGCGTGTCATCAATGACTGCCTCCATGTATCGGATGCCATGCTGGTGGGTGTGCCGTCCCGTCTGCATGCAGGCCCGGCTGGGGATGCACACCGGGTTCTGAATGAAAGCGTTGTGGAAAGCCACCCCCCGTTTCGCCAACGCATCCAGGTGCGGCGTCTGCATCCAGTGGCTGCCGTTCGCGCCCAGTGTGTCGTATCGCTGCTGGTCAGTGGTAATGAGCAGAATGTTGGGGCGCGGGTCACTGGGCATCAGGTGTGTTCCTTGTTTTCAAGACAGGCTGGTCCGTGTTGTCACAGGGCCTCGACAGAGGTCACTTGAGCCCTTGCCCGGATTCGCCAGAATGCGGGATTGCTCGTTTCCCGAATTCTGGCGAATCCGACTACAATTCACCAATAGGAAGATGGAAGCGACAACGGCCGGCAGAGGGTTGCTGGCTTCCTGATCGAACCGGCCGCAAGGAGGCCACAGATCCAGATTTATGCCATGACTATTGGGAGCGATCAATGAAACCATTGCGTATAGGAGTCGTTGGGGTGAAGGGAATGGGAGGCGGCCACGTCGAGGCAATCGCGGCATCCGAGCAAGCCGAGATGACCGCAGTGGCTGACATCGATTTGGATCTTGCCCGACAGGTCGCGGAGAAGCATGATGCTCATGCCTATGCCGATTACCGGGAGATGATCAGCACGGGAGACCTGGATGCGGTCGTGGTGGCCACTCCACATTTCCTTCACGGTCCGATGGGTCTGCATTGTCTGGAGGCCGGCCTGCATACGTTCATCGAAAAGCCGATCGCCATGGCCGTATCGGAGGCTGACCGCCTGGTGGAAACGGCCCGGCAAAGAGGCCTGAAGCTGGCGGTCGGGCATAACTACCGGACCTTTCCGGGCAACCGGGCGATGAAGCAGTTGATTGATGAAGGAGCGCTCGGCGAAATCCACCGCGTGCTCTGGATGTGGCTCGATGTCCGGTCGGAAGCCTATTACGAACGAGACCTGTGGCGCTGCACCTGGGAACATGCCGGGGGAGGCGTGCTTATGAACCAGGTCAGCCACGACATCGACCTGATCTGCTGGATGTTCGGCGACCCCGTCCAGGTCTCGGCCCAGATTTCAAACTGGTCCCACAAAGCAGAGATTGAGGACACGGCCATCGCCAGTGTCCTGTTTGCGTCAGGCGCGCATGCCAGCCTGCAGTTCAGCATCAACGACCGCCCGCTGAACTATCGGCAGGTCAGTGGCAGCCTGGGAGCCCTCGAATACCGCGACGAGAAGAGTCCGAACTCGCAGACTCCGGATGAGTTCCGGCTCGGCCGTTACGAGACACCCATGCGAGACCACATCAGTCAAAGCCATGCCTATGCCCAGAATCCGGTGAGCGCCTGGGAGGACGTACCGATCAGCGAGGGAGACCGGACACTTTTCCAGAGCTTCATCGACGCCATCCTCGACGGAGGAGATCCCATCACCGACGGGGCCACTGCGCTTCGGAGCCTCGAACTGATTAACGCCATTATTCTATCCGGCGTTCGAAAAGAGGTCGTAGACCTGCCCCTGGATCGAGCCCGTTACGACGAATTGCTGGAAGAGCTGAAAGCCGGCAAAACAGAAGTGTTTCGGCATACCAGGTAGGGGCTTTCGATCTCAGAACCGTTCCGACTTTTTCGCAAGCTCGAGCGTGTGTTGCTCGAGTTTGGGAATGAATGCCTTCCACTCGGTGGTTGGGTGGGCCACGGCCAGATCGTAAGCGGGGTGCAGGAGGCGGAGCATGGCTTCGTATTCATCCACCGCGAGGATGCTTGTCCGAAATTCTTCGTGCAGTGTTGGCGCAAGTGTGGCGAGCACCGTGCGGTAACGTACGAGCAACTGTTTCAGATCGGGGAACGTGTACGCGTTGTCTTCGCGATGGCGCTCGGCCATCTTCGCTTCACGGGGCACTTTGGGATTGTAGAGAAAGATGAACGAACGAATCTTGATGTGCTGCAGATGCATGAGAAATGAAAGTTCGCACGCGTCTTTCAGATAATCCTTTTCGCCCATGGCCAGCAGCGCCATGGTGGTTTCTGCATAGGCCCAGATGGGGTCGACAGGGCGAATACCCGAAAACCAGTAGCCCTCGTAACGCGCCAGCCGGCGTGCATCCACTTTAGGCTTCAGATCGGCATGAACTTCTTTCAACGCCGGGATCAGTTTGCGCATCTTCCCCTCGAACGCGGAGCGCGCGGCCGCTCGCATCAGTTTCAGATCCGATCCGAGTAGATGCTTCTTCATATCCGAATGGACCTGCTTCGGGTTGCTCTTGCCCATCAGGGAAAGAGCAGAAACCCGAATCGGTTCACTCATCGGGCTGAGCGTCGAATAGAGGCTCTGCAATATGGGATAATGTTTTTCGTTGATGAAAGGGCGGGCACGCCACTCGATACGGCGGACGGAGGTGTCATCCGGCATGGCGGGTATGGATTTGAGAAGCATGGGAACTGCGACCGCGCCACCTTCCCGCATCAGGAGCTCGAAATCTTTCTTCTTGAGTTCCGGTGCGTCGATCTTCTGCCCGCCTCCGCCGAGGCTGGTCAGCGGGTCCCCGTCTTCCTCCTCTTCGTCTTCGGCAAGGTCGAGCGCATCCGCGTCGCCGAAATCTTCGATGGACTCGATCCGCTCGAGAGCGGCCCTGGTTGCTTTTCCGTCAGGTTTCCATTCGAGTGCCTTTGGCGGCGTCTTACGTGTGCAGAGGTGTCTGACCACATTGGCAAAGAGCGCGGGAGTGCGCGGGTCGTTCCAGAAAGCGGTCTCACCTTCGGCCAATGTATCTTCACGGCCCATCGGCGAGGAAAGAAAACAGGCGACCCGTCCTTTGCCTTTTTTGCCAATGACGAGGAGTGGCCTTTCATCGGTACCAAGAATCACCTCTGCATCATCTTTGGCCTTCAATTGGTGCCTGAACAGCGTGACCATCGGCTTGCCAAAATCGATGCCCTCGAGGATGGGATGGCCGGTCGCAGATGGAGGCGGCTTGAAGATGTTCTTTTCCGGCTGCAGATCGAACCCGCCCTGCACCTCAACCGGCAGGAGCTCGCCCATGACTGAGTTCTTCATTCCAGCCTGACCGAATGAAGCGGGGCCGCCGAGAATGAAGAGGCTGCCGCCGGCCTCGACCCACTTCTTGTATGCAACCCTCTGGTGCAATTGGATATGGCCAATGTTTGTGCCGGCCATAATCACCACATCATGTTTGTAGAGCTCTTTCGCATTGCCTGGCTGGCCCGCGCAGCCGCCTCGGCTGTTCCAGGAGGAGGACGTGACCCGAATGCCGGTGATGCGCGGCAAGGCCATATCCAGAAGAAAGTAGTCGGTAAAAAAGCCGCGCATCAGATGCACACGAATCGGTCCCTCACGGGGTGCAGGCTCTTCGAGCTTTGATTTGCCTGGCAGATACTTCAGGAGCTCCGATTCACTGAGGGACCGGACCTTCCGCACCTTGATGCAATCCCAGTACAGGTCGACCTTACCGGTCGTGTAAGCAGCCCAGCCCATGCGGCCCTGGTGCGGGCCGATCCACTGGACAGAGAATTCCTGATACTTGCCCGGCTCTTTGAAATCTGAGCCTTTCAGGGTTCGCCTTCCCGTCCATTCGTCCGGCACGTTGACCATTTTGGCGGTCTCACAGTTGAAACGAAAATGGCCGACGACCCCTTCGGCCGCCTCGGCGATCTTAAACCGAAACCGGGCTTCGTAGATTCCGAAGTAGGTACTGAAGTTGTAACCAAAATGGATGACGCCGTTGGTGCCCTTCGCGGCTTTGTAGGCTTTGCCGCCGGTCGCTTCCGCATCCTCGACAGCCTTGATACCTTTGTAGCGGGCCTCCATCGGGCCGAGGTTGATAGTAAAGAGATCTCCAGCCGCGAGGAGAGACGGAAGGAGGAAGAAAGACAGGGAGAGGGGGAGACGAGGAGACGGGGAGAAAGTGAGTGGTTTCATTTTCGGCCCCCTTCTATCACCAGAAGGGCGAAGTGATTGAAGGCGGGTAGAGACGCCTCTAAAGCCGCGGCCGATTCGTTCAGTTTCAATGGGACAGCCATCTGTTGCCATTCGCCTGACAGCACGAAGGCTCGCGGCGCAGTTGGCATCTTTGCTTTCGTCAGTTTCACTTTCAGGCCGCTCGCCAGCGGTGGAATGACCGAGCCTGCATTCTGTGCGATCTTCGGGGCCGCTGGCCTGACTGCGAGCGGGAAGAGAAGCCACCGTTTGCCTGCAAGGTCTCGAGTGTTGGCGAAATCCTTCCACCATATCCGTTCGGCGTCTTTGCCTTCGATGGATAGAAACGATTCGGCCTCGGGTAGCGGCTTGATATCACGAGCGAACAGCGTCGCTGAAAAGCGAGTGAAAAACCTGCCGTACGTTCCGGCGGGAGAATGCTCCGGGTCGCTGGAGAGCGGATGGCTGCCGCTCAGCAGACAGGAGACCACGTAATAAAGCATGTCCACCGATGGAACTTGAGCGCGCCCCGGCGGGAAGAGCTGGTAGTACCCGCCAAGCTTTGTGCAGAAGCGCCGGGCCTCTGTCGCGAAACTGATGTACCTGGTCCACGGATTGAGCGCGGAAGCGGGATAGACCGAGCCCTCGGTTTCCTCATCCATGCACATGAGGCCGCCTTTGACCGTCTCACGCCAGCCGAGCTCGTTCCCCTCGTGATGGAATCGGTATCCGTTGTTGTGGCTGATGAGCCAGCGGTCCCCGATCTCTTTTTTGAAGCGCGCCTTCATGTGCTGCATGTTTCGGGCGGAGTATTTGTCGAGATCCTTTTCCTGCGTGGCCCGTTTGCCGGTGTAGGTGATCGGGTTGTTCGCCCGGTAATAACGGTTGTCGAAACGGACGCCGTTCCATCCGAACATCTTCCAAGAAGCGATGAGGGCATCGATGCCGCGGTCGACGGTCTTAAGGCTATAAAAGTTGAGGCCGCCGCCGAGCTCCGCCGGGCGGAGGCCCATGTCCACCCGGGCACGGCTTTTGATGAGATCGTAGTCGTACGAAACTCCCGGCGCGCCGTTGCCGTAATATGTAAAGAAGCCGGGATTGACTCGCAGCTCTTTGACGGTGTCGATCCCGATGGCGAATGGCTGCGCGTAGCTGAGCACCTTGATGCCGTGGCTTTGAAGCTCACGAATGTCGGTAAGCATGTCCCGTTTGATTTTGAGATAGGTCATCGTGCCCGACCACCAGACGTCTTTCTTTGGAGACAGATTGAAGAAATCGTCCGGGGCCCACGAGAAGTATTCGATCATGTTGAAGTAATTACGCCGATTGCCGAGAGCACCCGCCCGTGCCAGGCCCTGTAGCTTTTCTTCGGGCATGTTCAGCAGGTTGCGCATGGTCTCCTGGTCGTTCATGACGCCGACGCGCCCCCAGCCCTGAAGCGCGACCTCAAAGAGATTTTCGGAGACGCTGAAATACTCGCTCATCTGGTGACGCCATCCGGTCTGGCCATCGGCGATGACTGCCCGGATCTCGTACCCGTATTCCTGGTCAGTTGTAAGCTCAACGTTTCGAGTGAGCGTCTTGCCAGCTTCTATAGTGAGCTGCTCTTTCAGGAGAGGTTTGACCTCGTCCAGGCCGCGAACGAGCTCCAGAGTCAGCAGACCGTCCGCATTCGCCGCGCTCACATTTCGTAGAACGACATCAATGCCGGCCTTCTCGCCCGGACAGTAGTGAATCTTGTCCGACCAGATTTTTTCGATGACGACCGGCTCGGGCAGGCGAACAATTTCGACGCGCCGGAGCAGAAAGCTGTCCGTACCCGCCGGCCTCGGCAGGTCCGCGAGCTCGGCTTCGATGTCTTCTGTTTCATCAAGTGCGTTATCGACCGTGGGTTTGGCAATGTTCGCCAGCTTCTGTTCCGCCAGCGCCTTCGCCTCTTCTTCGAGCGCGTGATCTTCAAATGAAAATGAGAGTTTCAATGCCGTTCGATGATTCGCGCGGAAGCGTCTTTTGATTTCGTGATACTTTCCGTCGAAGGGCATCGAGTTACACCAGATGGATTGCTCCTTCGCCGGTTTGCCCGCCAGCGTCACCTGCATATTCATCGAGTATCGGACATTCCGTTTCCCGATGTAACGGCCCTCGATTTTTACCTCGTAATTGCCCGCGGGGATGGCTTTAACCGAGACCTCTGCTTCACGATCCAACCAGACTTCGACGGCCCCCTTGTCTTCGAAGCTCGGATCGCCGACGGCTGTTCCAGTGATCTCTTCGTGGTCGAATGAGTACCGGTGTTCCGCAAGAAGAGGAAGCCCGAATAAAGCGAGCGGCAGAAGAAGGGCTGTTCTCATGATTGGTTGAGCGTGGTTCTCGCGGAAAGTGGTGAGATAAAGATCAGGACGACCGGCGGCAGCCTAAGTCCGTCACGAAAATCGTAGCCCTTTGAGACGGTTTGGGCGAGGAGTCCCATTTTACAGGTTTGCCTACGATGCGGCGGACCTCCCTGGCGACCATGACATCCTACGAGCCAGACGCCATCCCTCCATTCCAAAAGAAGGCGTGCTTCTCAAAGTGTCCAACATGATAATCTTCGCATGACCCATCCTCTCATCCGACATCCGCTGCGCTTACTGGCAGGTATTGCCTTCATCCTCTGGTGGCCGTTTCGTTGGATCTGGCGTGGGTGGTGGAACGGGCTGACCGCGTTCGGCAAGTATCTGCTGACCGCTTTCCTCGTTGCCGCAGCGGCTTCGCTGGTCAGCCTGAATATTCCCATCTTCCATTATTCGGTAACGATGCTGTTTCTGTTTGTGGGAGCGTTCTTCTATTCCCGGCTGTTCTGCCCCCCCCTGATCCTCACAGCGAATTGCCCTCGGACGGTCAAGGCCGGTGAGAAATGCACGGTGTCTGCGAAGTTACAGAACGTGAATTCGATTTCCGGATATGAAATCATTACCGGTTTTGACAGAGCACCTCGTCACATCACCGTGTTGGACTGCGACGCCATAGCGATTGGTGGGAGAGACAGCGCGACCACTGAACTGAAATTCATTCCGGAAGAGCGGGGCAGATATCTGCTGGGCAACCTGAATGCGTTCACGCTTTTTCCCTTCGGTTTGTTCAGGCGGCAGGTCAACGTTCGGAATTCCGGCCCATCTGAAATCTCCATTACCGCGCTTCCCAAGTTTCACCGGATCGAACATCTGGACCTTCCTTTCAAGCGGAAGACAGATGAAGGCATCAAGCTCGCAGAGCGCAGCGGACAATCGAATGAATACTTCGGCTCACGGGACTATCGACCGGGCGACTCCGTGCGCCGTTTCGATCATCGCGCCTGGGGGAGGCTGGGAGCGCCGACCGTCCGTGAATATGAGATGGAGCACAGGGATTCCAGCGTTCTCTTCCTTGATACAACGCTCCCCCATGCGGCCACGCGCAGGCGAAGCCCGCAGTTTGAAGCCGCGGTTTCCATCACCGCTGCGCTCGCGGATTATCTCTGCGAGCAGAATCGTCTGGATGGCTGCCTCCTCTGCGGCAGAAGAAGCGTCCATGAGCCCGGAGCCAGCGTCACGCTCGAGGACATGTTGGAAGCTCTGGGCATTGTCGAGCACGAAACGGAATCAGGATTCGAGCCATCCGCCGCGCAGGTGGTGGAATCAACAAGTTCGCGCTTCGTGCTCGTACTGCTGGCCTGGGATGAACCTCGCCGTGCCCTGGTGAAAAGGCTCCTCGAAAGAGGCGCGCGGGTGAAGGTGGTTCTCGTCTCGGAAGAACAGGTGAACGAGACTGAGAGTCGAGAGCCGGAACTCCTGCCGGGCAACCTGCATCCCGACAATCTCTGTGTCACCTGGCTTCATCCGGAGAAGATCAGCAGCGGGGAGGCGACATCCGTATGAACCAACGCCGCACCGCTTTACTGATGCTGGGGGTTCAAGGCATTGCATTTGGCCTGTATTGGCCGCAGGCCATCCCGCTGATTCTTGTTCTGATTGCCTTGGCCCTGATTGGGCATTCCCGCGTGCTTTCGTTCCAGCTTTCGGCACGGGAGGAGGCGTTACTGTCCCTTGCCCTTGGGCTGCCAACCTTCTGCTGGTGGTTCTATTACGTTCGGTTGGCGCCCGGTAAAACTGGCATTGCGGGGTACGTTGCTGTCATCCGTCCCTCCTATTCAGAGACCGCGGTGATTTCTTTTTTCTTGATGACGCTTCAGGTATTTCAGTTCTTCTTGAAGCGCGAGCGAATGAGCCCTCGCTTTGTCTTCTACGGTGCACTGGCAATGGTGGGAGCAGGGAATGTCTCGAGAGACTTCGCGTTCAGCACTTCCTACCAATACCTGTCTATCGCCTTCCTCTCACTGTGCGCGTGTTTTTCAAAATGTGGGGAACGAGCCGCGCCAAGACCAACCGGACGCGTACTGCTGCCGGTGCTGTTGCTGAGCTGGGTGACGACCACTTCCATGTATGCGCACCGGAATACGATTCACCGGCTCTTCAACGGCATCGAGAACAGTATCCGAGAGTTTGCATCCAGGATCATCGTAAACCGCCATCCTGGTTTCAGCGCGCAGGGACGACTGGACGAGATCACCAACTTCCACATGGGGGAGCAGTCGGAGCAGATTGTAGTCTGGATGGAGGTCCGCAGGGGGCCTACTCCTACCTATCTCCGAGGGATGGCCTTTGATCATTTCGACGGAAGAGAATGGCATCCGGCTTCGCAGCCGCAGGAGGTAGATCACAATTCCTGGTTAGGGCGGCAATATCACTACGACCTGGTTGGCGGCAGATGGAGTGCTCTGCATGCCAAAAAGCCAAATGACCTGAATCAGCTCCGGATCCGCACTGATACCGACGTTGCACGTGGTCATATCTTCCTGCCTCCTCGGTCGGAATGGTTGATCACCTCCACACGGCTGGCTTTAGACGCAAACGGGATAGCATGGAATCCGAAGCCGGTTATCTGGCCGGTTCGGAATGCCACGCACATCGCCCTTCACACGTTTGTTTCGGACCGTGGCATCAAGCTGCCAAGAATCGAGTATTCGAAGGACCAATGGACCGCGTTTGGACAAGCCCAATTGCAGGTCCCGCTCCTCGATGCAGAGATTCACAAACTCGCCGGTCGCCTGTTTGAGAACTGCACCACCGCGTATGACAAACGGGTAGCGGTCATGCGGTATCTGAGGACGCATTACAAGTATTCTTACTTTTTCTTCACGCCGAAGGGCAAAGACCCTTTCACCCATTTTCTGCTCGAACGCAAAGCAGCGCACTGTGAATACTTCGCCACCGCGGCCGCGCTCCTCTTGCGGCTGGGCGGGGTAAGGACGCGGTATGTGACCGGTTTCGCCTTCCCGGAAAGTGCCGGAGGCAATACGCGCTTTTTCCGCAATCGTCGCGCGCACGCATGGGTAGAGGCATTGGATCCCGATCTGGGATGGATGACCGTTGAGGCCACGCCAAGTTACCGGCGCACGACGCCGCCCGGACAGTTCGAGTATTGGATGGCCCGGTCAGAATTCTGGCTGATGCGCTTCCAGGATTTTTATGAGTCCCATGGAGTGATCGGGTTCCTGATGCTGCCACTGGTCTTCCTCTGGGGATTGGTGATCAGCCAGGCATGGCCTGCCCAGATCCTCAAATTGTTCGTTGTGGCCGCGTGCACGATCTGGTTGGTGCGCAGATACAGACGCATGGTCGATGCCGCCGAAGATGAGGTCGGCCTTGCCCTGCTCTCCCTGTTGAGCCGGATGGACCGCAAGATGAAAAAACACGGCGCCGTCAGGCCGCCAGACCAGACGCTGACGCAGTTCGCCGAAGTGTTGAAGAGTGTCGATGCGCTGCCTTCCGAAATGAAATCTGCCTGCGCCGCCTAGTACCGGGAATTCGCAAGGGTTAGATTCGCCGGTGGCGCAAACGCCGAGGATGTGGAAAGGTTGGGGCATACGTAGCTGCAATCTGTTGCCACAGGATGTATCTGAATCAGATCGGAAATCAGATTGACTGGGGGATGCCTGGCAATGGTGATGATGTAAGCTATATCCTTCGATGACAGTGTTGGATTCACTAATCATCGATGCACTGCGCCCAGAACCGAAGCCTATTTCTGAAAAGAGTCTTTCAGCTCTGATAGGAATTCTTTTCCCGCGTGTCTTTCGGCAATAGAATATCGCCATTATTTAAGCACGGTCGAAAAACCGCTTGGAGCCTCTTTTTTGCTACAAAGGGTCCGAGGAAGTCAGACTCTTACGGAATTCCCATTAGGAATTCGTATTGGGACTGTTTGGCTGATTTACATCTGATGCGAATTCAAGCATGGGATCTCATCTCAGAATTTGAAAAGAACCATACTTTTGCGATTCCTTTATTCTGATTCTTGTCTGATTTGCTATTCGCTCGACCGGTTTGAATTGCTTTTGCCTGGCTGTCGGCTACTAAACATTGCGGCAGCCGCTCACCTTCAAGATGTGACCTCTCTCAATAAAGTGAAATTGATCGTCAGTACTTTTCATACTCATAAATTAGTATAGTTTTCAGAACTACTATATGAACGATGCACAGGCCAATTTGAAGCTGAATGCTAAGCAATTAACTCAACAAAGCGGCTCGAGTTTTTCGCTTTCTTTTTTCTTTCTGCCTGAAGAGAAAAGGCGTGCGATACGTTCCATATATGCGTTCTGCAGGCATTCAGACGATATAGCAGACCAGGATGTGCCAACTGCGGAAAAGCAACGTCAACTTGACGAATGGCGTAGGGAACTGGATGTCTGTTATTCAGGCGATCCCAGCATACCAATGATGAAGGATCTGCAAGAATGTGTTTCAGAATATAGTATTCCGAAGGACTATTTTGAAGAGTTGATCCTGGGCGTTGAGATGGATCTTGAACATAGTCGTTACCAGACTTTTGACGATCTTTATTTATATTGCTATCGGGTGGCCTCGATAGTCGGTTTGATGTGTATAGAGGTTTTTGAATACACGGAGCCTGAAACTAAAAAGTATGCTGAATATCTCGGCATCGCTCTGCAATTGACTAATATTCTTAGAGACGTTGGTGATGACGCTGCGATGGACAGGATTTATATTCCGCTGGAGGACATCAAGACTTATGAATTAAAGGAGCAGGATATTCTGCAAAAGAATTACACAGCGCAATTTACTAATTTGGCTGCGTTCCACGCTGAGCGTGCTGAGGAATATTATAAAAGGGCATCCTCCACCCTTCCTGCGAAAGACAGGAGAAACATGTTGGCAGCCCAGATTATGGGCCAGGTGTATCATTCAGTGCTAGAGAAAATACGAACGAATGAATTCCAGGTCTTTGATGGACGAACATCGCTTTCGAAACTTCAGAAGCTACTGATTGCTTTTCAGGTCTGGCTGGGACTTAAGTGATGTGTGTCGGTTCGGGTGAAAAATTTGAGGTATATGAACGGCCGGAGGTCTACGAATTTGCTTTCAGCAGGTGTTTGGAGGCTGAAGTGCATTTTTTTGAAGACTTAAGACAGAGCTACTCTCTGCCCTCTGAGTCTAAAGTGCTTGATATGGGATGCGGATGCGGCGAGTGGCTCGTTGAAATGGCTCGGGCAGGGCATCACTGTGAAGGATTCGATAACTGCGATTCGATGGTCGCATTAGGGCGTCAGAGATGTTCTGGCTATCCGATCACCCTTTACAATGATAATCTCTGGCAGTTCGATAAAAACAGAACATTCGATGCGGCGTTTTGTCTCTGTGGTACGGTTCACCATTTACACGGGAGTGGCCAGCTTGAGGAACATTTCCATTGCGTGTCCAGATGTCTGCTGCCTAATGGTCTTTATCTACTGGATTTACATGTCTCTGACTCTTCGCTGCCTTCAGATTTGGTTCAGCATTGGGTTGTAGAAAACCTTGGGGACTGGCTTGAGGTCTCTTTCCAGTATGCGGCGGACGGGTTTGATGGTGACAATCAGCGACATTGGGTTGAGCTAATGGTCCAAGGCGTTTTCCGTGGCGAGGGCATTCGTCTCTGTAATGAGCATTGGTTCGGTGCTTTTACCTCTGAGCGGCTACTTAACGCAGCTAATCGTGCAGGCCTCAAACATCTTGGATGGTATTCGGAGAGCCCTTCTGCAGATGCTCCCCTTGTTCAGCCGATTGGCCACGCCTCCGTCTACTGCTTGTTTGGGCAATCCTGTTGTTCGGACTGTGATTTTTAGCTTGGTGGCCAAAAAATACCGCGTTTGGCGTGATTGAGGTGGCTTCTGAACGGTTGAAAGGCTTAAATCCGAGTCACCATATGCTGGTGTTTGAAATGTTCCACGTGGAACATCTCGTAGGCCCATAACGATTGGAGGTCGATATGCTCGCTAAAAAGCTTGGACGGGGACTTGGTTCGCTGATGTCCGATGGAGTTGATGAAGTTGCGGTTAAAGAAACCCTGAGAACAGTCGATATCAATTCTGTTCGTCCGAATCCCAGCCAGCCCAGGACGTTCTTCGAAGAGGGAGCTCTCAATGAGCTCGCATCCTCAATCGGACTGCATGGAATACTGCAGCCGATTACGGTCAGAAAATCGGCCAGTTTCTCTGGTTTTGAGATTATCGCAGGCGAAAGGCGCTGGCGTGCGGCAAAGCTGGCTGGGATGGAGACGGTTCCTGTCATTGAAAAGCCGGATATCGACTCCAAAAAGAACCTCGAGCTGTCACTGATTGAGAACATACAGCGTCAGGATCTGAATCCAATCGAAAGGGCCCGGGGTTACAGAACGCTCCTTGAGGAGTTTTCCCTAACCCAGGAAGAGGTCGCTGAACGGGTCGGGCAGAAACGGGCAACGGTCGCTAACTTCCTTCGGTTGCTGGACTTACCTGATGATATCAAAGACAATGTTTCACGTGGAACATTGTCAATGGGCCATGCAAGAGCGCTGCTTTCATT